>NZ_JAHBDJ010000002.1:0-157253 GCF_019956375.1 Pseudomonas sp. GL-R-19 | reverse complement strand
CACCCGCCCAGGTACAGGGTGGAGCCCGACGTGCAATGCGTGCCACTGAACGACCTGCCGAAGATCCGCCACCCCCCCTCTGGCTACGTAGTGGTGGGATCGGGCAAGACCGGGATCGACGCTTGCCTGTGGTGTCTGCAAAACGGTGTTGCGCCCGCAAAAATCTGCTGGATCATGCCGAACGATCCGTGGTTGATCGACCGGGCCAACCTGCAACCCGGCCCCGACAGCTTCGAACGAACAATCGGCGGCCTCATGGCACAATTCGAAGCCATCGCAGCCGCAGACTCGATCCCGGACCTGTTCGCAAGACTTGAGGCCGCGGGCCAACTCCTGCGTATGGACAAGTCAGTCGAACCCACTGCTTATCGCTGCGCCACCGTCACACAGGCGGAATTACGCGAGCTTCGACGCATCGGCAACATTGTGCGCCTGGGCAGGGTGCGAGCTATCGAGCCAACGCGCATCGTGCTGGACCGGGGCAGCATCGCCACGAACCCAGGCACTCTGCACATTGATTGCAGCGCCAGTGCCATCCCTTCACTGCCTGAAATGAAGGTGTTCGACGGCGGCAAGATTAACCTGTTGATGGTCAGCAGTTGCCAACCCGTGTTCAGCGCGGCCTTGATCGCTTACGTGGAAAGCCACCTGACCGATCGAGCGCAAATGAACGCGCTTTGCACGATGGTCCCCCCGCCTCACGTCCCCACGGACTGGATCAGAATGTGGGCGGTCTACCTGGGTAACCAACTACGCTGGGCAGAGCATGAAGGCCTGTCGCGCTGGATCAGGCAGTCGCGCTTGTTCTTTCTGACGGCGGTGCTCAGGGGCCTGCAAGAATCCGACACCGAGAAAATGGCACAACTGTATCGGCTCTCGGTCAGCAGGCAGAAGGCTCAGGCGAATCTGCCGCGGTTGCTGGAGTCCATCGTTTGAAAAGCAGGAAGCGCACATGAACGAGCCACACCTGGAAATGCTTGATATCAATGGCATCCGCATGCAGGTAGCAACGCAAGGTTGCGGCCCGTTGGTCTTGCTATGCCATGGTTTTCCGGAGCTGTGGTACTCGTGGCGCAACCAGCTTGCGGCGTTGGCGACCGCTGGCTATAGAGCGGTCGCGCCTGACATGCGTGGCTATGGCGGCACCGATGCGCCGGCCGAACCCGACGCCTACACCATGCTCCACCTGGTAGGCGACATGGTGGCGTTGGTCCACGCACTCGGCGAACAACAAGCCGTGATCGTCGGTCATGACTGGGGCGCGCTGGTGGCATGGAGCGCAGCAATGATGCGCCCCGATCTGTTCCGCGCAGTGGTTGGCATGAGCGTTCCCTTCTCGCCACCAGGTCGCGTGGAGCTCCTGAGCGCGCTTGCCTCGCGGGGTATCAGCGACTTTTATATCCAGTACTTCCAGACGCCGGGTGTGGCCGAGGCCGAGCTGGAAAGAGATGTCGAGTCGTCGATCCGGCGCATCTACTTCAGTGGCTCGGGTGACGGGCCCGATGGGCCGGTGTTCGGCCGGCTGCAGCCGGGCCAGGGCTTCCTGGGTGGGATGATCGAGCCCGAAACCCTGCCAGCCTGGCTAAGCCTTGCGGATATTGCCTACTACACCGGCGAATTCACCCGCAGCGGATTTCGTGGCGGCTTGAACTGGTACCGCAACATGATGCGCTCATGGGCACTGTTGGCACCCTGGCGCGGTTGCATTATCCGGCAGCCGTCGATGTTCATTGCCGGGAGCCGCGACGCCGTGCTGAAGTTTCCGGGCTCCCCGCAGCAGATCGAAGCCTTCGCGCAGACACTGCCGGGCCTGCGCGGGTGCCATATCCTCGAAGATGCCGGCCACTGGATACAGCGAGAGCGCGCGACAGAGGTCAATGAACGGCTACTGGGCTTCCTGAAACGACTCTGATGACGTATCACCAGCATTTAATACAAATTCTCATTTGTATTTTCTGAATACTGCTGTTTCAAATCGTCAAGGGTTCAATCAATCCGGGGGCTGCGCCAACAGGTCAAGCAACCGAGGCTCAATCGAAGTCGCTGTTACCTCGAGCAGGGCCAGCGTGACAGGCAGCTTGAAGCGTCGTCGCCCCGCACTGCCTGGATTGACAAACAATCGCTCCCCACGCCATTCCATGCGTGGCATGTGGGAGTGGCCGGTGATCACCAACTTTATGCCTGGGTCCAGATCGACCGGAACATCGGCAATGTCATGCACTAACAGCGTCTGCCAACCGTTGAGGTCCAATCGCAGAAAATCAGGGAGATTTGCTGCCCATGCCTGGTTTTGATCATTGTTCCCGCGCACGACGTGCAGCGTAGCGATGGACGCCAGTCGCTCAAGAATTTCCGGGCTACCGATGTCGCCGGCATGAATGATCTGCTCGCACCCCGCCAGGGCGGCAAGCGCTTCGGGACGGAGCAAGCCGTGGGTATCGGAAATCACGCCAACTTTCATGCAAGCTCCAGAACGATAGGGGCAATGGCCTGAATAATATTTGGACACCAGGGAATCGAACGGTACCCAAAGCGGTCCAACACGTGCGCAAGCTGCCCGAATGATCGCCTGCCGACCGCCATTGCCTCTGGGAGAACCAATTGTCACCTGCCTTTATGCGTCAACTTGTCCGCTTGGCGATAGCGCTTTTCTGCGTGGCTACTTCGTCCTCTGCTTTCGCCTGCCCGCAAGGACAGTACCAGGTCTGCATGGGCGCTTGTTTTTGTGCTCCAGGCGCCAAAGGGGACGTTGGGGAAATCTTCGATAACATGAACCAGATAGCGGCCGCCGGTTTACAGAGCTGGATCGTGCAATCGCGCAATACCCTGGCAACGGGTGATATCCGGCCAGTCCCGCTGAATATCCGGGCCCAGCTCGAACCCTACTATGACATTGGAGTGCTCGATTCGGCTCGCTACAAGGTTGGCGACGATGCGGAATTGAACGCCGCAAACACCATGCTGCAGAATCCCGATGTCAATGCAGTCACCCTTGTCGACATCATCGTCTTTCGCAGTCCCGATGATGCACTGAACAATGTCGCGCTGTGGGCGCACGAACTGAAGCACGTGCAGCAGTACCAGCAATGGGGCGTCAGCGAGTTCGCCACTCGCTATACCCGTGATTACTCAGCCGTCGAAACGCCTGCCTACGCGATCCAGACCCAGGTAGCCAGAGCGCTGAGGGCCAGCGTGGCCCAGCCAGGGTCTCCTCGAGTTCCTTCAGTGGACGCAGCGATAACCAATGAGTAGCTATGCTTGGATTGTTGACAGACTCTGTTAGCAACATCGTGAAAGGAGGCGTTTGAGATGCAACTCATCACCTTGAAAATCGATAAACCGGATGTGACGAATTTCATTTTGGGTCAGACGCACTTCATCAAATCCGTCGAGGACATCCACGAAGCGTTGGTTAATGCCGTGCCGGGTATCCAGTTTGGCGTGGCCTTTTGTGAAGCCTCTGGCAAGTGCCTGGTGCGATGGTCTGGCACCGATACCTCAATGATTGAACTTGCACAGAAGAATGCCAAAGCCATCGCCGCAGGCCATAGCTTCATCATTTTCCTGGGCGACGGCTTCTACCCGCTAAACGTGTTGAACAGCATCAAAATGGTTCCAGAGGTATGCCGTATTTTTTGTGCAACCGCCAATCCAGTCGAAGTGATTCTCGCTGAGACGCAACAAGGGCGAGCAATCCTGGGCGTAGTGGATGGCTTATGTGCCCATGACATTGAAGGCGATGAAGACATCCAGTGGCGCAAGAACCTGTTGCGGCAAATTGGCTACAAGCTGTGAATTGCAGAGCGGGCATTTCGTGAGAAAGGGACTGGTCTGATTTCGTCTGGCTGAACATCTGCGACGTGTCGTTTGCAGCGGGTCCCTAGAACTTTTCCTTATTTATCGGTCTATGTGGGTAGGCACATCCGCTCGGTAAGCGCGAGCTCGCAGGCTTCCCGCAGCCAGATGGCCATACCCCCAAATGTCAACCAGAGGTTTTCTTCGCTCATGAAATTCCATGATCCACGGATGGTGCTCTTCGGCCTGTTCGCGCTCGCGGCAATGGGCTCGGCATCAGCAACACAGATGAAGGCCTCAACCTCTGTTTTCGCAACTGAAGTCGCAGCCGTTCAGGTTCCGGTCCAGGCTGCCGGCAACCCTTGGCCAACCCTGGCCAGTATGGCCGGCAAGCAGCCTGGGCCGTTGCTTGCCCATGACGACCGATACTGGCACGACGGCCGTTGGCATGATCGTAGAGACGATTGGCGCCGAGACGAATGGCGCAGAGAACAGTGGCGTAGAGAACAAGCCCGTCGAGAAGCCCTGCGCCATCGTGATTGGGAATACCACCAGGATCGGGCCATGCGGCACCGCTACGAGGACGATCACCGCTACTATCGTCGCTAGTGCCTGCACGATGAAGGCACCACCTTCCTAGCCTTGCTGGCCAAGGCTCGCAGCCGCAGCGCCATCGAGATGCTCAATGCCGAACGCTTGAGCCTCACCGAGATTGCCGAGCGATTGACTTTGAGTGACCTTTTGAGCTTTTCCCAGGCATTCAAGCGCTGGCATGGGGTAGCTCCGAGTCATTTCTCGCTGCGAAAAAGTAGCGGTGGCATGTGCTGGATGACGAACTGGAATGATCAATGAGCTCAGTTCACACCTTCCCAAGACGCTCGCCTGAGCAGCCTCCTGATTCAACGAATCAAGTCACGGATATTTACCTGTAGAGCAGATCCTTATACGATGAAGTCCGTTCTACTGCGCGCCATCAGATCTGAGTAAGCTATGGTTGTTATGCATAACAAAGCGATCTAACAAAATGTGCTCTATAGCCACGAAAATTTTGCGTAGAAAACCAAGCAGAATCTGCATGCAGGTTCAACTACTTCTACAACTAAATACAATACCATTGAGCACCTGAACAATGAACAACCCTGATTCTGCGCCCGAAAGCTCTAACGCTTTCAGCATCGTCATAGTGAATTACAAAACACCGGAAATCACCAAGATATGCCTGGACTTATTGCACCAGCATGTGGGCAGCAAAGGCGTCCCAATCTGGGTAGTTGACAACTATTCCGCCGATGAAAGCACTGAGTATTTACGCACGCTTGACTGGATCAATTTAATCGAGCGTTCTGTGACTGAACCAGAACCGGGCCACATCGCGCATGGCAAGGCACTTGACCTGGTGCTGGAGCAGATTGAAACTGATTATTTATTCTTGATGCACACTGATACGTTTGTTTTCGACAAAAATGTTTTTCCGATGATGCTGAATAAATGCTTGAAAAACCCGAACGTCGTGGCCGTCGGTTGTGTTGAGCAATTAAACCGCGGTGCCACCAGAACTTTTTGGCGTTTTAGCTCGCGACTATTCAAACATCATTTCCGGCGTCTGAAAATCTCGATGGGGTTGCGCTCCAGAGAGCCAAAACCGTACAAAGAAGTCTACTTGAAAAGTTTCTGCACATTGTGGAACTGCAAACTTATCAAACAGCACGACTTGCATTTTTCGATGGATGACCGTGTACCAGGCTATACTCTCCAAGACCGCATGACCGAACTTGGCTATGTCGTTGAAATGTTATCACCGCGTAAAATTTTCAGTTACCTGGATCACATTCAGGCCGGCACTGTCGCCGCGGCTGGTGGTTATGACAAGAGTCATAGACGCACCAAAATGTACAACAACATCCTTAAGCGTCTGAACAAGGACGACAAAAAAAGTTAAGCTACGAATAGACGCAACGAGCCGTGCGCTCAACGCTGTTTGACGTCACTTAATAAGTCTTTATATCAAGTTATTGGAGCGGTAATGGCCCCCATCACTCAAGCACTACCTATCACCTTGTCCCCGGAGCTTGATTTCGACCAAAACGCCGCCAGCGCCTTTGGTGAGTCATTGACCAGTCGCTATACTCAGGCTACGCCATTTCCGCATATCGTCATCGACAATTTCTTGCACGAAGACCTGATTGCAAGTATCTGTTCGCACTTCCCGACCGAGCCAACCAACAACGAAATGCTCTACGAGCGAGGCTATAAAGGTCAACGAAAACGTCAAATCAGCCCCAACGAATGCGCGCCCCATTTGAAGGCTGTTTTCAACATCTTCAACTCGGCACCCATGTTGCAATTTCTTGAAAAGCTCACAGGCATCGAAGGTTTGATACCCGACCCCTACTTTGTCGGTGGCGGCCTGCATGAAACCAAAAGCGGTGGTTTCCTGGGGGTGCACTCGGACTTCAGGCTAAACAAAAAGCTTAATGTCGAGCGCCGACTGAATATCATCATTTACCTGACTGAAGACTGGCGAGAGGAATACGGCGGCAACCTGGAACTTTGGGATGTCGACATGAAGACCTGCCTTAAAAAAATCCTGCCAATTTACAATCGTTGTGTCATTTTCAACACGGACAAAGACAGTAATCATGGGCACCCAGAGCCTTTAACGACTCCAGAGCACATCACCCGCAGGTCTATCGCACTTTATTACTACACCGCAGGAACCATGGTGATCGATCCCGCACAAAGAAACAAAACCCACTACAAACCAAGGCCAAAAGATCGTTTTAGCCTAAAGTACTACATGAACAAACTCATCAAGAAGAAAAACTGAACTGTATCGCCAGACGATCGAATTCGTGCTTTTTTGAGCGTTAGCTTGCCAATCAGGATATGCCCCCCCATGCTCAGTTACAGCATCGATCAAATGGTCCATGGGGGCGCAGGGATAAACTTTGACTCGATCCATTGTTTGAACGCGACAACCACGGCACTGGGAAATCTGGCCGATGGCCTGACCAGATAAACCCCGCCTGCGGCATCCAGTTGCCAGTCAGGCAGGACATGCAACAGCCGCCCGGCAGCAATATCACGACTCATCAACCAGTCACCGGCGCCCAGTATTCCCGCACCCGCGCGGGCCGCTGCCAGTAATGATTCACTGTCATTGGCCGTCAGGTTTCCTTTGGGTGAAACCGTCTGAAGTTCGCTGCCGCGATGGAGTCTCCACTGGGGAAAAGACGCAAGACCGCTGAAGCGAAGGCAATTGTGATTGATCAACGCCTGTGGAGTTTCGGGCATGCCGAACTCTCTGATGTAAGCAGGCGAGGCGCACAGAATCCGGCGATGGTCACTCAGTTTTCTGGCTATCAACCGATTGTCTTCCAATTCTCCGATTCGGATTGCAGCGTCAAAACCTTCATCAATGATGTCGACCAGACGCTCGCTATAGTCTGCAAGGATCGAGACATGCGGATAAGCCTTGAGAAACTCCGGCAGCATCGGGCCAAGCCAAAGCCGTCCCATGGCTGCGGGCAATGCAAGTCGCAACGTACCCCGAATTTCGCTGGCACCTTCGGCCGCTTGCTGCTGCGCTTCATTCATCAACTCGATGGCTGAGCGAAGACGCAGCTCCAGCTTGGCACCGACTTCAGTAATTCGCACCTGCCGGGTCGAACGCTCCACGAGCCGAACGCCAAGGCGTTTTTCCATTGCCGCGAGCCGCTTTGAGACGATGGTTGGGTGTCGCTGCAATAGCCGGCCGGCGCCGACAAATGAGCCTTGCGAGGCCACGGCCAGGAACGCAGCGATTTCGTCACTGTGCTGATTGTTCAGAACATCAGGATTCATGGTTTTAGAATGATCGCCCCCGATGTACGCCCCGACTCCAGGTCGGCATGCGCCAATGCTGCGTCCGCCAGTGAATAGCTCGCCTGGATCCGGGGTTTGATGATACCCGCACCGATGGCGGCCAACACATCCTGCGCTCGTTCCTGGTATTCCGTGACACTCGCCGTATGGGCTGCCAACGAAGGACGTGTCAGGAACAGCGAGCCTTTGGCGTTGAGTGTCGACAGTTCCACGGCTGACGGCGCCCCCGATGAAGCGCCGAACGATACCATCACACCACGTGGTCGCAAGCTATCCAGGGAGGCCTGGAAAGAAACATGCCCTATCGGGTCATAGACGACGTCGACCTTTTTCCCGTTGGTGATATGAGCGACATTCGATGCCAGGCTGTCAGCGTCGAACACCAGGACTTCATCACATCCCGACGCTTGAGCTTTTTCGACACTGGCCTGCTTTGATACCACGCCGATCACGGTGGCCCCCAAGTGTTTTGCCCACGGCACCATAATTTCCCCCAGCCCTCCAGCCACACCGTAGAGCAGAATGGTTGTGCCATGCCCTACGGGATAGGTGGTTTTCAAAAGGTACTGCGCAGTGATGCCCTTGAACATGACAGCTGCGGCATCATCGAACGACAGTGCATCCGCAATCCTCACCAGCCGCTCTGCCGGATAAAGCCGGGCCGAAGCATACGAGCCAATAGGGCCGGTCGCATAGGCGACGCGATCTCCAACTTGCACATTACTGACACCGGCACCCACAACGGCGACACGCCCAGCGCCTTCCAGCCCAAGTCCGGATGGCAACGCAACGGGCACCGCGCCCTTGCGTTGGGTGACGTCGAGGAAGTTGACACCGATAGCTTCTTGCTCGAGCCAGACCTCGCCTTGCCCTGGCGATTGTTCGCTCAGTGTTTCCACATTCAGTACTTCAGGATTGCCGGGCTGGTTAAACCGGATCGCAGATACCATGGTCATTTCCCCTTCAGTCAGAAGCTGACTTCACATATGAGCTTCTAGTTTGAGAACTGACCCTGTAATGAACAAGACAGGTTGAATGCAGATCATTAGTGCACAGATTGCAGCAATAACACTTCTGATACCACACGTTATTGCGTAGATCGATGCGGGTCCTGGTAATTATGGCGACGCCAAAGGCTATCGCCGCCAGTCCTCAAAACGCCCCGTGGCATCCCGATCGCGTTCGTAGTGGTGTGTGAGCGCAAACGGCGGCAACCAGGCCTCGCGACGCACGATCCAGCTCTCGTAGGTTGGGGTCAGTTGGTCTGGGGCATCGAGGGACCCGAGGTTCACCTCGATTTCGTCTGCGCTGCGCGCGAATACGGACGAACCGCAGTGCGGACAGAAATGCCGCCCGGCGTAGGCACGTGTTTCGCCTTCGATCGTCACCGCATCCTGATGAAATATCGCGGACGCATGAAACAGCGCCCCGTGATGCTTGCGGCAGTCGAGACAGTGACAAACGCCAACCCTGAATGGACGCCCCACTGCGACAAGGCGTACGTTGCCGCACAAACAACCGCCGGTGAATTGGTCCATGCAGTGTCTCCTCCAGGCTGTCCGAAACGGCGTATCAGCGTGGAAACAGGAACGTCACGGCGGCGCGAAAGCCCCAGCCTTGCGGGCCGTCTTCCGGGCTGTCGAGCCAGTAGCGCGGGCCGGCCTGCACCGTCAGCGGTTGGCCGCCGATTCATCGGCCTAAAAAGGCTGACTTTGGACCATCCCCCAAAGCTGTAAAAACAGCGTTGACGTGTTCCAGGTCGCGACTGATGCGACGCCGAGGCGTTGACTGCGCAATCGCTCAGTCAACGAGCGTCGATGATCGATTGCGATGAGGCCATGAGCGTTTTTTACACACTCTGGGCCAGAAGCGGACGTGTTGACGCTTGTTACTCTCATTGGAGGTTGTCAACCGACCACGACGCTGGGAAGCTACAGTGACGTTTACCATAAGGACATGCTGAAATGAACGCGCGAAAAATTTTAATCACAGGTGCTGCGGGCCGAATCGGCAGCGCTTTTTGGCAAGCGCATTACGATAAATCAGATTTGCGTTTAGCCGACATAGATGTATCAACACTTCCGCAATCGGCACAACGTTTCGCTCTCGACATCAGCGTTCAAGCCAGTTGCCTTGAAGCTTGCGAAGGCATACATACAGTGATTCATCTAGCGGCTGACCCTCGCCCAGACGCCGATTTCATGACCTCCCTGCTCCCTGTGAATATTGTGGGCACCTACAACATGCTATCCGCCGCAAAGGCTCAAGGCTGCGAGCGCTTTATATTTGCGAGCAGCGCTCAGGCTATCGAAGGTTATCCAGAGGATGTCCAGATACATGAATGTATGGCACCTAAGCCAGGCAATCTATACGGGGTCAGCAAAGCGTTCGGGGAAGCTCTTGCTTCGATGTATGCAAACGATGGTCAAATGACGACAATCGCAGTCCGTATTGCAAACGTAGCTATATTTCACCAAGGGGAAAATCACAGTCACAGGGATGTAGCTGCTTTTATTAGTATCAGGGATGTTGTCGCACTACTTAGAAATTGCGTCGAGGCCGAGCTGAGCGGATTTCATGTTATCCACGGGGTCTCAGATAACAGATATAAGCGACTTTCTATCGAGAAGACCAGAAAAGTTGTGGGGTACACCCCCCTTGATGATGGATTTGAGATTCTGGAAGGACACGCTCAACCTGACTGACCACCAGTAACTTCCTCTTCAACTGACTACGTCAAAAACGGTCGTTCCTTCTCAAGCTATCGAGGCCACCGTTTCCTGAACTTGCTCACGGCCGCGTTGTGCGGTTTGCTCGGACACCCGGGACGCCTCGCTGGTGCTGACGGCATTGCGTGCGACCTCGTCGCAACGCATAGAACACCAGGCCTGTCAGTACCACTGGCGCAATTGCAAAACCTATGACGATACGTTGTGCCGTGCTCAACCTGGCCATGTCCTGTGCTCCCTGATTAATTCCCGCCCGACGCCCGGCACATCTGAAAACCGCATGTACTCACAAGCCTTCGATCCACCCTGCCCCCGGTCGTTTTAATGGCCGCGAATGTAGTGTTCCAGTTGCCGGATCAGCTCGGCCTGCTCGACGATGGCTTCTTTAACCAGATCACCAATCGACAACAGGCCAATCAGTTGGTCGCCCTCCACCACCGGTAGATGGCGCAAATGACTGTCAGTCATGACCGCCATGCAACGCTCAATGCTCTGCTGGCTGTCTGCTGTCACGACGGGCGCGCTCATGATGGCCCGGACCGGCGTACCGACCGAGGAGCGCCCCTGTAGAACGACCTTGCGCGCATAGTCGCGTTCGCTGATCACGCCGACCACCTGCCCCTCCTCCATGACGGGTAGAGCACCGACATTTTTTTCCGCCATCATCTTCAACGCTTCAAGCACCGTCTGGTCTGGCGCGATGCTATGCACCCGCCGGTTCTGCACGGCCTTGAGCTTCAGCAGTTGTGCGGCTGTTTTCATATGAGCCTCCGATACTGTTTGTCATTGATCATCGACTCCGCTGGCGCCTGGCATACATCATTAATTGAATGAGCGCTCAGACCCCGGCGAAATCCATGTGGTCAAGCCACTGCGACCTCCACCAGGCCTGCATTCAGGCGCACCGGCCAGACTCGCAGGCGCTGCTGGGGATACTCCAGACAACTGCCGTCCTCAAGGCGGAAATGCTGTTTGTAGAGTGGCGAGGCAATCACCAGATCGCCCTTGATGCTGCCGATCAGCCCGCGACCAATGACATTCGCCCCGGATTGCGGGTCATGATTATCGATGGCATAGAGGCTCTTGCCTTCGGCAGCCGGCAGGTAGAACAGCGCCACTTGTGCACCGTCGAGCCAGACCACGACGCCGGAGTTACTCACCAGATCCTCCTGGCTGCACACCGCTTGCCAGGCATCGGGATTGACCAGGGATGAACTGGAATAGGCTCGCTGGGTATCGGACTGGCTCATCAGGCAATCTCCTCGATGACAGGGATAAGGTGGAGTTCAGAGGCCATGATCGGCCGGCGCTGGCCGCGTTCCTGGACAAAGTGGATGTCCGGGTCCGGGCGTTGATCGTTGACGAAGGTGCGGAAACGCTTGAGCTTTTCCGGGTCTTTCAGGGCGTTGGCCCATTCGCATTCGTAGCGGTTGACCACCAATTGCATCTGCGATTCGAGCTCAAAGCCAAGCCCCAGGCTGTCGTTGATGATCACGTCCTTGAGGTAATCCAGGCCGCCCTCCAGGCTCTCGCGCCAGACCGAGGTGCGCTGCAATTTGTCGGCGGTGCGGATGTAGAACATCAGGAAGCGGTCGATGTAGCGAATCAGGGTGGCGTCATCAAGGTCGGTGGCGAACAACTCGGCGTGGCGCGGGCGCATGCCGCCGTTACCGGCCACGTAGAGGTTCCAGCCTTTCTCGGTGGCGATCACGCCCACGTCCTTGCTCTGCGCCTCGGCGCACTCACGGGTGCAACCGGAGACCGCGAACTTGAGCTTGTGCGGCGAGCGCAGGCCCTTGTAGCGATCCTCGAGGGTCAGGGCCATTTTCACGCTGTCCTGCACGCCGTAACGGCACCAGGTGCTGCCCACGCAAGACTTCACCGTGCGGGTCGATTTGCCATAGGCATGCCCGGTTTCGAAACCGGCCTCGATCAACTCGGCCCAGATGTCCGGCAACTGATGCAACTGAGCGCCGAACAGGTCGATGCGCTGCCCGCCGGTGATTTTGGTGTAGAGGTCGTATTTCTTCGCCACCACGCCAATCGCGATCAGTTTGTCCGCCGTGATCTCGCCCCCGGCGATGCGTGGCACCACCGAATAGGTGCCGTTTTTTTGCATGTTGGCCATGAAGGTGTCGTTGGTGTCCTGCAACGGCACCAGCGAGGCGTCCATGATCGGCTGGTTCCAGCACGAGGCGAGGATCGATCCCACCGCCGGTTTGCAGATGTCGCAACCGGTGTGGCCACGGCCATGCTTGGCCAACAGTTCATCGAAAGTGATCACGCCCTCTACCCGTACCAGCGCATAAAGCTCCTGGCGGGTGTAGGCGAAGTGCTCGCACAGGCTCTTGTCGACACTGACGCCACGGGCAATCAGTTCATGCTCGAACACTTGCTTGAGCAGACCGGCGCAACCGCCGCAGCCGGTACAGGCCTTGGTCTGCGACTTGAGCTGGCCCAGGTCGGTGCAGCCGCCGTCGATGGCCGAACAAATGGAGCCCTTGGTGACGTTGTGACAGGAGCACACCGTGGCCGACTCGGGCAGCGCACCCGGGCCCAGGGTCGGCGCGCCTTCGGAGGACGGCAGAATCAGGCTGGCGGGTTCCGCTGGCAAGACAATGGCGTTCTGCATGTATTGCAGCAGGGTGTCGTAATAGCTGTTGTCACCGACCAGCACTGCACCGAGGACATGTTTGCCACTTGCATCCACCACCAGGCGGCGATAGCTGGCGCTGGTTTCGTCGATGAATTGATAGCTGCGCGCGCCCGGGGTATTGCCGTGGGCGTCGCCGATGGAGCCGACATCCACCCCCAGCAGCTTGAGCTTGGTCGACATGTCGGCACCGGTGAACGGCTCGGCGACTTCCTTGCACAGACGGGCCGCGACGCTGCGCGCCATCTGGTAACCCGGCGCGACCAGGCCGAACAGGCTGCCGTTCCATGAAGCGCATTCACCGATGGCGTAGATGTTCGGGTCGCAACTGAGGCACGTGTCGTCGATCACCACGCCACCGCGCGGACCGATCTCCAGCGCGCATTGACGAGCCAGCGCGTCTTGAGCGCGGATACCGGCGGAAAACACGATCAGGTCGGTTTCGAGGAATTCGTCGTTGGCAAAATTCATGCGATAGCGGTACTGCTCGCCCGCGCTGATCGATTGAGTGGCGCGGGACAGGTGTACGCCGACGCCCAACCGTTCGATCTGCGCCTTGAGCGCCTGGCCACCGAGTTCATCGAGTTGTACCGGCATCAAGCGCGGCGCGAATTCCACCACGTGGGCTTCAAGGCCCAGGCTCTTCAAGGCGTTGGCGGCTTCCAGACCCAGCAAGCCACCGCCGACCACCACGCCGCGCCGGGCATTGGCCGCCGCAGCCCGAATGGCATCGAGGTCTTCCAGGGTGCGATAGACCAGGCGCGATTCACCTTCGGCGCCTTCGATTGGCGGAACAAACGGATAAGACCCGGTGGCCAGAACCAATTTGTCATAGGTGACGCAACCTTGCGAGGTGACCACCTGGCGACGGACGCGGTCGATCTCCAACACCGGCACACCCAGATGCAGCGTAACGCCGGGTGTCTGGTAAAGCGACGCATCGGACAGCGCCAGCGACTCGGCATCACGACCGGAGAAGTACTCGGAAAGATGCACACGGTCATAGGCACGCATCGGCTCCTCACTGAATACGTGCAGCCGGTAATGGTCAAGCGCTCCCCGCTCGATCAGCTGTTCGACACAATGATGTCCGACCATGCCATTACCGATCACAATCAACGTCTGCATCTTGTTCAACGTGGCAACATTGGAATTCATAGAAAGCACCCAGCCCGAGCCAATCACAGTTTTAAAAGCAAAAAAAAACGCCTGAAACCTTGCGGTTCCAGGCGTCTTTGCCTGTTCTTTTGCGGTGTTGAAACCAGACGTCTATGCCTGATCCACCGATGCTGCCCACGACCTGTCCGGCCAATCGATCGTCGTTGACCGAGGGGGCTGTCCACACGAATGCGCTCCAGGTGGACCTGATGTCAGCCTTGCAGCCTTTGTGCCAGTCAGTAGCAAAAAGACTTCAACTATCTGGAAACACTGACTCTTGAGCCGGGGGGATTGTCACGGCGACTGCTGTCCAGGCGCGTTTCGGCAAGTGTCAGCCGATTACCAGGGAAGGTGAATGGTCAAGGGCAACCATTCGAGACGCTGGAGCTACCGCAGGCGAAAGCTCTTTGCGGCGCATCCGACTGGTGCACGTTGTTACGCATAGCGCTTTATAAAAGTGCATGTACGGTTCGATTCCACAGCTCGCTGGAACTCAAGTCCACTTCAGGCAACGGGTCATCTCGACGCCAGGCGTTGTCGTCATCACGTCCTCGGAGAACAGCCATCTGCCGAGCGTTGACGAGGCCGCGGCCGGACCTCCCTTCTCCGAGTCCCGTCTCAAATCAATCGAGACTAGAACCCAGACCGAAACAGCGCGAGAGGAGCTGCTCACACCGCCAGAAACGAGTAGCGCGCGATGCAACCTTTAAAGTTTTGAAAAGCTGCGACCTGCCCCCTCACAGGAATACAGGTAGTCAATCAGATCATTACTGACTTGGCAGTAATCGATGCTTCATGTTTCAAGGCTGGTGATCGGGCTGGTTGGCCTGTCTACCGACGGCTCCGAATTCAATCGGGGTCTTTATGTAAAACAAGGAGATATCTTCGACATCAAGTCGCTCAAACAGGCGAACGTACTCCTCTTCGGTAATTGCCAGGTGGATTTCGGTAGGCTGATCGGCCAGCTCAAAAAAATGCGAGGAATGCAGTTTCCCTGAATGCCCGAAGCCTTCGATACCCGTTGCCAAGGTGGCACCGCGCAAGCCCATCTCTTTGGCCAGATCGACGAGCCATTCACCCAGCATTTTTCCGCGATGTCGACGGTTCTGTTGGGTAAAGAAAATCACCAAAAAGCCTTTCATGACTCATCACCTCTCTAGCGTGTGCCAATCAATTGAAACGAAACAAGCCCTGCAACGGTCATCGCCAGTGAGCCTGCCACGTGTAGCAAAATGGCGCCAATTGCCCAAAGAAGCCTGCCTTCCTGAATCAAGGTGACAGTTTCGGCTGAGAATGTAGAAAAGGTCGTCAGGCCCCCACAGAAGCCGGTGATGATCATCAGTCGCCATTCAGGACTCAGTGATGGCGTTGCAGCCAGGAAGGCAATCGCAAAACCGATGATGTATCCCCCCGATCATGTTGGCGATCAGGGTTCCTGGCGGAACAGTCGGGAACAGGGCATTGAGTTTGATGCCCAGTAGCCAGCGTCACCAGGCCCCGAGGGATGCGCCAATAGCGATAACGAGTAGTGACTTCAGCATAGCTGTCCGCCTCCTCGCGGCATAAGCAGGCGGGAAAACTCTAACAGCTGGATGAGCAGATGGGGGATTAACGGAGAGTTTGTAATCACGGTCTGCTTTCCCCAACGTCTAAATTGGGTTGTGTGCAGCCGGTCGTCGCTGCGGCATGTCATTGGTCAAGCCACATGCAAACAGGTGGTCAATACGAATGCGAATGCCTGGTCAGTGGCAATGCAATTCGGTGGTCACCTCAGTGCAATTTCCCATCGTGCGTTTATCAGTTTTTGAGAGTTATTGATTCGGATTATCCAGCCGTTACTGGCAGCATTCGGCCCGCATTGACCGGCGTGCAAGCACCTGCTTTGCGTAACCGGCTGGCGAGTACCAGTGCCCGAATATGTGGCGCCCAGACCAATGCCTGGAGCCAGCTCGGAACCCGAATGACAACTTTCATCACTTGAGAACCAAATACATGGGCATGTCGAATAAATGGATTGTGGGTATAGCTTTGAGTTGTGTATTCCAGGTCGGCTGTGTCTCGAAAGTGGCGCAGCAAGAGCAGTACTCGGGCTTCCTGGGCAACTACCAGGGCCTGGAGGAGCAAACTACGCCGAGTGAGCAGAAGGTATTGCGCTGGGTATCGCCGGGGTTCGATCCTCGCGCGTACTCCACGGTGGTGTTCAGGCAGATGGAGCTGTATCCAGCGCCGCAGCCGACCGCACGCGTCAGCCTGAAGACCCTGCAAGACCTGCAATTGATGGCCAGCAACAGCGTCAAGACCGCCTTTGCCCAGCGCTACACGATCGTCCCTTATGCGCAGTTGGTACCGACCGATTCGCGATCGCTAATCCTGCAAGCGGCGATCACTCACGTCAGCGCCAACAACGAAGGCATGCACTGGTATGAGGCTGTTCCAATCGGGGCCATTGTCGGGGCAACGCAAGCAGCCACCGGGCATCGGGATCAGACTGCCGAGATGTACATCGAAGCCAACCTGATCGATGCCAAAACCGGTATGCCGGTCGCGAAGATCGTTCGCAAGGTATTCGGCGAGACCATCAAGAATGCCGAACAGCCGATTGTTGCCAATGATTTCAAGGTTGCACTCAAAGGCATGACCGACGATATGCAGGCCCTCCTCCTAAAGCGTTGACGCTCAGGTAAACCCCATCGCAAGCAGACCTGCATGGGGTTTCAATGTGATACCTTGCCGTGTTTTCCCTCTGACAAACCGTTAACCGTACCGACGCCTGACGTGAGACTCAATGATGAAAATACTGGCCCATACCTTAGCGCTCGTTACGATATTGCTGAGCACCAGCGCCCTGGCTGCGACCGTGGTTCCCCTCAAAGGTCAGACCTCCCAGACCATCCAGCAGGACACCAGTGCCTGCCAGTCCCAGGCCAACGCGCAACATCCGGTACAAAGCACTGTGCCATCCGGTGGGCGGGTAAAGGGCGCCGCAACCGCCGCGGTAGCCGGGGCGACCGCGGCGGAAATTCGCGGTCGCCAACATGAAAACCTCTATGACCAGATCGACAACGATACCAAGCAAGATTATCGCCAGAACCGCGCACACAGTGCCGCAGCTGCCGGCGCCGTCGTGGGGGCTTCCAGGCAACGCCAGGAGCGACGGCAGAATCTGAGTGCGAGCGAACAAAGCATCACCGCCAACAACTCCGTCTACAGCAGCTGCCTGCAACAACGTGGCTACGATGTCTTGCCTTGATCGGCGACGACAATGGCCTGAAGTGTTTGTGTATGTGTATGTGTTTCCCGGGATTGCGTAAAGAACCAAAAAAAAGCCCCGGGCCCTTCATGGAAGGACTCGGGGCAAAGCCTTAGAACGAGAGGTGAGGATCGTTTACGCCGCGACAAACAAGCCCTGTACGCGATGTGCGTCAACGCTCCTCGAGATCCATTTAAATCGGTAAAACCCCTGGTTCAAAGCTAATAAGAATCAAAAATAATCTTTCACAAACCTGGCGCACAAAAACACAGTCATTAATTTGTATCCTGATAGTTCAGGCTGAAATAGAAGCCTGTCGCAACAGCGAGGTTAGTTCATTCAGACGTGGCTCCGCGCAATCCCACCCGCCCGAGCTTGCAGTTTTCGGATAGCGCAGATAATCCATTCCAAGCATTATTCACGGTGTCCAAATCAAAAGCCGTGGGTCATCCAGCAATGCTTTTCCCTTGTTTGATTCAACTGATACCTCTGACAGGCCGGGCTGCTTGCCGCACGGCACGCCTCTGAAACGAGCCAGTCCGGCATTGTAAATGTGACACACAGTGCACCTTCCGCCTGGCCCTCATCTTCGTTCACCTCGCAGACCAGAATGCATCGAGCCAAATCCGGCCCCTATACTCAGGCCAGTACCGCCTGAACGGAAGATTTCTATGAGCTACACCTTCAAGTTGAAAAATGGCGCCGTGGCGGTATTCGACCCGGACAGCGCCATGCTTTCCATTACAACACCCCATGGAGATGTACAAAATTCCACGTTAGGTAGAGCTGAGTCGCGTCTGTTGGACCTGCTGCTCACGGAGCCAGGTGTCACTAAAAGCCGCGATGAAATCATCGAGTACACCTGGAATGACCGCGTGGTTGCCTCCGGCAGTTTGAACCAAACGGTTTTCTCGCTACGCAATATTCTCAATGACAGTCGGGATCACGAGATCCTGATGACTGTTCCTCGACGCGGATACTGCTTCAACCGGCATTGTGTAGTCGATGCAGCAGCAGATGTACCAGCACCCTCAGAGCAAACAGTCCAGCCACCCGCCCCCATCCCTGGACAACTACCGCCACCTGGTAGTGATGGGCTGCTTGCGCCCTCAGGTAAAACCAATAAATCCACTCGCATTACAAAGGCCCAGCTGATCGCTTATATGGTTACGCTGGCAGTCGTTGCCTTTACTATTTTTCAATTCGACTTCGACACGCCAAGAATTGAAATTTCCAGCGTCGACAAGAATGGACTGGTCATTCACGCCGTGGGCAGCGATCTTGCCGAGGCTCAAGCGCTCATGGATCTGTCGGTCAAACAAACTGAACAGCTACCGCCAAACCTGAAGGGCCAGGTCTGGATCAACCTGTATAAAGCCAATTATTCCGTTTCGTGCATTCGCCCGGATCTAAGCACTGCAAATCTGCAATTGAACAGCAGCGAAAGAGACCTCGCCTTGATGATTCGTCAATGTCTGGAAGTCACCTTATGAAGTTCGGAATTCCGCAAGCCGTTCACTGGCCCCTTATAGGCTTGATCAATGCATTGTGCATTTTCTCTTTTGTCTATTCACCTTCGCACTACATGGAAAATACCAGTTACCAGACAAAATCCCGACAATGGCTGGAGGATCTCAATCAACTCAACACCGAAGAGTACCTCACTATCGGGCATGGTCGACTCACGGGGACTACGCTTGAAAGCCTGAATGGAAAAATCCGCAATGCGACCATCTCGGCGAATATAATCGGAGAAAACAATACACACGTCGAGATAAAAGTCAGCAATATCAAACTCAGCCAGGACAATGAACTTTTTGCCATTGAAAAGACCCCTGACCTGTTTTTCAGACGTCAATATGTCTTGCAAGAAGGCGCCATTCTAAACTACGAATTGATCCCGACCCAGGATAAAAACGCCGTGTGTTTTTACATCCATGAACTTGGCCGCTTGCGCTGCATGAACCATTAATCGGGCTGCCACAGCGACTCGATGCCCGCCTGGCACAGCGTCACATCAAAGAATTCTCAAACAAAAATAATACTTATTGATTTGAATCAAACGCCTCTCCTGCCAAAAATCCCTCGCCGATAATCCTTGGAGTCGAGCCTGCTTGATTCTCGTCCGGGACAATGCCCTATACAGGAGAATCAAGTGAACGCCATGCATTTCCTGCGAACCCATCATTCGACGACTTTCGGATTCCTGGGGGTTGTATTTTTGTCTGCCATGCCACTTTATTCGTTAGCTCACGACGAGCACTCCGTCGAAAGCACGACCATTGAATATTACGAAATCGAAACAACCCCGGATGATCGCCAGAAACTATCGCATCTGAAAATCCATAGTGAGAATGAGTATCACACGGACGATCAGGACAGTGATTTTCCTCTCTCCACCCCACCACAAGGTGATACCGGCACGAGTTACGCCAGCTCGCTCATATTACTCTGACGTGCAGGGTGTAACCCGGTGCAAGCAGTGTTTTGACCATTCTGACGACCTCATAAATATGAGTTATTGACTTTGGCAGACTCCATCGGGGTGAGATTATTTTCAGGCCAGGTCGTGGCAGAGATGCAGCTGACATTCTGCTCTGCCTGAATAAACTGTTCATAAGGAAATCGCCTCGATGCTACTGAAAAACTTCGTCACCGTGTCGTTTGGTTTATTGCTTTCTCTCAAGGCCATGGCCGACGACAAGGGTGTCTACAGTACCAAATTGACGAGTGTTGAAACCAACAAGAAGGTCCCAAGTGCAGTGAAAACCAGCTATCAGGTAAAAACCGGTTATCGTATTGACAACTTTTACGCCTTTACAGCTGCAGCCATTGACCCGATGAAACCCCAATCGCAGATCTTCAGTTCGGAAATTGACCCGCGCAACGTTCAACACATGGACGATTCACCGTTGGGCAGCAAGTATGCATTTTCGGCGGAGCTGGAACTGATCCGGGGACTCTGACAACCCGTTCAAAGCCAATGGCAATGGGGTCGATCTCACCGACAGCAAGGACGCCGAATCGCGTATCTTCTCCATGACTGCCCGCCAGGCTTGACCCTAATCATTTAACAGATGAGCCTTCAATTTCATGAGTATCGCACCGCCCGACGAGATCTTTCATTTGTCTTCTGCCTTGCCGAGCCAACTGAACAGAACAATAGGCAAATGGGAAATGAGCCTTATTCCGACCGAGCAAGAGGCGCGCATTCGGCAACATAAACTCTTTCACAGCCCGGAGCTGCAGTGCAGTCGCCTTGAGTTCGACTCATCCGTGACGCTGGTCAGTACTGTCCCTGCCGGATTCGTGACATTCGCCATCTCGCAGCCCCCGATTGGACGCCCCGTCGTAAACAATCACAAACTACGGCCTGACGAAATCATCGTACTGCACAGCGATGAATCGGTGCATTACACTTGCGAGCCGAATGAAACACTTTTCAGCATAACCACAACACTGGAAAACTATGACCGGTGCCGCCAACATCACGCTGTCATAGATATACTTGCCAACAGAACACAACACAGCTTCCAGGCTGAAAACTTTCAATTCATACAATCTGCCGTTCAAGCCATCAGCGCTTGCTGTGGCGACATCAACGACTCTGATTCTTCACAGCACAGCGAAGCAGAGGGTTCCGCGATTGAACGTGCCGTGCTTGCTGCTCTATTGCAGTCGTTGACACCCGCTGGTGGCTTCAGCCGTAAAGTCCCGACAAGAAGAAAGGTGGCGATAGAAGCCATAGAGTACATTCATGAAAACACAAAAAAAACGCTCACTATAAAATCGCTGGTAAGGCAACTTGATACCACCACTCGCACCCTGCATTTTGGCTTTATTGAAACGTTCGGGATGTCGCCAATCGCTTACATCAGAAACCTGAGACTCGCCAGTGCCCGCCGCGATCTGATTAATAAAACGTGGCCCACCGTGACAGAAACCGCGATGTTCTGGAATTTCCACCATCTGGGTCGATTTTCCAAGGCGTATCAGATTGCTTACGGAGAGACTCCGTCAGAAACGGCCAGGCGCAACTCAGCCAAGCCCTGCAAATGATGATTAATAATTTCCTTTGATTAACCACAGGGACCCACCATTGCTTATTTGCCCATTCAAGGAAATAAGCATGCATCATCGAATAAACACACTGCCGCTCAAGCAGAAAATCATTCTGTGCATTACCGCCTATGCCAGCGGCATCTTATTGGCAGGGGTAATTGACTGGTACTGAAGACGTTTAATCCGCGACTACAGGGTGCACAGTGAAATATTGATACCTCGGGGTTTTTCGATGATTGCCGCATATAAAGCGTTACCTGGAAGGCACGCAGTCACTGTATGCCTGATTGCTGCGACGTGCTGGGCTGCATGGTTCTGTGCTGGAGGACTGGCTGAGCAATTCATCGCTCGGAAGTTGAATAACGTTTATGTCGATCTGCGTGCGGCTCAAGTAGAACCTAATGCGCAGATCGACAAAGTACTGGAAACCCTCGGCGATCTCGATCGTTCGGGCCAGGAATGCTCCGCCGAGCAATATTCACAACTGGCCGACCTGGTCAAGAACCTGCGATTTGTCGATCAAGCGGCAATTCAGTTGCCCAATGGCAAGATCTGTTCCTCCTACGGACAAGAACTCCCTTCAGTACTGGCAGGCAATGAGAAGCGCAAGTTCTCAATTGGAAGACGAACTTATTGGGTAGGTTCCGACCACGCAGCTTCTGCGGACACCGACTTCATCATTGTGTCGGAACAGTCAACCTACGTCTGGGCAAACAAGAAGATCCTGCTCGACAACTTGAAGTTTCCCGAGGACCTGCAACTGGACCTGATCGGCCCCGGCGGCGCAGTGCCCATTGCCTCCACGGGCCCTCGGCCGCTGACGATGCAGAAGCCGTTTCACCTTGAAGAACTGGTTACCTCGGCAGACAAGGTCCTGATCGCCTTTGCGGGCAACCGAAATGAACTGATCTCGGTCATTTCTCTTCCATTGAACTACCTGACAAGTCTCAAATTCAAATTATTCATTGGCCTTGTGTGCGTGTTCGCAGCGCTGCTCTTGCTTGCAAGGTGTATTCAACGACATTACACCTCTATCGCCGTACGGCTTCGCAATGCCATAAAAGCCAACACGCTGGGTGTTCACTACCAGCCTATCGTTAACTTGACGACGGGCTATCTGGTGGGCGCCGAAGCACTTTCTCACTGGAGCGACAACGGCACCCACGTGCCTGCGGATGTTTTCATTCCAGTGGCAGAAAAATCTGACTTGATCCGCAAACTGACGCGCTCGGTGATTCGACAAGTGGCTGAGGATTACAGCACCTACCTTTGGGCGTGCAAGGACTTCTACATTACGGTCAATCTTTGCGCCCAGGATATTCAGGACCCGAGCTTCCCAGACTATGTGGCCAGCGTGCTGGCAACCTACAACATGCCTGTGTCCGCCATGGCCTTTGAAATCACCGAAAGGACGATGCTCGATCAGAAGCCTGCCGCCATGCAATTGCGACGGCTTCGTGCGTGTGGACATCGCATTGCCGTGGACGACTTCGGTATCGGCTATTCCAACCTCTCGCTTCTGGATTCGGTGCCTTTCGACATTCTGAAAATAGATCGCTCATTCATCGCAGACGACAAGATCGCTGCCGAGGATGCCTTGTGGCGACACATTGCCCGGTTGGCCAAATCGCTAAGACTCAAGGTCGTGGCCGAAGGTGTCGAGACTCAGGAGCAACTGCCGCATCTGGTTTCGGAGGGGGTTGTATTGGCGCAAGGCTGGTTGTTCTGCAAAGCGCTACCTGTTCAAGCACTGGCAAGACGCTACTTTCAATGCCCGGCAAACATCCCGCCTTACGACGCAAAAATATCAATCAATGACTTCTATTAACGCTTCACGGCCCCTCAAATGCTCGCCGAACCCTAACACCTGACAAACCTGTACAAGGACTCCACCACACATGCTACTTCGAAACCTTGGCTTCGCTTCACTGCTATCGTTGCTGTCTTTTCAGGCGCTCGCCGATGACAAAGGTTTATATCTTGGCGCTGGAGTAAGCAGCATACAGACCGACGAATCCAGACTGGACGACGACGACACCAGCTACAAGGTTTATGCCGGGTATCGCGTCAATAGTTACCTGGCCTTCGAGGGGGCCTACGTCGACCTGGGTCAATTCAAGGACAAGAATGTCGATTTCGAAGGCAAATCGGCTCAGGCTGCCGCCCATGTCGGCTTTCCCCTGGGCGATCGGATGCGGGTATTCGGCAGTGTCGGTGCTCACGCCTGGGACGCCGACGGCAATGCCACCGACGACGATACCGGGGTTGACCTGACCTACGGTGTGGGCCTTGAGGTCGATGTCTTTCGCAACATCGGCCTGCGCGCTGAATACGAAGTCCTGGAGGTCGGCGAGATCGACCTGAACCAGACGACCGCATCCGCCTATATGCTTTTTTAACACCGCTACAACTGAGCGGCCTTGCCGGTCGCTCAACGCACTCTGCGCAACGCGCATTCCCCGCCCCGCCTGCTCCCGCGATGACTTCTTGCACCCGACATCCTGACAGATCACCCCGCTCAATGACCGAGTACTGGAGATCGGCAGCCCCCGCGCCAGTCAACTGATGAGGGAAAGTGGATTTTGAAGGCTGGACCTGAGATTCGCCCCTTGCTTGCAGGCGCTATCGATGCTCGCGTGTATACCACAAGCGCAGCAGATAGATCGTTGAATGCTGAATTTCATATCGAAGTTCATAGTGGCCGATCAGAATTCGCCGCACATCCCGTGGGTCGAACTCCTCCAGACGCTCTCCAATGCGCGGGTTGGCCAGCAAAGTGCCTGGAGCAGCAATCAGCTGTTGAACCGTATGGGCAGCGGCAGGTTGATTGACGGTGGCTAGAAACTCGTACAAACGGGCTACATCAGAAAGCGCCTTGCCAGTCCACTTCAACTCCATCAGCGCGGCACCGGTAACGGAGATTCTGTGCCGAGACTTTCGGCCCATGCCTGGACAGCCTGATGGTCGATAACACGACCGGCATCCACATCGGCCAAGGCTTCACGGGTCAGGCGACTGCGTTCTTCTTCCTGATCCAGCCACGCCGACAGGGCCTGCTTCACGATCCAGTTTCTAGAGCGATCCAGACGCTCAGCGAGCTGATCAACCCGTTCGGCCAGGTCAACCGGGACGTGTGCCGTCACTGAGCGGGTTTTGACGGTAGTAGCCATGACATTTGCTCCAGTGCCGCGAGATGCAGCAGATACCGGTTAACGTTATTCAGATTGCTTCAATATGAACCAGATTAAATCACATCTGATAACCCAGGGTGGTCAAGCACGATAGGTGGTCATCGCGCATAGCATGCAGCCCAAGCTCGATCATGTTGCGAACTCCCTTTCAGACGTAATCAGGATTCCTTCGATTCCTGCGCGGGGGCCGGGTACCACTTGTCCCTGGGCACCCATTTCTCCTGTTGTGGATCGCCCAGATAGTGCGGCGACATGATCTGCACACCATACTCATTGAACACATCCTGGATGTTGGCGTGCAGCATGCTCAGCAGCACAGCGCGCGGCCGTGGCTGGCTGGGGATGGCCTGGGCCACCAATCGGTATTCCGGGTAGAAGTCCGACAATGCTGTCTGGAATACCTGGGCCGGCGGCACTTCGAGAACTCCCGGCGTGCGTTTTGCGGCCTCCAGCAACATCGCCTCCACCTGCCGCCACGGCGTGTCGTAGCCGATGGTCACGACGGTGTCGACCACGTAGCCGGGGCCTTGTACCACTCGCGAATAGTTCTTGGTGACGGTGCCGGTGATCATCGAGTTGGGCAGGGTCAGCACCTCACCCAGGCCGGTGCGAATGCTGGTGGTAAACATGCCCAATTCGGTCACCGTGCCTTCGTAGTCGCCAATGCGCACGAATTCGCCGGGGCGCAGGGTTCGGGTGTAGGTCAGGATCAAACCCGCCGCTGCCTGGCCCACCACGCTGGTGGCGCCCAGGGAAATCATCAGGCCGATCAACACCGACAAGCCTTTGAAGGCATCGGTGCCCGCACCCGGCAGGTACGGATAGGCCATGGCCAGGGCAAACAGCCAGATCGCCAGGGACGTCAGGCGTTGGGTGGGTTGCAGGGTTTCATGGTTCAGCCAGCTCAGGGTTCCCGGTACAGCCATGCGCCGCAGTATCCGCCGCATGAAGGCGGTTGCGCCGCGGGCGATAAAGAAGATCGCCAGCGCCACGCCCAGCCCGGGTATGGCGCCGACAATCCCTTGCAGCAGATAACCGCCGAGCTCCAGCAGATAGTTATTGAGGCTTTCGCCCCAGGGACGGGTATAGGGAAAGCGTGACAGGACAAAGCCCAGCCATTCGTAGGTAAACAGCATCACGACGATCCAGCGCACCAGCTCCAACAGGCGACTGGCCAGCGGATACAGGAAATTGGCGTCGACCAGCGGAACCCGTCCGACCTTCAGGGCCTGGGTGTGCCGATGCATCAGTTCGGGCAGTTTCTTCAGCACTTTGCGCCGCACAAACAACATACCGAACAGCAAACCTATATAAACGCCGGTGGCGATCAACGCGGCGACTGCGGAGCGCAGAATCAATTGCAGGTTGCGGGCTTCCCGGGTTTCGGCAATGACCTGACGCAGCTTGGCAGCCGCGGCTTCGGCGGCCTGCTGTACCGAGTCGTATTCGGTCCCGTCGATATCCTTGGGCGAAACAATAAAGGCGCGCCGGCTACCCAGCAGCACCATGTAGCTTTCCATGATCGGGTCGATGGCGACATTGAGATCGTCGGCATCATCCAGCGCCTCACCGATCACCGCTTTCGCCCGTTTGACCCGCGAGGCCGGGGCTTCACCGAGGGTGGTCGCGTGAAACGCCATGATGGTGCGGTTGGCCACTTTCAATTCTACGGGAGCATCGACCACTTTCGGTGCGTCTTCGGCCCACAATTGCACCGACACAAACATCCCGAAGACAGTAAACATTACAGCGAGCAGCCTGCTCCGCATGTGTCGGATCCTTACGTCACGAAATTCAGATCGAGGGTACGTATCGCAGCGTAGTTCACCGATGAACGGTTGTCAGATTGGAGCTACAGGCAGTTTCCTTACCCGTCTCGTTCCTTGAAACAGCGAACTCAAGCCTCTGAAATTGTGCTCCTGACCGAATTCTCGAAACACTGAAGATCCTTGTAGGAGCAAGCTTGCTCGCGATGGTCGTAAACGATGACACTGGGCACCTGATAGTCCGCGGCGCCCTCAGGTTATTCGCGAGCAAGCTCGCTCCTACAGTGTGTTGCGTACCTGACTCAAGGATTGACCTGATAACCCTTGCCCTGCAAACAGCTGGTGTAAGCCGTCGTGGTGTTCGCCTGCGTGGTTTTCGCGTCCGCCCGGCGCTCCTGGCGCTGACGTGAACCACCGACCACAGCGCCGGCCGCTGCCGTCGACTTGGCGCGGTTCTGGCGATAGTCCTGTTGCACATCACTATCGACGCGGTCATAAGCCTCGTCGTGCTGGTTGCCGCGCACCTGGGCCGCCGTTGCGCCGGCGGCGGCCCCTACAGCGGCGCCCTTGACCCTCCCGCCGGTAGGCGTGGAAGCCGTCGAGGCGCTTTGGCTGGCGGCGATGCTGTTGCATTCGTTGATGTCGGCCTGGGTTTGTTGCGAACTCTGCCCTTTCATCGGCACCACCGATTGCGCCCATCCCGGGCTACTCAAAATCGACAATGCGATACACAGGCTGACCGGTGAAAACCTTTTCATGATGACCTCCGGCAGGTTTGCCACAACGGGCAAGCCTTTGGGTCGACTGGCGGCGGCAAGCGACGCCATGCGTCGCCTGCCGATCGGGTGGAGCAACTGAAAAGTGTAGTTCAACGGCCCCTCAGAGAAAGACTTCCGAACAAGCGGTTGGAGTCGTGTAGGAGCGAGCCTGCTCGCGATGGCGGCGTGTCAGACAAAATAGACGTCGACTGACACTACGCAATCGCGAGCAGGCTCGCTCCTACAGGTCTATCGGTGATCTGGAGATTTGTGGTTATTCAGGCGGATCGAGCTGATCCAGCGCCCGGTTCACGGCCAGTTCGCCGAGCATGATCACTTGCGCAATGCCCAGCAGCGCATTGCGATTTGTTCCTTGCAGGTGATCCACCAGGTCGTTGGCCATGACATGGGCCGACGCCAGCGATTCACAGGCGTGCACCAGTAAGGTTTCGACATTGAGTTCGGGATTGACGATGAACATGGAGCTGGGCTTTCGCGGCGTGGCCATGATGCCGGGGCCGGGGTTGAGGTAATGATCGAGGGCGCGCTCGGCGGCTTCGTGGAGTTTCTGGGAGTCGAGGGTTTCGTGCGGGGATATCGGATCAGTGTCCGGCGGGTTGGGTGTGACTTTGAACATAGTGAAACTCCATATGTGATAAATGGAGCCATCACTCTCGCTACCAAACGATGGGTGGTGGCCATACGAAGGTTGGTAGACCGGCCCACATGGAAAAACCGGCGCGCCCGAGAGCGCCCTACGCATGGACACCATTAAAACAATTGCCAAAAAGGCGCCTGTCCATAGGTGATGCTACGCGTATGTGGAAAACGGGCTACCAAACCCGATCGCTGCTGTTTTGCAGCGACCGGTCAACGATAGAACCCGCCCCCAAGACGCACAAGCCGGCGGATTCTGGCGTAGCTGTAGGCAATGACGCAAGCCGTTGTAGCTTGCGGGAAGTAACGCTGACAGCCGCTAAGCAACCCCCTTAAACACACACCAATAGGACAGCCAATACAAAGAACTGTAGGAGCGAGCCTGCTCGCGATGAGGGTATCAGCTTCAACATCCATGTTGGCTGAGCCACCATCGCGAGCAGGCTCGCTCCTACAGGGTATATGGTGTTAGTCAGGCATTGGTGGTCAGTGGATAGAGCTTGTCATCGAACTGCGCCAACTTCGGAAATACCAGTGGTTGGTCGTCGCTCAAGTGCTGCAAACGCTGGCTGTAATCAACCAGAAATTGCTGGCGCGCCTCGTCACTGATGTACGGCACATGCCAGGCCACGAACGGTTCCAGCACATCGAACCCGACGTAAGCCAGGGTGCCACGCAGGATCGGCCGCAGCATGTCCTCCAGCGGGCCATGAATCGCGCCTTCGCCGAACATGTGTTCGCGCCCGCCCAGGGTCACGGTCACCAGTGCCTTCTTCCCAGCCAATCCGCCCTGATCATAGAAACGCTTGCCGCCGTAGCAGATGCCCGACACCAGCACCCGGTCGATCCAGCCCTTGAGCATCGCCGGGGCGGAGAACCAGAAGATCGGGAAATTGAGGATCAGCAGGTCGGCCCACAACAATTTGTCCAGTTCGGCCTGAATGTCCGCCGCCAGCGACTGGCTCTTCACACCCAGGCGTTGTTCCAGGGCATAGACCAGGTACTCGGGGTTTTCCCGATTCGAGAAGTCCGCGTCGCTGGCCACCGGGTTCCAGTTCATTTTGTACAGGTCGCTGACCTGCACTTCGTGGCCCTGGGCTTCGAGGGTCGCGACGGCCTGGTCCCGCAGGGCGGCGGTGAAGGATTGCGGTTCCGGGTGGGCGTGGACGATCAGTACTTTCATGGTGATTCCTTAGACTTTTCCCAGCGTATCGATTGAAGGTGTGGAGCAGTGGTTGATGAACAGTTCGAGTCACCAATCGTCACACCTGGATCGCCTTCACTTCGACGAATTCGTTCAACCCCTCCTCACCCCATTCGCGACCGTTACCCGACTGTTTGTAGCCACCAAACGGCGCCTGATAATTGAATGCCGCGCCGTTGAGGAAGCACTGGCCTGCACGCAGTTGGCGACCCAAATGCAAGGCGCGCTCGGCACTGCCGGCCCAGACGCCGCTGGACAGGCCGAACGGCGAGTCGTTGGCGATCTGGATCGCTTGTGCCTCATCGGTGTAGGGAATCAGGCACAGCACCGGGCCGAAGATTTCTTCCTGGGCAATGCGCATGCGGTTGTCGACATCGGCGAACAGCGTCGGGCTGACATAAAAGCCGCGCTCGAACATTGACGGCGTGTCACCGCCGCACAGCAGTCGTGCGCCTTCCTGTTGGCCGACCTTGATGTAATCGAGCACGGTGCGTTTTTGCCCGGCCGAACACATCGGACCGAGGAAGCTTTGCGGGTCGAGGGGATCGCCCATGCGCAGGCTCAGGGTTTCCGCCAGCGCCAGTTCCACGGCCTCGGCGTAACGGCTGGCCGGCAGCAGCATGCGGGTCAACGCGGTGCAGGTCTGGCCGGAGTTGATCATCACGTCCTGCACGCCGTAGCGCACGGCCGCTGCCAGGTCGGCATCTTCGGCGATCAGCAGCGGCGACTTGCCGCCCAGTTCCAGGCACACCCGTTTCACCGAAGGCGCCGCCGCTTGCGCAACGCGAACGCCGGCGCCGGTGGAGCCGGTGAACGACACCATGTCCACGTCCGGATGTTTGGCCAGCGCTTCGCCGACTTTCGAGCCCGGGCCGCTGACCAGGTTGAACACCCCGGCCGGCAGGCCGATGTCCTCGATCATTTGCGCCAACAGGAAGGCATGCAGCGGGGTTTCCTGGCTCGGTTTGACCACCACTGTGCAACCGGCGGCCAGGGCCGGGGCGAGTTTGCCGATCAACTGGTGCAGCGGGTAATTCCACGGGTTGATGAACGCGCAGACACCCACGGCCTCGCGGATCACCAGCGAATTGCCGACTTCACGCACCTCGTCCATGAGATGAGCCAATTCGACGTATTGCTCAAGGCCAGCGATCGGCCCGTCGACCTGCACCGAGCGGCACCATTGCACCGGCATGCCCAATTCAGTGGTAATGACAGAAGCCATTTCATCAGCACGATTACGCAGTTGATCGGCCAGTGCGCGGATGTAACCGGCCCGCACGCTGGACGGCGTGCGCGACCATGAGGCGAAGGCCCGACGTGCAGCCGCCACCGCGTTTTCGACATCGAGCTCATCACCCAGCGGAACACTGCCGCACACCTCCTCGGTGGCTGGGTTGATCACCTCGGCGATGCCCTGCCCCGAAGGTTTCTGCCAGCGACCATCAATAAACAACGCCTTGTGGTTAAGCATGAACCTGGGCCTCCATCAATTCTTGAGCACAACGGGCGATGCGCTGGCAGGCATCGCGCAGGGGTTCGGCGCCGACCACCAGACCGAGGCGAATATGCCCCGCCGCGCTCGGACCAAAGGCCTCGCCAGCCAATACCGACACGCCGTGGCGATCCAGCAGACGGTCGGCAAACGCCTGGGCGCTGAGCCCGGTCTGGCGGATATCGAGCATCACGAACATCCCGCCATCGGGTTTCAACGCCCGCACGCCGGGGCAATCGGCCAGGCTGTCGCACACCAGGTCGCGACGCTGGCGATAGGCTTCGCGCATGGCTTCGAGCTCTGGCAAGTTGCTTTCCAAGGCCACCACGGCGGCGTCCTGAATGAAATCCGGCGAGCCGTAGAGCATGCACAGCGCGAGGTTTTCCAGGTGCGCGGCCAGGGATGGCGGTGCCACCACCCAGCCGACGCGCCACCCGGTCATGGCGTGGGATTTCGACAGGCTGTTGAGGGTCGCGGTGCGCTCGGCCATGCCCGGCAGGCTCGCCGGGCTGACGTGCTCGCCTTCGAACAGCAATTCGCTGTAGACCTCATCGGAAATCAGCCACAGGTCGTGGCCGATGCACAACTCAGCCAAGGCAGCCCAGGTGCTGCGCGGCAGACTGGCGCCGGACGGATTGTGCGGGCTGTTCAGGGCCAGTGCCCGGGTGCGCGGGGTAATGCGCGCAGCGACGTCTTCGGGCAGCACGCGGAAGCCGTTTTCCGAGCGCACCGGCACCGGCACCACCACGGCGCCGCAAGCCCCGAACACGGCTTCGTAGGTGACGTACATCGGTTCGGCGACGATCACCTCGTCACCGGGATTGAGCACGCATTGGGCCACGCTGAACAGCGCACATTGCGCCCCGGCGAGCACGGTGACCTGATCCGCCGAAACCGATTGGCCGCTGCGTTGTTGATGGCGCCTGGCAATGGCCTCACGCAGGGCACGCTTGCCGCGCACCTCGGCGTAGTGGGTGTTGCCGCTCAGCAGGCTGTCGATGGCGCCCTGCACGATGGGCTGTGGCGTGTCGAAATCCGGGTCGCCCACGGACAACAGCAGAATGTCTTCACCCTGTTCGCGCAGTGCCAGGGCGCGGTAGTGGATATCCCACGCGGCGGCGCCGTCACCGGCGATTCGTTGAGTCAGATCGGAAAAGCGCATGGCTTCATCCCCTTGAAATGCAGATCAATGCGCGCAGGCATGCTTGAGTTCGATCAAAGTCACGCCGTTACGCTTGAAGCCTTGGTGCAAGTCAGTCTGCAACTCGGCGAGGCTTTGCGGCTGGGTCACGGTGCAACCGAAGGCACGCGCGAGGGCGGCGAAATCCGGGTTGCGTGGCAGCACGCCGATGGGCTCGATATCCAGGCCGAGCATGTCGTCGCGAATCTGCCCCAGTGCGTCGTTGTTCCACAGCAGCACCACCAGCGGGCTGTCCAGTTCTTCAACAGCCGTGGCCAACTCCTGGGCGGTGTAGAGGAAACCTCCGTCACCCACCAACACCAGGCCAGGCCGTTGCGGCGCGCCGAACTTGGCGCCGATGCCTGCCGGCAGGCCGTATCCCAAGGTGCCGTAGCCGGTCGGGTGCAGCCAACTGCGGATGGCCAGGCTGTCGAAGGCGTAGTTGCCGGTGTAGGCCAGTTGGGTCATGTCGGTGCTGATGAAGGCGTTTTCCGGCAGCTCCACGGCGATACGGTCGAGAATCGATTGATGGATCGACTGCAATGGGCCATGGCTGGCCTTGACCGCTTCGCGCAGGGCCGCGACCGAGGCCGTGGCGGCGCCAGCGTCGCGCACGTCGGTCGGCAAACGCTCAAGCAACCCACTGAGGGTTTGTTGTGCATCGCCATGCAATGCCACCGCGCACGGGTAGAAGTCGTTGAACTTGCGCGGATCGATGTCGACACGCAGCAGTTCGGCGGTCAGCGGCAGGCGTTCGCGCCAGTAGTCGGTGTCGGCCATTTCGGTGCCGACCGCCAGCACCACGTCGGCCTCGGCGATCAGCTTCCAGCCCGGCTCCACACACAGGGATGAACCGGCGTTGAGCGGCGCATCCGGTGGCAGCAGGCCTTTGCCGGCGACGCTGGTGAATAGCGGCGCAGCGAGCCGGGTGCTGATGGCTTGCAGTTCTGAAGTGGCATTGAGCGCACCGCCACCGGCGATGATCATCGGCCGCTTGGCAGCCTTCAGTTTGGCCACAGCTTGATCGATGGCGTTGGCGGACGCCGGGCCGCGACCCGGGCGACGCACCACCTCATTGCTCCAGTCTCGGGCAATCGGCGCCGACAACACGTCCAGCGGCACCGAGATGTGCACCGGGCGCGGCCGTTCGCTGTCGAACACCGCGTAGGCACGGGCGATCAGTTCCGGCAGGTCTTCGGCGGTCAGCGCCACGGCGGAGAACGCGGTGATCGGCGCGGTCATCGCCCGTTGATCCTGGCACTCGTGCAGGCTGCCCCAGCCGTTGCCCAGGCTGGCGCTGTGGTTGACGCTGGAAATCACCAGCATCGGAATCGAGTCAGCGTAGGCCTGGCCAATGCCGGTGGCGGCGTTGGTCACGCCGGGGCCGGTGATGACGAAGCACACGCCGGGTTTTCCGCTGACCCGGGCATAGCCGTCGGCCATGAAACTGGCGCCCTGCTCATGGCGGGTCAGCACGTGGCGAATACCGCTGCCGGGCAAGCCGCGATACAGCTCCAGGGTGTGTACGCCGGGGATGCCGAACACGGTATCGACGCCGTAGTTGGCCAACAGACGCACCAGGGCCTGGCCACCGGTCAAGGTTTTGCTTTGCATATTCATGTCCTCACTCCTGGCCGAGGCGAATCAACGCATCGACCGCAGTTGTGCCATGGGCACCGACCAACAAAGGGTTCACATCGAGTTCGAGCAGTTGCGCGGCGTTCTCGCAGGCGTAGTCGGCCACGGCGCGGATCGCGCTCACCAAGGCGTCCAGGTCAGCAGGCTCGCGACCACGGAAACCTTGCAGCAACGGGGCGCTGCGCAAGCTGAGCAAGGCATTGCGGATCGCGCCGTCAGTGGTCGGCAGCAACAGGCTGCGACTGTCCTTGAGCAACTCCACCAGAATGCCGCCGGCACCGATCACCAGCGCGAGGCCGAAATCGTTTTCGCGTTTGATGCCGACGATCAGCTCAGCCAGTGGCGGCTTGGCCATGGGTTCGAGCAACAATTGATCGAGGGGTACGCCCGGGGCGTAAGCGGCAATGCTGCCGCGCATCTTCTCCAGTGCAGCGCTTAGCGCCGCGCCATCCTTGAGATTGAGCGCCACGGCGCCAGCCTCGGTCTTGTGCGGCAGCTGTGCGCTGACCGCTTTAAGTACCAGCGGATAGCCCAGGGTTTCGGCGTCCTTCAGGGCCTTGTCCGGGGTGCTCAATACGCCGTTGGGCGTTGGCAGGCCAAAGGCTTTCAACGCCTGTTTGGAGTTCCACTCATTGAGCAAACGCCCCTCACCTTCCAGCGCGTGCGGGCACAGCGGTACCAGTGCCGATTCACCCAAAGCCAACAAGGCCTGGCGGTTGCGCTGATAACCGGCAATGCGGCCCCACGCGGCCAAGCCATCTTCGACACCTTGCAAGGCCGCGACGCCTTGGGCGTGGAGACGCTCGCGGGCATGGGCCGGCAACAACTCGGGGAAGGCCGAGGTGACAAAACCGGTCTTGCCGTGGCGTTGCAGTGCCGCGCAGTACAACTCCAGCAGCAGGTCGCATTCCTTGCGCTCGCCGGTGAACTCCGACGGGTAGTCGAGCACCAGCATCGCCGCGTCGGCCTCGGTGCGCAGCGCGCTGTCGAGCATGCGGTTCAAGGCTTCGCCGTCGCCCCAGATCGCCGTGGTGAAATCCAGCGGGTTGACCAGGTTGGCGTAGGTCGGCAGCACTTGCGCGAGTTCGCCGACCTGCCCTTGATCGAGTTTCGGCAGGCCCAGGTCGTTGCGTTCGGCGTAGTCGGCAATCAGCCCGGCGTCGCCGCCGGAACAGGCCAGCGCAATCAGGCTGTGACCCGCCGGCAGGTTGCCGCAGGCAGCGGCCTTCAGGGTTTCGACAAAGCTCACCGGGCCGCTGACGCGGATCACCCCGAGACGGTCGAACAACGCGTCGTACAGCGCATCGGAACCGGACAGCGAACTGGTGTGACTCAAGGCCAGTTCGGCGCCGATCTGCGACACGCCGGTTTTCAGGGCAATGATCGGGACGCCCTTCTCCAGTGCCTTGTGCGCGGCGCGGGCAAAACCCGGCACGTTCTTCAGGCCTTCCAGATGCAGGCCGATGGCGGTGACGCGCGGCTCGTCGAGCAACACGTCCATCAGTTCAGCGATTCCCAGTTGCGCCTGATTGCCGACCGAGGCCATGTAGGCCACTGGCAGCGAACGATCGCTCATGGACAGGTTGTAGGCGAAGTTGCCGCTCTGGGTCAGCACCGCCACGCCCTTCTCCACCGCTTTGCCGCCATGGGCCACCGGCCACAGCGCGCAGCTGTGCAGGTAGTCGAGCAGGCCATAGCAGTTGGGGCCGAGCAAGGCCATGTCGCCAGCGGCCTTGAGCAGTCGCTGTTGCAGGGCCTGGCCTTCGGCACCGGTCTCGGCGAAGCCTGAGGCGTAGCAGATCGCCCCGCCCGCGCCGATGGCGGCCAGTTCGGCGACGCAAGTCAGGGTCAGTTCGCGGTTGGTGGCGATGAATACCGCATCGGGCCCGCATGGCAGGTCGGCGATGTTGCGTACACACGGCACGCCTTCGAGGCTGTCGTGCTGCGGATTGACCAGCCACATTTGCCCTTGGTAGCCGCCCTCGGCGCAACGCTTGAGGGCGCGCGCCATGCTACGGCCGCCGACGAACGCCACGTGTTGCGGCGCGAGCATGCGTTTGAGGTTGTCACGAATGGTTTGGGACATGGGAATTCTCCGGGCCGATCAGCGCAGCAGCGGCCGCAGCAGCTCGCGGGAAATGATGTGGCGCTGGATTTCCGAGGTGCCTTCCCAGATCCGCTCGATCCGCGCGTTACGCCAGATGCGCTCCACCGGACCTTCGTCCATCAGGCCCATGCCGCCGAAAATCTGCACCGCCTCGTCGGCGGCACGACCGAGCACTTCACTGGCGAACAGCTTGGCCATGCCGGCCTCGCCATCGGTCATGGTGCCCTGGTCCATTTTCCAGGCCGTGTGCAGGGTCAGCAGTTCCGCGGCGCGGATTTGCGTGGCCATGTCCGCGAGCTTGAACGACACGCCCTGGTAGGTGCCGATCGGCTGGCCGAATTGCTTGCGGTCCGCCGCCCATTGCAAGGACACATCCAGTGCGCGCTGGGCCTGACCGACGCAGTTGGCCGCGACCATCACCCGCCCGGCAGTCAGCCAGGCGTTGGCCACCTCCCAACCCTTGCCGACTTCGCCCAGCACTTTGCTGGCCAGCACCCGGCAGTCGTCGAAGAACATTTCGAAGGTGTGGTAACCGCGGTTGCTCACGCACTTGGGCCCACGGCGAATGGTCATGCCCGGGGTGTTGCGGTCGACCAGGAACGAGGTCACGGCGTTACGCTTTTTGCCGTTGTGCTCGTAAGTGTCGGTCACAGCGAAGACGATGGCGAAATCGGCATGGCCGGCGTGGCTGATGAAATGCTTGCTGCCGTTGAGAATGAAGTCGTCGCCCTCACGCACGGCGCGGGTCTTGATCGCATTGGCGTCGGAGCCGGCACCCGGTTCGGTCAGGGCGAAACAGTCGATCTTTTCACCCTGGATGCACGGCAACAGGTAGTCGTTGATCTGGTCGCCGGTACAGGCCATGAGGATTTTCGACGGCCGCGCGACAAACACGTGCAGCGCCCAGGACACCTTGGACAGCTCACGTTCGATCAGCGCCTGGGACAGATAGTCCAGGCCACCACCGCCCACTTCCTCAGGCATGTTGAAGGCGTAGAAACCGGCGGCAATCGCCTTGCCGCGAATCTGTGCCGCCAGTTCCGGGGACACCTCGTCGGCGCGGTCGACCTGCTCTTCATAGGGCAGCAGTTCCTTCTCGACGAAGCTGCGTACCGAGTCCACCAACATTTCTTGTTCTTGGGTCAGTTGGAAATTCATGGTGCTACCTGTTGTTCGTTAACGGCGAAATGGGGAGATGCTAAAAGCCTTCGCTGGCAAGCCAGCGCCTACAGATGGGTGTGCTAGCGGATTAGCGGCCGATAAAAGTTGCCGGGCGTTTTTCCATGGCGGCGCGCAGGGCTTCGTTGCCGTCTTCGCTGCGACCGCAGAGCAGGCCGGCGGCGAGTTCGGCTTGCAGTTGCTCCGCCAGGCTGCGTTCCGCGCCTTCACGCATGAGCTTTTTGGTCTGGGCGAAGGCGAAGGTCGGGCCACTGGCCAGGCGTGCAGCGAGTTCACTGGTAACGGTCAGCAATTGATCGTCGGCGCACACTTCGCCGACCAGACCGGCGGCCAGGGCACGGTCGGCGCCCCACATTTCGTCGAGGAACAACAGGCGCTTGGCCTGTTCGCTGCCGATCAAGCGCGGCAGGTGCCAACTGGCGCCGGCGTCCGGCGAGTACGCCATGCTGGTGTAGCCGGCCTTGAAGCGTGCCGATTGCCCGGCGATGCGCAGGTCGCAGCACAGGGTCAGGTCCATCCCTGCACCGACGGCGGTGCCGTTGATGGCGGCGATGGTGGGTTTTTCCAGACTGTGCAGGCGGGTCATCAAGGCGTGGGCGGTTTCGGTCCAGCCGTAGGTTTCCAGGGCGCCCCGGGCTTCGGCATCGGCCCATTCATCGAGGTCCGCGCCGGCGCAGAAACTGCGGCCGCTACCGGTCAATACCACCACGCGCACCGCCGGATCGGCGTTGAAAGCGTCGAGCAAGCCGTGCAGGTTTTTCAGCGTCGGAATGTCCAGCGCATTGCGCTGGGCAGTGCGGTTGAGGGTGATCCAGGCAACGCCTGCTTCAACCTGGCTGAGCAGCGACGATTGAGTGGTCATGGGAATCCTCGAATTATTTTGATGGGTCTGAGGTGATGCGACTTGAGGCCATACTAAACGAGTGTTCAGTAAGGCGGCAATCGGCGGAGAAATGGGCTGTAACAAGCTCAAAAATCATGTAACACATTGGTTTTATTGAATTATTTATAGATGGGCGAGCGTAAGCCGTTGGCGCTGTTACAACTTCGAACAACTGCCTACGCCCAGCACAAAACAACTGTAGGAGCGAGCTTGCTCGCGATGAACTTGAAAACGCCGCGGAGTGTCAGGTACCCAGCGTTATCGTTGACGACCATCGCGAGCAGGCTCGCTCCTACAGGGGAAACGGTTATCTGGAGGTGTCAGGCAGTCGGCAAGCTCGGCGCCAACGCGCCCTGACGCTTGCGATGGATCAGGAAGTACGCGCCATAGCACAGCGCAATGAAGCCAAAGCCCCAATACAGCGACGGACGCTGGGTCTCATCCAGGGCCAGGAACACGAACAGCGAGCAGCACAGCGTGATGCACATCAGCGGCAATACCGGGAACCACGGTGCGCGGTACTTCAGGTCGCTGAGTTTGCCGCCGTCACGCAGATAAGCCTTGCGGAACTTGTACTGCGCCAGCGCAATGACAATCCAGGTCACGGTGCCGGACATGCCGCTCACCGCCATCAGCACCATGAACAAGGTGTCGGCGGCGACGAAGCTGGTCATCAGCGACACCAGCGCGAAGCACAAGGTGATGCTCAAGGCGCGCAGCGGCACGCCACGCTTGCTCAATGGCGACAGACTTTTCGGCGCCATGCCGGTTTTCGACATCGCCCACAGGATGCGTGTCGAGGCATACAGGCCGGAGTTTCCCACCGACAGGATCGCCGTGAGGATCACGAAGTTCATCAGGTCGGCGGCGTAGGGAATGCCGACCATGTCGAACACCTGCACGAACGGGCTTTCCATCAGGCCGGCCTGCTGCCACGGCACGATGGCCGACAGCACGATGATCGCCAGCACGTAGAAGATCAGCACGCGGAACACCACGTTGCGTACGGCGCGGGGAATGCTCTTTTCCGGCTGATCGGTTTCACCGGCGGCCACGCCCATGATCTCGCAACCCTGGAACGCATAGACCACGGTCATCATCACCGCGAACACCGCCGACAGGCCGTTGGGGAACAGCGTATCGCCGATCAGGTTGGTCGCCATCGGCGCCGGTGCGCCACTGCTCAGGGGTATTACACCGAAGATCACCAGCACGCCGACCACGATGAAACCGAGAATCGCCGCGACCTTGATCCCCGAGAACCAGTATTCCGCCTCACCGAAAGCGCGGGTGGCCATGGCATTGATACCGAACAGCACCACCACGAACAGCGCCGACCAGTACCAGATCGGCACCGCCGGGAACCAGCGGGTCATCAGCATGCCAGCGGCGGTGAACTCCAGGCCCACGGTGGTGGCCCAACTCATCCAGTACACCCAACCGATCATGAACCCGGTGGCCGGGCCGATGTATTTGGTGGCGTGGGCCTGGAACGAACCGGAGACCGGCATCTGTACCGACAGTTCACCCAGGCAGACCATCACCAGGTACATCAGGAAACCCGCGACCAGGTAAGCCAGGATCGCCCCCACCGGGCCGCCCTGGTTGATGGTAACGCCGGAGCCCATGAACAACCCGGTGCCGATGACGCCGCCCAAAGACAGCATGAAAATGTGCCGGCTCTTCAGGGCGCGGGTCAGCTGTATGCCTTTACGATCAGTATTTTCGTTCATGTCGGCACCTCAGCAATCGGTGAGGTGTGCAGCGCGCGACAGGACGTCGCGGCGCAGGGTGGGATCGGCTTTACGGCAATTCATTATTATTATCTCCAATAAGCTTCGAAGACCGCGCTGCGGCGGTTGCGTCGATTATTGGAAAGCCATGTAAGTTCGCGTTGACCGTAAAGATCGAAGTTGTACAAAGTCGTAACAAACTTGTACGTCAGCTCTGCAACAGGCCTTTGAGGGTATCAAGCGAGCGCAGCAATTGCTCATTGAGCGTGGGGCTCAGCCGCTGGATCGCCGATTCATCGTTTGCCAGCGCCAAGGTCTCCAGCGCCCTTAGGGTGGCGGCCAAGGCCCGAAAACCCAGGGAGTCGCAGCTGCCGGCCAGACGGTGCGCCAGTTGCGCAACCTCTGTGCAGTCATCGGCGGCCATGGCTTCATGCAGTGCATCGCGGTGCTGGAGAATCGAGTCGCGCAGCACCGCCAGCAGACTCTGGACCTTTTGCTCGCCGAGCAGGTTGCGATGGGTCTGCAGCAACGGCCAGTCCATTGCCTCATCGCTCAGCAGCGACTCGGCGACGGGCGCATGCCCTTCCAGCACCTGGCGCAGGTTTTCCAGCTTCAAGGGCTTGGCCAGGACACCGTCCATGCCGGCCTCCAGATAACCGCGCACCAGCGCCGGTTGCACGCTGGCGGTCAAGGCGAAAATCCGGGTGTGGCGATTCGGCCCGTCGCTGTTGCGGATCTGCCGGCATAACTCGACACCGCTGATGCCCGGCAGATGCACGTCGAGCAGCAGCAGATCGAAAACCCGCGCCGCGCAGTGTTCCAGCGCCTGATCCGCTTCTTCGGCGAGCCATACCCGGTGGCCGTCCCGCTGCAATAAACCCTTGGCCACTTCGCGGTTGAGCGCCACGTCTTCGACCACCAGGATGTTCAGTGCCGGCCCCACCGCGCGTACCGGCGGAGCCTCAGCCACGCCGCTGGCCGGCTGCAAGGACAGCTCGAACCAGAAACAACTGCCGCGCCCCACTTCACTCTCCACGCCGATGCAGCCGCCCATCTGCTCCACCAGATGTTTGCAGATCGCCAACCCCAATCCAGTGCCACCAAAACGCTGGGCCACTTCTTCGCTGGCCTGGGTGAAACGCTCGAAAATCTTCGCCTGCATCGCCGGGGCAATGCCGATGCCGTCGTCCGTGACACTGACCCGCAGCCGCTGCCCGGTCTGTTCGCCGGTTTCGCTGAGAAGCGCCACCTCGACGCTGACTTCGCCGCCTTCGGTGAACTTGATCGCGTTCGCCAGCAGGTTGCTCAGCACCTGACGCAGGAACTGCTCGGCGCCGTGGTGATACTCGGCAACCCGCTGATCGATGCGGCAAGTGAGGATCGTGTCGTTGTTCAGCGCTCGCGGTTCCAACAATGTCAGCACCTCGTCGAGCAACTGGCGCAGCGAGAAATCCACCGGCTCGGGATGGCTGACGCCCTCCTCCAGCTTGGCGAAATACAGCACTTCGTTGAGGATCGTCAGCAAGCCTTCACCGGCCTTGTGCAAGGCATCCAGGCGTTTGCCGTCCCGGGCATCCAGGCGCGCGCCGCGCAACAGTTCGGCCATGCCGAGGATGCCATTGAGGGGCGTGCGCAGTTCGTGGCTCATGGTCGCCAGAAACCGCGACTTGGCAAGGTTGGCCGCTTCCGCCTCGTCCTTGGCCCGCATCAGGCTGGCGGTGCGGCGCTCAACCATTTTCAGCAGCTCGTCACGGTTGTCCTGCAAGGCCAGGCGATCGGTTTCCCGGCGCTCGATGTCCCGCAGGATCGCCCGGCGCATGTCGTCCAGTGCGTGGGCCACGGTGTCGATTTCGTCGCTGCCGCGGCGCTTGTCCAAATACAGGGGCTCGTGCCATTCACCGGCGGCAATGCGCCGGGCGAACTCGGCCATGACTTTCAGGTGACGGGTCACCAGACGATAAAACAGCCCCGACAAGGCAACGGCCAGACCGCAGAGGAACACCGCCATCCACAACAGGCTGGTCAAACCGGTGGCATAGAGACGCTGGTACACCGCCCCCAGATCCGTGCTCACTTCCAGCTCGCCAAGGTTGCGCAGCGGGCCGGACGGCGGCTGATAGTCCAGGGCAAAGCGCTCGATACGCAGCGGTCCCGCCGGGGTCGGATTGCCTTGTACCAGGTCGAAATCGGCGCTGGTCAAGTGCACCCGCGCGACGTCGGAGAAGTCCACCAGCCCGCGCAACTGCACGTTCAACTGCTCCTGGTTCAAATCCCAGAGGCTGCGTTCCAGGCTGGCCAGGTAGCCGGCGCGGATCAGCTCCATGCGCGAATCGATGTCGCGCATTTCCCGTCGATACTCGATGTACAGTTGCACGCTGCTGGCCAGTACGGTGAAGCACAGGCTGAACAACAGAATGAACAGCAACAGGCGTCGCAACAGTCCACCGGGGCGGGCGCGAATCATTGCGCATCCACCGGCAGGTTGATCATGTCGCGGTAGGTCACTTCGCTTTCGTTGAGCCAGCGCTCGATGTCGCCGGCATCGACCATGCGCTGCAATTGCGCGTTGATCTCGGGCATGCGCTCGGCCAAGGGCGAGCGCCGTGACACGGCAACCCGCAAATAGTCCACGCTCAAGGCCTTGGGCAAGGCGACGATGTCCTGGCCGCCGGGCAGGTTTTCCACGTACAGCTGGCCGGTACGCCGCTCCTGGGTGATGAAATCGATGCGCCCGCGAATCAGCTTGCCGAAGTTCTGGTGGCTGTCGGAAACCCATTCGATATTGTTGTTGCGCGCGACCATGCGATCGAACGCCACACCGTAGCTCTCGCCGAACAACAGGCCGCCACGGTAATGGGCCAGGTCGTCCAGTTGTTCGAATGTCACCGGGTGTTGGCGGTTGATGAACAGCGCCACTTCTTCACGCAATACCGGCACCGTCGAGAACAGCATGCTCTGTTCGCGTTGCGCGGTGCTGTAGGCCAACACCACATCGACCCGGCCTTCGGCGGCGTCCAGCAGGCAGCGTTTCCAGTTGCCCAGCACGATAATCTCGACCTCATACCCCAACTGGCCGAACAGATTTTTCACCACGTTCGGCGCCAGGCCGCGCACCTGCTTGCCGTCGCTCCAGGAGATCGGCGGGTACACCGGGTAATCGCAATAGCGAACCTTGTCCGCCGCGACGGCATGGCCAGCCACCAGCATCGCCAGCAGGCAAAGCCATCGCGCCATCAGCTTCAGGCCGCCACGCCAGCGGTGAACAGGTAACCGGCGCCATGGATGGTGATGATCAACTGCGGTTCGGCGGGGTCGTCGTGCAACTTGCGGCGCAAGCGCCCGACCAGCACGTCGATGGAGCGGTCGTTGGGCACCCATTCGCGGTTGCGGATCTGGTCCATCAACTGATCGCGGCTGAGGGTGTGGCCGCTGTTGCGCAGGAACACGCTGAGCAACTGGTATTCGCCGTGGGTCAGCAGGGTTTCGCTGCCGGACGCATCGATCAGGCGGCGGCGGTCGGTGTCCAGTGACCAGTCGGCGAACTGCTTGACCGGCTTGGCCACCGCGACGGCAGGCTGTGGCGTTTGCGCGTGACGTACCCGGCGAATCAGGTTTTTCGCTCGCGACACCAGCTCCCTTGGATTGAGGGGTTTGATCACGTAGTCGTCGGCGCCGCATTCGAGACCGACGATGCGGTCGATTTCGTCGTTGCGCCCGGTGATCAGGATGATCCCGACTTCCGAACGCACCCGCAGTTCGCGGGTCAGGGTCAGGCCGTCCTTGCCCGGCAGGCGGGTGTCGAGCATCACCAGGTCGACGGTCTGGCTGGCGAGGAAGGTTTCCGCCAGTTCCGCCGTGGCGGCGCAATGGACGTCGTAGCCTTCCTGGGACAGGTAGGCGTGCAGCAGATCGCGAATCAGCGGATCGTCATCGACGATCAATACCCGAGGAGTCATCGCTTGGTGTCCGGCTCAGGCCCGAAGGCCAGTTTCTTATTAGAGTGTTTTCCTGCATCGGCGCCAGAGAGTATCGATTGCTGAACGACTGATCAACAGTCGCTCGTCTGCACGCAGAAGCGCCGGCGTCCGCCGGCCTGCAACCCGTCGACCCAGGCCTCGCAAATCTGGATGCCCTGCTCCGGGGTGAAGGTACCCGGGTTCAGCCCGTACTCCAGCCACAAACCGTCGAGCAAGGCGCTGAGGCTGATGGCGGCGAGGTCGGCGTCGAAGTTTTCCCAGCCCTCCTCCCGGGCCAGTTCCGCCAGCACCTTGCGCAGGATGCCGCGATACTCGCCATAGGAATGATCGTGGGCCTGGTTGATGGCCTCGGCGGTTTTTACCGCGCCCCAGAACGCCAGCCAGGCGTCGATCAGTTGCGGATCGAGCAATTCAGCGGAAAACGATCCGCGGAAAAACGCCGACAAGCGCTCCCGGGCATTCGGCGCGGCTTGCTCCATGGCGTCGCGCAGCAGGGTCATGACCCGCCCGGTGATCGCCATGTAGGCCTCGGCCACCAGTTCGTCCTTGCCGGAATAGTGATGACTGATCAGCCCCACCGAGACCCCGGCCTCAGCGGAAATCTTGCGGATCGACGCACCCTGGAAACCATGGCGCTTGAGGCACACCAGCGTCGCCTCGATCAGGTTGGCTTTGCGCAACTCCGGTTCCATGCGGGAAAAACGGGTTTCCTGATTCATCGGCGACACGCTCCTTGGTTCAATCGTTCAGGCCCGCACGGGTTAGCGGTGGGCTGAACGAATGTACAGCAAGAGCGGGCCATTTCTCCAGTCAGTTGCCAGTCTGATAGACCGTGGCACGCCCATCGCGAGCAGGCTCACTCCTACAGGGGGTTATAGCGACACATCAGATCAACTGTAGGAACGAGCCTGCTCGCGATGAGGCCAGTCCTTTCAACAGTGATTCCGGATCAGTCCCGATACCCTCGGCGCCACTCGATCCAGCAGCACAACCTCCCCGGCGGCTATTCGGCCCAGGAGCGGGCTCGAGACGAAACTACTGCAAGGCATAGTAAAAAAACAAGTTGATTTTTTACTGCAGGTAAATTTCTATAGACCAATAATAACAACACCGAAAACCTAAATGCCTCTGTAGGAGCGAGCTCGCTCGCGATGGACCTGAGAACGCCGTGGGGTGTCAGGTACCCAGCGTTATCGTTGACGTCCATCGTCGGAACGCCGCCCGGAGCAAGCTCGCTCCTACACAGGTCAGCCTGCCTGGAGTACCCGCACCATGCCGACCTCGACACCCGCCTTCGCGCACCTGTTCGAACCCCTGGAGATCCGTGGCAAGCGCCTGAAGAACCGCATCATGTCCAGCGGTCACGACACCTCGATGCCCACCGACAACCTGGTCAACGAGCAATTGATCGCCTACCACCGGGCGCGTGCCGAAGGCGGTGCAGGGCTGATCGTGCTGCAGGTGACTGGCGTGCATGACAGTGCGCGCTACACCTCCCATGTGCTGATGGCCACCGACGATGCGTGCATCGAGGGCTACCGCCAACTGGCGCAAACCTGCCATGCCCACGGTACCGTGGTGTTGTCCCAGGTGTTCCATCCGGGGCGGGAGATCATGGAATCCAGCGATGGCTTGCTGGCAGTGGCTTACTCCGCCTCGTCGGTGCCCAACGAACGTTTCCGGGTGATGCCCCGCGCGCTGGATCAGGCCATGATCGACGAGATTGTCGCCGGTTATGCCGCTGCCGCCCGCCGTCTGCATCAGGCCGGAATCGACGGCGTCGAGGTCGTGGCCAGTCACGGTTACCTGCCGGCGCAGTTCATCAATCCGCGGGTCAATCGGCGTACCGATGGCTACAACGGAGAGCTGGAACAGCGTTTGCGTTTTCTGCGCGAAGTCATCAAAGCCGTGCGCGCGGCGACCGACGAGCAGTTCATCGTCGGCCTGCGCATTTCCGCCGACGAGCGCGACCCGCAAGGCCTGACCGAAGACGAATCCCTGGCCGCCGTGCAATCGCTGCAAACGCAGCTCGATTACGTGCACATCGTCGCCGGTACTTCGGCGTCACTCGGAGGCGCGGTGCATATCGTGCCGCCCATGGCGATCGAAGCGGCGTACCTGGCAAAAGAAGCCGGGACGTTCAAGGCCAGTTTGAACATTCCGTTGTTCGTCACCGGGCGCATCAACCAGCCCCAGGAAGCCGAGCTGATCCTGGCTCGCGGCCAGGCCGATGTCTGCGGCATGACCCGGGCGCTGATCTGCGATCCGCAAATGCCCAACAAGACCGACACCGGCCGCGTCGAAGACGTGCGGGCGTGCATTGCCTGCAACCAGGCGTGCATCGGCCACTTCCACAAGGGCTTGCCGATTTCCTGCATCCAGCACCCGGAAACCGGGCGCGAGCTGATCTTCGGCGAACGCCGACAAGCGCCACAGCGCAAACGCATCATGATCGCCGGCGGTGGTCCGGCCGGGATGAAAGCTGCCACCGTCGCGGCCCAGCGCGGGCATGAGGTGACGCTGTACGAAGCCAGCTCACAATTGGGCGGTCAGGTGTTGCTCGCGCAGCTGCTGCCACGACGCAGCGAATTCGGCGGCGCCAGCACCAACCTGCAGCGGGAAATGGAACTGGCTGGCGTGCGGGTGGTGCGCAACACCCGGGTCGACCGCGCGCTGGTGGAGCAGGAAAAACCGGACATGGTGATCGTCGCTACCGGTGCCGAGCCGTACTGGCCGCCCTTCGAGCGCGGCGGCGAATTACAGGTGGTGGACGCCTGGCAGGTGCTGCGTGACGAGGTGAAAATCGGCCGTTCGGTGGTGGTGATCGACTGGCGCTGCGACTGGATCGGCCCCGGCATCGCCGAGCGTCTGGTGCGCGCCGGGCACCAGGTGCAACTGGCGGTCAACGGCACCCATTGCGGGGAAAACCTGCCGCTGTACGTGCGCGATCAACTGGCCGGCGAGCTGCATAAACTGGGGGTGCCGATCACGCCGTACGCGCGGTTGTATGGTTGCGATGACGACACGGTGTACCTGCAGCACACCGCCAGCGGCGAGCCGATGCTGATGGAGAACATCGACACCCTGGTGCTGTGTCAGGGTCACCAACCGGTGGATACCCTGGGTGCTGAACTGCAAGGGCTGGTGGAATTTCGCCGGATCGGCGACTGCCTGGCGCCGCGCACCGCCGAGGAAGCGATTTATGAAGGCCTGAAAGTCGCGTGGGAGCTTTAAGGCTGTTTATACTCCGGGGCTTTAGATTCAAATGATCGTTCTCTGTAGGAGCGAGCTTGCTCGCGATGGACTTCAGAACACCGCGTGTTATCCAGAAAACACGCGTCATCGTTAGCGACCATCGCGAGCAAGCTCGCTCCTACAGGGGCGTAGCGTAGCCCCCCGGTTCGGAACTTTCCATGAGCAACAACAGCAAGACCCAGCCCGCCTCAGGCAACGCCGAACCGCATTTTCTCGGCACGCGCATTCGCGGCCTGCGCAAGCGCCGGGGCATGACCCTGGCGGAACTGGCGCAACAGAGTGAGCTCACCGCCGGCTACATCAGCCAGCTGGAGCGCAACCTCGCCTACCCGTCGATCCCGGCGCTGTTCAACATTGCCCGCAGCCTCGGCGTCACCATCCAGTGGTTCTTCGCCAGTGAAGCGGTCACCGCGCCTGAAGACGATGGCGTCGTGGTGCGCAAGAACAGCCGCCTGAACGTGCATTACGAAGACGGCATCGTCGATCAGTTGCTGACCCCGCAAGCCAACCGCCAACTGGAAATGCTCCACTCGCGTTTCCCGCCCGGCACCTACAGCCAGCAAAGCTACAGCCACGACGGTGAAGAAGCCGGTTACCTGCTGTCCGGCAGTTTCGAGTTGTGGGTCGGTGAGCGCCATTTCCAGCTCAACGAAGGCGACAGTTTCAGCTTTTCCAGCCAGGAACCGCATCGCTATGGCAACCCTGGCGATGTCGATGCAGTGGTGATCTGGGTGATTACGCCGCCGACGTTCTAACGTCGGCCGCGACCACTTGACTGAGTGGTACTCGCGCGCTTGAGGGTGTCACTCGGCAGCTCGTTGAACAGTGCACGGTAGCTACTGGAAAACCGCCCCAGGTGCCAGAACGACCAATGCATGGCCACTTCAGCCACGGTGGTTTGCGTGGGCGTGCGGCTGAGCAATTCGCGGCGGGCGCTGTTGAGGCGGCGCAGGCGCAGCCATTGGGTCGGCGCCATACCGGTGTAGGTCTTGAACGCATGCTGCAACTGGCGCAGTGAAACCCCGGCAACCTGGGACAGTTCCAGCAGGTTGAGGTGTTCTTCCGGGGTGTCCGCCGCCCATTCCCCTACCCGTTTCATGATCGCCCGCTCTCCCGCACGGCGCTGCAAGGCACTCTGGTCGAGGCCGACACAGGCGTTGTCGAGAATGAACAGACAGTCTTCCAGCAGTTGCTGGGTCAGCGCTTCGCGGCTCGGTGGATCGAAGGTCTGCGACAGCCGCGTCAAGGTCCCGCTGAGCCAGCGGCAGAACAGCGCGTTCTGCCGGGAGTTGAGCGGCGCCATGAACAGCCCTTCGAGCCGGGCGATGTCCAGGCTGTGGCGCTTTACAAACTCCGGCCCGAACACCACGGCGATTTCCTGGTAGTTCTCCGGGGTGATCCAGATGTTGCGGCTTTCGCCATTCAACACGTACAGCGCGTTGTCGCCGCGATCGAAACAGAACGACAACGAACCCTGGGGCGCGCTGAAATTCTGCTCGACCCGGGTGTTCATCGACTCTTCGTAAATCTCCACGCCCTGCAGATCCAGATAGCGCACCAGGCCTGCGAAATGCCCCGGCGACATCTGTTGGTAATGCTGGACCCAGCCCGGTGTGGCGCGGATTTGCTCGGCGACATCGGCGGTGTTGAAGGCTTGGACCTGGAGTGAATTGGAACCTGTCATGGGGCGACCTTACGCACTCTTTTGGTGCGCTTCGTGCTGCTTAAAGTGGATAGATGGAACCGCAAGGCTCGCCCAAGATAGACGTCAACGCGCTACAGGGGAAGTGTCCGGCGGATGAAACCGGCCTCCCCTGGCGTTAATAAAACCAATAACGAGGTCTTTATGAATGTCCCTTTCGATCAGCTGTTCACTTGGCTGAAAGATCACAAGATTACCGAAGTCGAGTGCGTCGTCAGCGACCTGACCGGCATTGCACGCGGCAAAATCGCACCCACCAACAAGTTCCTGCATGAGCGAGGCATGCGCCTGCCGGAAAGTGTGCTGTTGCAAACGGTAACCGGGGACTTTGTCGACGACGACATCTACTACGACCTGCTCGACCCGGCCGACATCGACATGATCTGCAAGCCGGATGCCGACGCCGTTTACGTGGTGCCGTGGGCCATCGAGCCGACTGCCATCGTGATCCACGACACCTTCGACAAGTTCGGCAACCCGATCGAACTGTCGCCGCGCAACGTGCTGAAGAAAGTCCTGCAGTTGTATACCGACAAAGGCTGGCGGCCGATTGTGGCGCCGGAAATGGAGTTCTACCTGACCCAGCGCTGCGAAGACCCGGACTTGCCGCTCAAGGCGCCGATGGGCCGTTCGGGTCGCGCCGAAAGCGGTCGCCAGTCGTTCTCCATCGATGCGGCCAACGAATTCGACCCGCTGTTCGAAGACGTCTACGACTGGTGCGAACTGCAAGGTCTGGACCTCGACACGCTGATTCACGAAGACGGCCCGGCGCAGATGGAAATCAACTTCCGTCACGGCAACGCCCTGGACCTGGCCGACCAGATCACTGTGTTCAAACGCACCATGCGTGAGGCGGCGCTCAAGCACAACGTGGCGGCAACCTTCATGGCCAAGCCGGTCGGCGATGAGCCGGGCAGCGCCATGCACCTTCACCAGAGCGTGGTGGACATTGCCACCGGCCAGCCGATCTTTGCCGATGCCGATGGCAACATGAGCGAGCTGTTCCTGCATCACATCGGTGGCTTGCAGAAGTACATCCCGAAAGTGCTGCCGATGTTCGCGCCGAACGTCAACTCGTTCCGCCGCTTCCTGCCGGACACCTCGGCACCGGTGAACGTCGAATGGGGCGAAGAAAACCGCACCGTCGGCCTGCGCGTGCCGACCTCAAGCCCGGACGCGATGCGCGTCGAGAACCGTCTGCCGGGCGCTGACGCCAACCCTTACCTGGCCATCGCCGCCAGCCTGCTGTGCGGTTACCTGGGCATGGTCGAGCGTATCGAGCCGAGCGCTGCGGTACAGGGCCGCGCCTATGAGCGTCGCAACCTGCGCCTGCCGATCACCATCGAGGACGCCCTGACCCAGATGGAGGAATGCGACACCATCAGCCGCTACCTGGGCGACAAGTTCGTACGGGGCTATGTCGCGGTCAAACGCGCCGAGCACGAGAACTTCAAACGGGTGATCAGTTCGTGGGAGCGTGAGTTCCTGATGCTCAGCGTCTGAGATCTGCGCTGTCCTTAAGACCTTCGCGAGCAGGCTCGCTCCCACAGGGTACGCATTCCAATGTAGGAGTGAGCCTGCTCGCGATGACGGCAGCAAGAACACCCAAGAATTGCCTGAAGAATCCAATAATTCCAAGAAGGTATCGATATGCGTCTATTGAAATCCATGGTCCCGGCCGCGCTGGCGGTTCTGTTCAGCGCCGTTGCCCAGGCACAGCCCCAGGTCAGCGTCTACAACTGGACCGACTACATCGGCGAAACCACCCTCGCCGACTTCCAGGCCAAGACCGGGATCAAGGTGATCTACGACGTATTCGATTCCAACGAAACCCTGGAAGGCAAACTGCTTGCCGGTCGCACCGGGTATGACGTGGTGGTGCCGTCCAACCACTTCCTCGCCCGCCAGGTGAAGGCCGGCGCGTTCCTCAAGCTCGATCGCGAGCAGCTGCCGAACTTCAAGAACCTCGACCCGAAACTGCTGGCGCTGCTGGAGAAAAACGATCCGGGTAACTCGCACTCGGTACCGTACCTGTGGGGCACCAACGGCATCGGCTATAACGTCGACAAGGTCAAGGCTGTGTTGGGCATCGACAAGATCGACTCCTGGGCCGTGCTGTTCGAACCGGAAAACATCAAGAAGCTGAGCGCCTGCGGCGTGTCGATGATGGACTCGGCGGACGAAGTGTTTCCCGCGATGCTCAACTACATGGGCATGGACCCGCGCAGCGAAAACCCCGAGGACTTCAAAAAGGCCGAAGCCAAGCTGCTGCAGATCCGCCCCTACATCACCTACTTCCACTCCTCCAAGTACGTCTCGGACCTGGCCAACGGCGATATCTGCGTGGCCTTCGGTTACTCGGGCGACGTGTTCCAGGCCGCCAACCGCGCCAAGGAAGCCAAGAACGGCGTGAACATCGCCTACGCCATTCCCAAGGAAGGCGCCAATCTGTGGTTCGACTTGCTAGCCACCCCCGCCGACGCCAGTAATCCGAAAGAAGCCCACGCTTTCATCAACTACCTGCTGGACCCGCAAGTGATTGCCAAGGTCAGTGCTTCGGTCGGTTATGCCAACCCGAACCCGGCCGCCAAGCAGTACATGGACCCTGAGCTGGTCGGCAATCCCGAGGTTTATCCGTCCCAGGAAGTCCTCGACAAACTCTACATCTCCACGACGCCGCCGCAGTCGATCATGCGCCTGATGACCCGCTCGTGGAGCAAAGTGAAGTCCAACAAATGAATCAGTACACCAAGGAACACACCCTCTCCTATTACGCGGCGTCCGCCAGGGGCATGCGGCAGCGTCCCGCGCTGGCCTCGGACCTGGTGGCCGATGTCTGCGTGGTCGGCGCGGGTTTCACCGGTATCAACACCGCCATCGAACTGGCCCAGCGTGGCCTCTCGGTGGTCCTGCTGGAGGCCCGGCGAATTGGTTGGGGCGCCAGCGGGCGCAATGGCGGCCAGTTGATTCGTGGCATCGGCCATGACGTCAGCGGTTTCGCCAGGCACATCGGCGCCGATGGCGTGCAATACCTGGAACATGCCGGGACCGAATCGGTGCAAGTCGTGGCCAATCGCATCCGCCAACACGGCATCGATTGCGACCTGCGCTGGGGCTTCTGTGAACTGGCCAATACGCCGGCTCAGTTCAACGCGTTGAAGGCCGAGCAGGCAGAGCTGATCGAGTCCGGTTATGCCTTTGAAACCCGGCTGGTCGCGCCGGAACAAATCCGTGAACAGGTGGTGAACTCCGGCGTGTATGCCGGTGGCCTGGTGGACATGGGCTCGGGGCATTTGCATCCGCTGAACCTGGCGCTCGGTGAAGCGAAGGTCGCCGAGTCTCTTGGCGTGCAGATCTTCGAGCAGAGTCCGGTGCTGGAGTTGATCCACGGCAGCACGGTGCAGGTCCGTTGCGCCGGTGGCACGGTGCGCGCCGGCACGTTGGTGCTGGCTTGTAACGCGCATCTCGAAGAGCTTGAACCGAAGCTCAGCGGCAAGGTGCTCCCGGCGGGCAGCTACATCATCGCCACCGAGCCGTTGTCGGAAGAGGCCGCTGCAAAACTGATCCCGCACAACCTCGCGCTGTGCGACCAGAAGGTCGGACTGGATTACTACCGGCTCTCGGCTGACCGGCGTTTGCTGTTCGGTGGCGCGTGCCATTACTCCGGTCGCGATCCTGCGGACATCAGCGTCTACATGCGCCCGCAGATGCTCAAGGTGTTCCCGCAACTGGCCAAGGCGCGCATCGACTTTCAGTGGGGCGGCAAGATCGGCATCTCGGCCAACCGCTTCCCGCAGGTCGGGCGCTTGAGCCAGCACCCGAACGTGTTCTACGCCCAGGGCTACTCCGGCCATGGCTTGAACGTGACCCACTGGTGCGCGAAGTTGTTGGGCGAAGCGATCCATGCCGGCCACAGTAAAGGCTTTGACGTGTTCAGTGCCGTGCCGCACATGACCTTCCCCGGCGGACGCGCCTTGCGTTCACCGTTGCTGGCCCTTGGCATGTTCTGGTATCGGATGCGGGAAGTGCTCGGTTGATCGGGTAAAGCACTGACCGCTGCTGCAGGCAATGCTGTTCAGTTAAGCGAATGTGGTCCTCTGTAGGAGCGAGCTTGCTCCGGGCGGCGTTCCGACGATGGACTCAAGAACGCCGCGTTTAGCCAGTAAATACGCGTTATCGTTAACGACCATCGCGAGCAAGCTCGCTCCTACAATTTCCTTAACTGAACAGCATTGCGCCGCTGCAGGGCTAGTTTGGCATCGGGATAGCGACGCCCTCCTTCTGCAATTCTTCCCGTATCGACTGGAATTTCTGGTACTTGGACAATTCGATCGGCCCGTCGTAGCCCATGCTTTGCAGCTTGCGTGGCGGGTATTTGATGTAGGTCTGCATCAGCTTGTTGATCGCCTGACTGATCGGCACCATGGTCCAGGTGCGCTCGGTGACGTTACTCATGAAGATGTCGTAGCGCTCCTGTGGATCTTGCAGCAAGTCAAAGACTTGCGGTACGACCGCCACGTACTTCGACTCCCCTTTCCAGCCCAGGTTGGTGTCCACGGCCAAGCCGCCGGTCAGCGCACCATTGTCGCCACGCAGGTTGAACACGGCCTTGTAATTGCCTACGCGGGCCGCCCCCGGTGACAACTCGTTTTCGGTGAAATAGAACCACTCTTTACGTGGGTCGGGGCCCGTGCCGGTTATCACCGGTGTCATATCGTAACTGTCGAAATAGATCGGCTGACCTTCGCGGTCCTTTTCCGGCAACTTGATGCCGGCCACCGAGGCGAAGGTCGCCATCAAGTCGAGCCCACCGAGAATGTCGTGGTTCTTGGCGTTCGGTTTGATTTTTCCGGGCCAGGTCATGATCGCCGGGACCCGGTTACCGCCCTCGCGCACGGTGCCCTTGGTGCCACGGAAAGGCGTGTAGCCCGCATCCGGATAGACGTCCTGCCAGGCGCCGTTGTCTGTGGTGTAAACCACCAGCGTGTTCTTATCCAGGCCCAGCGCCTTGAGCTTGTCCATGATATGGCCGATACGCGTATCCAGTTCGACTACCGAGTCGGCGTACTTGGACTTGGAGATCGACTTGTGAACGAACTCCGGTGCCGGCAAGTTCGGCTGGTGCACTTTCATGAAGTTGACGTTGATGAAAAACGGCTTGTCCGATTTGGCGGCAGTGTCGAGGAATTCCAGTGCAGCCTTTTCCACATAACCGTCGAAATAGGGAATTCCGACTACACCGGGTTTGCCGTCGATGACCGGCGTATCAACATACTGGCCGTTGATCTTGAACTCTTCGACGGCCTTTTCTCCAGCCTTGCCCGAGAGTGCACCTTTGGTCACTTTGGCAAACATCGCCCGGGTTTCCGGGTCCATGTCGGGGAACCACGTCGGATCGGCGTAGGTGTAGGCATTGAGGTGATAGAGGCCGACGTATTTCATCACGTCATAGCCCTGGGCATTGGGCAACGCATAGTCGGCTTCACCCAGATGCCACTTGCCGGTGAAGTAGGTCTCGTAGCCGCCCGTCTTGAGCACCGAGGCCAGCGTCCACTCGGCGGCGGGCAAACCACCGCCCTGACCCTGGAAGGCCACGGTGGTCATGCCGCTGCGATTGGGGATGCGCCCGGTCTGCATGGCGGCTCTGCCTGGCGTGCAGCTCGGTTGCGCGTAGAACGAGTAAAAGGTTGTGCCTTCAGCGGCCAGTTCGTCGATGCTGGGTGTCGGCATGCCGCGGCCGACACCGCCGCCATAGGGCCCCAGATCACCGTAACCGGTGTCGTCGGACACGATGAACAGGATATTGGGTTTTTCTGTTTGTGCAGCCTGGGCCATGCCGTTAAGCGCTATCAGTAATGAACCTGCAATGTAGAACCTTGAGCGATGCAAGAGTCTTTTCATGGCGACCTTCCTTTATCGGGACGGATCCTTGTGGCCGGCTACTTGTTTTCAAGTAATCCGAGACCGGACCCTGGTGAGTTACCCCAAAACCATGCCCTCTGGTTAGTTCCAAGCGTTCAACGGCCAAAAAAATGAAAAGCCTGTTGCTACTCAAGGCACCCGAGTCAGCCTAGTACGGTTATTATCAAAACGCGCATTGCAAGCCAAAGAATTCAAAATCGTTCGTCACTGGTTTCCCCATGAAATACCTTGGGTCGAGGCGTCCCCGGGCGGCGGATAGTGTTAAGGTTGCGACTTTCGATTTGCTCAATCGCAAGTCACTTCTATATTGAGGGGGTGCTCTGAACTTCCTGCCTTCTGTCGAGCTTGCCCCATGGCATCTACTGATCAACTGATCATCTGCGAGCACTGCGACAGCGTTTACCAGAAAGTCACGCTCGCCAAACATCAGAAAACCCTGTGTACGCGCTGCGGCGGCGTACTTCAACGCTATAACGGCCTCACGGTGGAGCAGCGTCTTGCGTTGACCTTCACAGCGTTGATGCTCTGGATATTCGCCAATTTCTATCCGGTGATGAGCATCAGCCTCAAGGGTGTGAAGAACAGTGCAACGCTCTGGGACTCCGTGCTGGCCCTGAGCCTGGGGCCTATCACGTTCATCGCCATGGTGGCGGCAATCGCCATGGTCATCGCGCCGGTTTTCCAGCTGTTGCTGCTGATCTGGGTGCTGGGCTTCGCCCTCGCCCGGCAACGCTCGCCCGGATTCAAATTCTGCATGCGCTGGCTGGAAACCCTGAGGCCCTGGAGCATGCTCGAAGTCTGCCTGCTGGGCGCCATGGTCGCGGTGATCAAGCTCGCCGGTCTGCTCGATGTGCTACCCGGCATAGGGCTGTTCGCCCTGGCGGCGCTGAGCCTGATGATGATCCGTATCGCCGGGCGCGATATTCGCGAACTATGGGACATCCTATGAGCACGCCTCCGTACGCCGACGAGCTCAACCTGTGCCTGTGTCACACCTGCGGACTCGCCTGCGACATGACGGGCGAACCTCACGAATGCGAACGCTGCGGCGCGCCTTTGCATCGACGCAAGACCAATGCCTTGAACCGGACCTGGGCCTACATGATCGCCGCCCTGGTGTTTTACATCCCCGCCAATCTGCTGCCGGTAATGAACACCAAAATGGTCGGCCATGGCGCCGACAGCACGATCATGAGCGGCGTGCTGGAGTTCTGGGAAGCCGGAGCCTGGGACATCGCCCTGATCATTTTCATTGCCAGTATCGCGGTGCCGGGCATCAAGTTCGTCGCCATCACGCTGCTGCTGGTCACCGTGCAACGCGACAGCGAGTGGGCGCGTAAAGAGCGGTCGACGCTGTACCGCTTCGTCGAGGTCATCGGTTACTGGTCGATGCTCGATGTGATCGTGGTCGCCCTGGTGGCCTCGCTGGTGAAGTTCCAGGCCCTGGCCGACATCGAACCACGCCCGGGCATTCTGTTTTTTGGTCTGGTGGTGGTGTTCACCATGCTGTCGGCCATGAGTTTCGATCCACGCATGATCTGGGATAAAGAACGGGAAACCCCACACAATGAGGAGGTCACGGATGAAGTCACAAGCCACTGACGGGCCGCAAGCCCTCGGGCCGGCACCGATCAAGACCAGCCGTTTCAGCGTTTCGCTGGTCTGGATCGTACCGATCGTCGCGGTGCTGGTGGGTATTTCGCTGGTGGTTCACAGCATTCTGCAGCAAGGCCCGACCATCGTTGTCACGTTCAAGACAGGGGACGGCCTGACCGCGAATAAAACCGAGGTCAAATACCGCAATGTCGTGATCGGTCATGTCTCCGATGTGGAGCTGAGCGCTGACCAGAAGAGCGTCAACGCCACGATCAAACTGGAAAAACAGGCCGAAAGCTTTACCCGCGAAGACTCGCAGTTCTGGGTCGTGCGGCCGCGCATTGGCGCTGGCGGTGTGTCGGGCATCGATACGCTGCTGTCGGGCGATTACATCGGTGCCGATATCGGCCAGGCCAACGGCCGGGCAAAACACTTCAAGGGGCTGGAGAATCCGCCGCCCATCACCTACGGCGAGCCGGGCAAGCGTTTCACCCTGTTCACACAGGATCTGGGGTCGCTGGATATCGGCTCTCCGGTCTACTACCGCAAGATCCCGGTGGGTCAGGTGGTGGCCTACGCGCTGGACCCGGATGGCAAAGGCGTGAACATCGAGCTGTTCATCCATGCACCCAATGACAAGTACGTCACCGAAAACACCCGTTTCTGGAACGCCAGCGGCATTGACGTGAGCGTCGGCGCCAACGGTTTTGCGGTCAAGACCGAATCGTTGTCTTCCTTGCTGGTGGGCGGTATTGCCTTCCGCGCGCCCGACTACAGTCCTGACGATAAACCTGCGGCTGCCGAGTACGCCTACGAACTGTTCGAAGACCAGCAAACCGCCCTCGCCCCGCCAAACGGCAAGCCGCAGTACCTGGCCATGCGTTTCGACCAGGCAATGCGCGGGCTCAAGGTCGATGCGCCGGTGGAATTCCTCGGCGTGGAAATCGGCAAGGTGGTGGCGGTCAATCTGGATTACGACGAGAAAAAACGCTCCTTTCCGGTCAACGTCGGCATCGTGATTTACCCACAACGCCTGGGCCAGGCCCACCTCAAAATGCTCAAGGCGCTCAGTCATGATCCCAATGACGAAGCCGGGAGTGTGCGTCTTATCGGCACCTTTATCGAAAACGGCCTGCGTGCCCAGGCCCGCACTGGCAACTTCCTGACCGGCCAGCTGTACATCTCCCTGGACTTCTACCCCAAGGCCGACAAAGTCGCCTTCGATACAGCGGCCCGCCCGGTCATGATTCCGACCCTTCCCGGCAGCCTCGAGCAGTTGCAGGAAAAACTCGAATCCATGGTCGACAAGATCAACAAACTGCCGATCGAGCGTATTGCCGGCAATCTCGATGGCAATCTCGTCGAACTGCGCAAAGGCATGATGCAATTCAACGGCAAGATCCTGCCTGGCGTGCAGACCACCTTGGCGGACGTCAGCAAGACCCTGGTAACGGCCAATTCGACCTTGCAATCCGCCAGTTCGACCTTGGCCGAGGATTCACCACAACGGGAAAAACTGGGACAAACCCTGGATGAACTGGGACGCACGTCGAGATCCTTGCGTGATCTTTCGGATTACCTGGGACGGCATCCGGAATCGCTGCTTCGCGGCCGTCCGAACAATGCCGCCCCCGTGGATCTGCAAGGGCCACCGCGCAACTGAACACAGGAGCAACACCCATGGCTTTTCCGCTGAAGCTCACATTGGTCACCGCGATGTTGCTGCTCGCCGCTTGCCGCAGTGACCCGATTCACTTCCATACCCTGACCCCGGCCCAGGCGGGCGATCACTCAAGGACCCGCGTCGGGGCGATTCAGATCGAGACGATCAGCGTGCCGCCCCAGGTCGATCGTGCGCAGATCGTCATTCGCGAGGGCAACAGTGGCCTGGCGATCCTGGAATCCCAATGGTGGGCCGCGACTCTCGTGGACGAATTGCGCAGCGCACTGGCCGATCAATTGAGTAACAGTCCTGCACAAGGCAAATATTCGGTGCGGGTCGATGTGCAGCGTTTTGACTCGGTTCCCGGTCAATACGCATTGATGGACGTGGAATGGCGCCTGCGCAGTGCCGGCATCGGCGATACGGCACGGGTGATTTGCCGCAGCACCTTGCAAACGCCGTCAGGTGCGAGCATCGATGACCTGGTGCTTGCCCAGCAAAACAACGTCAAACGCCTGGCCGCGCTGATCAGCCAGGCTGCCGCCAGACCACAGGCTGACTGCCCTTCGCCCTGAACGGGTTTCCTCTCTGCGGATTAACGGCGGCAAGTGCGTCGTTAATCCCGTTCCTTATGTCCCTTCTGTTTCCAGCTGTCATTCCCCGCTGAAGTACAAGAGAAAAAATCCCGGCATCAGATTAATTATCCACCGGAACCCCCTCTGCAATTTTTTCACATTCCTTTCACCGCTCCGACACCTGCTCTGATTTAACGTGGGCTGCAATTAATTCGCTGACTTAGTCTCGGCGGTCATTTTTCGCGCTGTTTCAAGTGTTGTTTAACAGCACTTCCCTGGCGCTCCAACGGGTGAAAAAAACTTGGTCAACCCCGTCTCGCGTAAACCGTCTTCGCGCCTGTCCAGATCGGTCGTGGCCATTGGTGCACTGAGCCTCGCCGTGCTTGCCACCTGTTTTGTCCTGTGGCCGAAATCACCGGCCAACCTGGCCCATGAGGGCGCACAAGCCCGGGCCCAATTGCTGCAACAATGGAGTGCCGGCGAGATCGCGGTGCTGCTTCGTCATGCCGAGCGCTGCGACCGTTCCAGCAATCCTTGCCTGGGCCCGGCCGACGGCATTACCCGTGTCGGCAGTGAAGCGGCCGCTCGTGTCGGGCAAGGCCTGGCACGCCTGGGTTTGACGCAAACCGACATCCTCACCAGCCCGGTGACGCGCACCGTGCAGACCGCACATTACATGTTCAACAGCGACCCACGGACCCAGGAGTGGCTGGCGACCTGCGGCACGACCCTGCGTAACGATGTCGTGGCGCACAAGGTGGCGCACCGCAATCTGGTGCTGATGACCCACAGCGGTTGCATCGCTGATTTTGAAAAGCAGACCGGCTTCAAGCATTCGGCGAAGGACGCCGAGTACAGCAGCGCGTTGTTTGTCCACATCGATGGTCATGGGCAACTGAAAGTACTCGGCATTGTGAATGCCGAAGACTGGAACACTCTATTACAAGAAAAGAACTGAAATCATTACGGACCGAGATTTTTGGCACTGAGTAGTTTCAAGCCGGACTGAATGGAACCTGAACAGAACAGCGAGAAATGTGTTTGAACTTCTCGCCGTTCAATATCATTCCGGCTTTCTCTCACTAGTTGCACATCACTCTTCAACCCGCCATCTCAGCGCCAAGGTCCAGACATGACGTCAATTCAGCCACTGCCGGATTTTGCTGACCATTCTTCCCGCCTGCACGCCCCACGCGCGCCTGCCAACGAGCGTAGCGAGCGCTGGATGCTATTGGCGTTGTTACTGGCGTTCCTCGTGTTCTACTTGCTGCCGCTGATGAGCCACGGACTGTGGATTCCCGATGAAACCCGTTATGCCCAGATCAGCCAGGAAATGCTGCAGGGCGGGAACTGGGTCTCGCCGCATTTCATGGGCCTGCGTTATTTCGAAAAACCGATTGCCGGGTACTGGATGATTGCCATCGGCCAGGCGGTGTTCGGTGACAACCTGTTCGGGGTGCGCATCGCCTCAGCGTTGAGTAACGGGCTGAGCGTGTGGCTGATCTACCTGATTGCCCGCCGGTTCTGGGGCGATCCACGCAAAAGCTTCGCCTGCGCGCTGCTCTACATGAGCTTCGGGCTGATTGCCGGTCAAGCCGGGTACGCCAACCTCGATCCGCAGTTCACCCTGTGGGTCAACCTGAGCCTGGTTTCCCTGTGGTTTGCCATCGACGTTCGCAGCACTCGCGCCCGCCTGGGATTCTGGGCGCTGTTGGGCATCGCCTGCGGCATGGGCTTCATGACCAAGGGCTTTCTGGCCTGGCTGCTGCCGGCGGTGATCGCCCTGCCCTACATGCTCTGGCAGCGTCGCATGGGCGAACTGTTGCGCTACGGGCCACTGGCTGTTGTGGTCGCCGCGGCCGTCTGCCTGCCCTGGGCATTGGCCATTCATCATCAGGAACCGGACTTCTGGGATTTCTTCTTCTGGAACGAGCACGTACGCCGCTTCGCCGCCGACAATGCGCAACACGCCCGTCCGTGGTGGTTCTACCTGCCGATGCTGGTCGTTTCCGCCCTGCCCTGGGCTGTGTTGTTGCCGACAACGTTCATCCAGGCCTGGAACAACAAGCGTCAGCCCGTCGGTGGATTTCTCCTGCTCTGGTTGTTGTTGCCATTGGCGATTTTCAGCATGAGCAGCGGCAAGCTCCCGACCTACATCATGCCGTGCCTGTTGCCGCTGGCGCTGCTAATGGGCCATGCGCTGACCGGCCTGCTGGAACAGGCACGGGGACGGACGATTCGCGTCAACGGCTGGCTCAACGTGGTCATCGCCACGGTGGCTTTGATCGCTTTGCTGTACCTGCAACTGAGCAAAGAGATTTTCGAGAATACCGAGATGTTCAGCCTGTCCCTGGCGTTCATCGTGCTGCTGGGCTGGATCATCGCCAACGCGCTGCAAATCCTGCGGCCATTGACGTTATGGGCGATGCCGGCCCTCGGCATCTGGTTGCTGGTGGCGCTGCTGCCCGCCGCCATGCCGGGTCAGATCGTCGACAGCAAGATGCCCGACCGGTTTATCGCCGAACACCTGGACAGCTTGAACCAGACCACCTCGCTGCTGAGCAACGACCTGGGGGTGGCCTCGGCCTTGTCGTGGCTGACCAGGCGACCGGAAGTAGCGCTCTACAATGTCGTTGGTGAAATGAAATACGGCCTGCAGGATCCCGCCGCCGCCTCGCGCAAAGTGACCCTGCAGGAGGTCGGACACTGGATGACCGAGGCGCGAAAAAAGGGCTCGGTCGGGGTGGTGATGAGGGTCAACCGCGTCGATGAAATTCAGGAAGTCGAGGCGCTGCCCACCGACGGAAAACGCTATCGGCGCGGCAACTTGCAGGTCCTGATCTTCCCGCAAATCCAGCCCTGACAGGCAAGACGCAAAAAGCCCGAGAGGTCGAACCGGCCTCTCGGGCTTTTTTGCGGGTGAACGCCAAAGGCACGACAAAAGGCAGTCGAGGGCAGTGCCATATTCTGATCGGCGACATCGTTTGATCGACGAGTCGAACCACAGCGGGCACAACACTGCTAATCTGAATGAAAATTACATGTATTTACGGTTTTTTTTACGTTATTTTCTCATTTGGATGTCTACATTCCCTGCAATTCAAAACATGCAAATGATTCGCATTGGTTTACAAGCGTTTCAATGCGTATGACTTTCAAAAAAAATGCACCAGGAGCAGCCCGCAGAATGATTCCCAACATCCCTTCGTTCTTGAAAAAGGCCCTGCTGGCCACCGCTTTGCTGAGCGCTGGCCAGGTCTATGCAGCCGACTCCGTCGGCATCGTGGTGTACAACGCGCAACACGAAGGCCTGACCAAGGCCTGGGTCGAGGGCTTTACCCAGGAGACCGGTATTCCCGTCACCCTGCGTAACGGCGATGACACCGAAATGGGCAACCAGATCGTGCAGGAAGGCGCGGCTTCTCCGGCGGACGTATTCCTGACCGAAAACTCCCCGGCCATGGTGCTGGTCGACAACGCCGGGCTGTTTGCGCCGGTCGAGAAAACCACGCTGGAACAGGTTGACTCCGCCTACCGCCCGGCCCACGGCAAATGGGTAGGGATCGCTGCGCGCTCCACGGTGTTCGTCTACAACCCGAGCAAACTGCCGGAAGCCGACCTGCCGAAATCGATCATGGACCTGGCTTCGCCGAGCTGGAAGGGTCGCTGGGGTGCATCGCCAGGCGGTGCTGACTTCCAGGCCATCGTCGCTGCCATCCTGGAACAAAAGGGTGAAACCGCCACGCTGGATTGGCTTAAAGCGATGAAAACCAACTACGCCAACTACCGTGGCAACAGCTCGGTACTCAAAGCGGTGAATGCCGGGCAGATCGACAGCGGCGTGATCTACCACTATTACAGCCTGGTGGATCAGTCCAAGACCGGCGAAAACAGCAAAAACACCGCCCTGCACTATTTCAAGCACAAAGATCCGGGCGCTTTTGTTAGCATCTCCGGCGGCGGCGTCCTCGCTTCCAGCCAACACAAAGAACAAGCCCAGGCGTTTCTCAAATACATTACCGGCAAGGATGGCCAGGCTGTCCTGAAGAACGGCAAGTCGTTTGAGTACGCCGTGGGCAAGAACGCTGAATCCAACCCTAAATTAGTGCCTCTGCAGCAACTCGATGCGCCGACTGTCGATGCTTCTAAACTCGACAGCAAAAAAGCCGTGGAGCTGATGACACAGGCCGGACTGCTCTAATTGATACCTGAAACCCTGCCTGCGGGGGTCGTTGAGGCGACACCCGCACATTTGCGCCGACGATCCCGCGGAGTCTTTGCGGGACGTGGCGGTGTATGGGTGATCGGTTTATCGGTGCTGGTTTCATTACTGGCGCTGCTACCGATCGCTTACGTTGTTGGCGTGTCCCTGCAGACAGGCTGGTCAACCGTCGTGACTCTGGTGTTCCGCCCCCGGGTTGGCGAACTGCTGATCAATACCGTATTGCTGGTACTGCTGACGATTCCGTTGTGCGTTGCGCTGGGGGTGACGCTGGCGTGGCTCACAGAACGCACGAATTTGCCCGGACGGCGCTGGTGGTCGTTGTTGGCCACCGCACCACTGGCGGTGCCCGCGTTCGTTCACAGCTACGCCTGGGTCAGCCTGGTGCCACCGATTCACGGCTTGTTTGCCGGTGTCCTGGTCTCGGTCATCGCCTACTTCCCGTTCCTGTATTTGCCGGTGGCGGCCACCTTGCGCCGGCTCGACCCGGCCATTGAGGACGTCGCCGAATCCATGGGGCTCAAACCCTGGAAAGTGTTTTTCCGCGTGGTACTGCCGCAATTGCGCTTAGCGATCTGCGGTGGCGCCTTGCTGGTCGGCCTGCATCTGCTGGCCGAATACGGCCTGTACGCGATGATCCGCTTCGACACTTTTACCACCGCGATCTTCGATCAGTTCAAATCGACCTTCAACGGCGCAGCGGCGCATATGCTGGCCAGCGTGCTGGCGTTGTGTTGCCTGGCGATGTTGACGGCCGAATCCGCCGCCCGGGGTTCGGCGCGTTACGCTCGCGTCGGTTCGGGAAGCGCCCGGGAGCAACGGGTCGTGTGCCTGAAACCGGTATCCACCCTGCTCTCGCTGACCCTGCAAATCGTGACCTGCGCCCTGGCCCTGGGCGTGCCCTTGATCACCTTGGGTAAATGGCTGATCGCCGGGGGCGTGGAAGTCTGGGACATGGCCGAATTGCTGCCTGCGCTGGAGCAAACCCTGCTGTTGGGCGTCGCTGGCGCGGCGCTGACCACTTGCGCGGCGATCCCGATCGCCTGGCTGTCGATCCGCTACCCCGGCCGACTGCAACGAGTGCTGGAAAGCTGCAACTACATCACCAGTTCCCTGCCGGGAATTATCGTGGCGCTGGCACTGGTGACCATCACGATCCATTTTGCCCGGCCGATTTACCAGACCACCTTCACCGTGCTGCTGGCGTACCTGCTGATGTTCTTGCCCCGCGCCCTGGTGAGCCTGCGCGCAGGCATTGCCCAGGCCCCGGTGGAACTGGAAAACATTGCCCGCAGCCTGGGCCGCTCGCCGGCCCGGGCACTGTGGCTGATCACCTTGCGCCTGGCCGCGCCGGGGGCTGCCGCCGGCGCGGCGCTGGTGTTCCTGGCGATCACCAACGAATTGACCGCCACCCTGCTGCTGTCCCCGAATGGCACGCGCACCCTGGCGACCGGATTCTGGGCCATGACCAGCGAAATCGATTACGCGGCCGCTGCGCCTTACGCCTTATTGATGGTTGTGCTGTCGCTTCCGTTGACCGGACTTCTTTATCACCAATCGAAAAAAACGGCTGGCCGATGAACACTCTTGAATTGAATGCCCTCTACAAGTCCTATGGCGCCCATTGCGCCCTGGACAACGTCAGCCTGTCGGTGCCCAGCGGCAGTCGCACGGTGATCGTCGGTCCTTCCGGCTCCGGTAAAACCACGTTACTGCGCATGATTGCCGGCTTCGAATTCCCCGACGCCGGGCGTCTTTCGTTCAATGGTCAGACCCTGGTCGACGGCACCCACGAAGTGCCGGCCCATCGACGTCTGATCGGCTATGTGCCACAGGATGGCGCACTCTTTCCACACATGACCGTGGCCGCGAACATCGGCTTCGGCCTGGCGACCAAGGGCACTGAAAAACAACAGCGAATCGCCGAATTGATGGACAGTGTGGCGCTGGACGCGAAGATGGCCGAGCGCTGGCCTCACGAATTGTCCGGTGGCCAGCAACAGCGAGTGGCCCTGGCCCGGGCATTGGCGCAACAACCACGGCTGATGCTGCTGGACGAGCCGTTCTCGGCGCTCGATACCGGATTGCGCGCGGCGATGCGCAAGATGGTTGCGCGACTGCTGGAAGACGCGGGCGTCACCACCATTCTGGTCACCCATGACCAGAGTGAAGCTCTGTCGTTCGCCGACCAGTTGGCAGTGATGCGCCATGGCCGATTGGTCCAGTCAGGGCACCCGCTGGACCTTTACCGTTATCCTGAAGACGAACAGACCGCGCTGTTTCTGGGGGATGCCGTGGTCATGCCCGCGCGCATCGAGGCGGGCTGGGCCCATTGCGACCTGGGGCGAATCCCGGTCAACAACCACCGCAACAACCGCTCGGCGCAGATCATGCTGCGCCCCGAACAGCTGCAACTGGCCAGCATCCTGCCCAGTGACCCGCAAGACAGCGGTTGCCGGGCCGTGGTCACCGACCGGGACTTCAGCGGCAACACCTGCACGCTGACGGTGGAACTCCAGCCGTTGACCAGTAGCGAGCAACCGGGCCGATCACTGCTGGTGCGCAGCTCAAGCATGTATGCACCACCCGCCGGCAGCTCGGTTCAGGTCTCGACCATCGGCCATGCCCATGTGCTGAGCGAGTTGTGATCGTTCACAGATCGAATCGATCCACCGCCCGACGCCGCTCGTTGTCATCGCGCACATCGTAGTTGGCCGTGGTCTGGATGTTGCTGTGATGTGCCAGTTTCTGCGCAATCGACAAATCATGCTCTTCGATCACCCGGGTTATGAATGAACGCCGGAAGTCGTGGGGCATGATTTTCACCCCGACCTGCGCGCCCCGCTGCCGGGCGATGTAATAGATCGCATGTTTGGTGATGCGCTCACGGGTGATATGGCTGCCCCGGCGGATGCGATTGAACAGAAACGGGTCGTCCGCCTCTCCTTCCTTGAGCAACGAACGACGCAGCTCGAGCCAGGCTTCAAGCTTGGCGAAGGCCCAGGCCGGGGCGTACTTGATCAATTGCTTGTTGCCCTTGGCCGTCACCCGCAGGCTGCGCTCGGTGAAATCGACCTGGTCCAGTTCCAGGTTCACCGATTCGGATTTGCGCATTCCCGAACCGTACAGAATCCCGATGATCGCGGCATCCCGCAGTCCCTGTGGCCGCGGATCGGCGGCGCAGACCGCCATCAATTCCTGAATCAGCGTGCGCCTGAGATTGCGCCCCTGGGACAGCCGTGTACCGGCCATGCCCTTCACCGTACGCATCTTCAACAGATGGTCCTGAGAGATCAGGCTCATGCGCCACGCTTCGTTCATCACCCCGCGCACCGCGTTGACATACAGCGAGGAGGTGTTCGGTGCATAGCCATCCGAACGTAGAGTGGCCACCAGCGCGATCACGTCTTCGGGCTGCAAGTTGTGCCAGGGTATCTCCTCGATATCGTGATCTTCGAAGCCCAGGCGGTCGGCGGCATCCTGCAGCACATAACGCATGGTCAGTTGGCTGGACGGCGCCAGTCGCGCCAGATACAGGGTCAGCGGATTGGTGAGGGGTAAACTTGAGTCAGTAACAGGTAAGTCAATCAAACGAAACGGCCTTGAATGAAAACAGTTCAATGAAGCAACTAAGAAGTGAAATAACGATGATGTAAAAGACATTACAGCTGTAGGACTTTTCCCAAGAACCGCCATACATGCGGGAAGTCTGAACAGCGGCTTAATAGCTTTCAGATAAACGATTCCCCAACCGTTTTTTCATGTTCCTTTCACAAAATCGGGCATAACCTTCTATAGAGTCGGCGCAGCCCAGATGGACGTCCAACCTGCCGGCCATGGCGAAAAAAGTCAACTGATGCAATTTTTTACCTCCATCCAGTAACTGGTTGATTTGATGCAGGTTCTGATTTAGCGTCTAGGCTGATTTTTGGATCCCTTTTAGCCTCAAAGGCTATTTACGTTTTCAGCCCCAGAGGTGCCCATGAGTCAGGCGTTTCTCCCGTTCTCCCGTCCCAGCATCGGCGACGAAGAAATCGCGGCCGTAGAACAAGTATTGCGCTCCGGGTGGATCACTACCGGACCGAAGAACCAGGCACTGGAAGAACACTTCGCCAACTACGTCGGTTGCCGGCATGCCGTGGCACTTTCCTCGGCCACCGGCGGGATGCATATCACTCTGCTGGCATTGGGTGTCGGTCCCGGCGATGAAGTCATTACGCCCTCGCAAACCTGGGTTTCCACCGCCAATATGATCACCCTGCTGGGTGCCACGCCGGTGTTCGTCGACATCGACCGCGACACGCTGATGACCGACGTGGCCGCTATTGAAGCCGCGATCACGCCGCGCACCAAAGCCATTATCCCGGTGCATTACGCCGGTGCGGCATTCGACCTCGATCCGCTCTACGCCCTGGCCGACAAACACGGCATTGCCGTGATCGAAGACGCCGCACACGCGGCAGGCACTTTCTATAAAGGTCGCCACGTCGGTTCCAAAGGCACGGCGATTTTCTCGTTCCACGCGATCAAGAACATGACCTGCGCCGAAGGCGCCATGTTCGTCAGCGACGATGAAGCCCTGGCCTCGCGGGTACGCATGCTCAAGTTTCACGGACTGGGGGTTGATGCCTACGACCGCCTGACCCACGGCCGCAAGCCCCAGGCCCAAGTGGTCGAGCCCGGCTTCAAGTACAACCTGGCTGACATCAACGCGGCCATCGCACTGGTGCAGCTGGAACGCCTGGACGAGATCAACGCCAAGCGCACTCAACTGGCCCAGACCTACTTGCAACGCCTGGAAGGCTTGCCGGTGCAACCGCTGGCTGTCCCCGCTTACTCGCACAAGCACGCCTGGCACCTGTTCATCCTGCGCATCGATGCCGAGCGCTGCGGGCTGGATCGCGAAGCGTTCATGAAAGCGCTCCAGGAGCAGAATGTCGGCACCGGCATTCACTTCATCGCCACACACCTGCACACCTACTACCGCCAGCGTTACCCTAATCTGTACCTGCCCAACACCGAATGGAATTCGGCGCGGCTGTGTTCGATCCCGTTGTTCCCCGACATGACCACCGATGATGTCGAGCGCGTCGTCGGCGCCATTGAAAACTGCATGGACAGAAGCCTTTGAGACCTTACCCAATCAATTTCGTTTCGATCGTCATTCCGGTCTACAACGAACAGGAAAGCCTGCCTGAGTTGCTCCGGCGCACCGAAGCGGCCTGCCAGCAGTTGCATCAGGCCTATGAAATCGTGCTGGTCGACGACGGCAGTCGCGACGACTCCGCACAGATCCTGGAAGACGCCGCCTCCCGCGAAGGCAGCCCGGTGGTGGCGGTGATCCTCAACCGCAACTATGGCCAGCACGCGGCGATCATGGCCGGTTTCGAACAGTGCAAGGGCGATGTCGTCATCACCCTCGATGCCGACCTGCAAAACCCGCCCGAAGAAATTCCGCGGCTGGTGGCCCAGGCCGAACTTGGCTATGACGTCGTCGCGACGGTGCGCAACAACCGTCAGGACTCGGCCTTGCGCCGCTGGCCATCGAAGCTGATCAACCTGGCCGTGAAGCGTTCCACCGGCGTAGCCATGAGCGACTACGGCTGCATGCTCCGCGCCTACCGACGCAGCATCGTCGACGCCATGCTCGCCTGCCGTGAACGCAGCACCTTCATTCCGATCCTGGCCAACAGCTTTGCCCGCCACACCACGGAAATCCCCGTGACCCACGCCGAGCGTGAACACGGCGATTCCAAGTACAGCCCCATGCGCCTGATCAACCTGATGTTCGACCTGGTCACCTGCATGACCACCACGCCGCTGCGACTGCTGAGCATCGTCGGCGTCGGCATGGCGGCCCTGGGCGTACTGTTCGCCATCACGCTGATCCTGTTGCGCCTGGTGTTCGGTGCCGGCTGGGCCGGTGGCGGTACCTTCGTACTGTTCGCCGTGCTGTTCGTCTTCACCGGTGGTCAATTCATCGGCATGGGCCTGTTGGGTGAATACCTGGGCCGCATGTACAGCGACGTGCGCGCACGTCCGCGCTTCTTCATTGAAAAGGTGCTGCGTAGCCAGCCCGAATCCCCCGCTTCCGTTGTTACCGTCGACGGCCTTACTTCCACTTCTTCAGATCAGGTTCCTTCATGAGTGCAAAAGCTGTTGTCTTCGCCTATCACGATATTGGCTGCGCCGGCATCGAATCCCTGCTCTGCTCCGGGTTCGAGATCGCAGCGGTGTTCACTCACGCCGACGATCCGAAGGAGAACGCGTTCTACGGTTCTGTCGCACAGCTGTGCGCCCGCCACGGCATTGCCGTGCATGCACCGGAAGACGCCAACCATCCGTTGTGGATCGAGCGTATCGCCAAGCTCGATCCCGACTACATTTTCTCCTTCTACTACCGCAACCTGCTGAGCGAAGCACTGCTGGCGACGGCGCGCAAAGGCACGTTCAACCTGCACGGTTCCCTGCTGCCACGCTACCGCGGCCGCGCACCGGCCAACTGGGTGCTGGTCAACGGCGAAACGGAAACCGGCGTGACCCTGCACCGTATGGTCAAGCGTGCCGATGCGGGCGCCATCGTCGCCCAGCGAAAAGTCGCAATCGAGCGCAGCGACACCGCGCTGAGCCTGCACGGCAAATTGCGCACCGCCGCCGCTGAACTGCTGCGCGACACCCTGCCGGCGCTACTGCAAGGCAAGGTCAGCGAAACACCGCAAGACGAATCCAAGGCTACTGTGTTCGGCCGTCGCACTCCGGCTGACGGCAAACTGGTCTGGGCCAGGCCGGCCGAAGAACTGTTCAACCTCGTCCGCGCCGTGACCCAGCCATACCCGGGTGCCTTCTGCGCGGTAGGCGAGCACAAGCTGATTGTCTGGAGCGCCGAAGTCGCCAAGGGCAACGAAGGCCTGGCGCCGGGCCGCGTCATCAGCGTCGACCCGCTGCGCATCGCCTGCGGTCAAGACTCGCTGATCATCAACGCCGGTCAGCGCAACGACAACGGTCTGTACCTGAGCGGTCCGCAACTGGCCAACGAACTGGGCCTGGTGGACGGTTCCGTGCTGCGCGGTGCCGAATCCGGCCGTGCCCCACGTCGCACCCGCGTGCTGATCCTCGGCGTCAACGGCTTCATCGGCAACCACTTGTCCGAGCGCCTGTTGCGTGACGACCGCTACGAGGTCTACGGCCTGGACATCGGTTCGGACGCCATCGAGCGCCTGCGCAGCCACCCGAACTTCCACTTCGTCGAAGGCGACATCAGCATCCACTCCGAGTGGATCGAGTACCACATCAAGAAGTGCGACGTGGTACTGCCGCTGGTGGCCATCGCCACGCCAATCGAATACACCCGTAACCCGTTGCGCGTGTTCGAACTGGACTTCGAAGAAAACCTGAAGCTGGTTCGCTACTGCGTCAAGTACAACAAGCGCGTGATCTTCCCGTCGACCTCGGAAGTCTATGGCATGTGCCAGGACAACAACTTCGACGAAGACAACTCCAACCTGGTGGTCGGCCCGATCAACAAACAGCGCTGGATCTACTCGGTCTCCAAGCAACTGCTGGACCGCGTGATCTGGGCTTATGGCCAGAAGGGCCTGAACTTCACCCTGTTCCGTCCGTTCAACTGGATGGGTCCACGCCTGGACCGTCTGGATTCGGCCCGTATCGGCAGCTCCCGCGCCATTACCCAGCTGATCCTGAATCTGGTGGAAGGTACGCCGATTCGCCTGTTCGACGGTGGCGAGCAAAAACGCTGCTTCACCGACATCGCCGATGGTGTGGAAGCACTGGCGCGAATCATCGACAACGACAACGACGTCTGCAACGGCCAGATCATCAACATCGGCAACCCGGAAAACGAAGCCAGCATCCGTCAGTTGGGCGAAGAGCTGCTGCGTCAGTTCGAAGCGCACCCACTGCGCGCCAACTTCCCTCCGTTCGCCGGTTTCCGCGACATCGAGAGCAAGGCGTTCTACGGCACCGGTTATCAGGACGTGTCGCACCGCAAGCCAAGCATCGCCAACGCCAAGCGCCTGCTGGACTGGACACCAACCGTGGAGATGAGTGAAACCATCGGCAACACCCTGGACTTCTTCTTGCGCGAGGCCATGCTCGAAATCGCGGACAAGCGCTGATGCAGGCGGGACTGCGGATTGATGTCGACACCTACCGGGGCACCCGTGAAGGGGTGCCTCGGTTGCTGGAAATCCTTGATGAAGCGCAGGTCAAGGCGACGTTCTTCTTCAGTGTCGGGCCGGACAACATGGGGCGCCACTTGTGGCGCCTCATCCGTCCACAGTTTCTCTGGAAAATGCTCCGTTCCAACGCAGCCGGCCTGTATGGCTGGGACATTCTGCTGGCCGGCACCGCATGGCCTGGAAAACCGATCGGCCGCGACCTGGGGCACTTGATGCGCCAGGCTCGGGATGCCGGGCATGAGGTTGGCCTGCACGCTTGGGATCACCACGGCTGGCAAGCCAACGCCGGGCGCTGGAGCGACGCACAACTGGTCGAACAGATACGCCGTGGCGTGGACACCCTCGGCGACATTCTCGGGGAAAAGATCACCTGCTCGGCGTCCGCCGGGTGGCGTGCCGACGAGCGTGTGATCGAAGCCAAGCAGGGTTTCGGCTTTCGCTATAACAGCGATTGTCGCGGCCTGAGCCTGTTCCAGCCGCGATTGGCCGATGGTCGCCTGGGTGCACCGCAAATCCCGGTGGACCTGCCGACCTTCGACGAAGTGGTCGGGCCGACCGTCGCCGCCAAGGATTTCAACAGGTTCATCCTGGACCGGTTCACGCCGGAAAAACTCAACGTCTACACGATCCATGCCGAGGTAGAAGGGATTCTGATGGCCAACGATTTCCGTCAACTGCTGAGCGATGCGCGTCAGCGGACTATACATTTTCAACCTTTGGGCGACTTGTTGCCCCAGGCCCCTGCCAGTTTGCCGATCGGCCGCGTGGTACGCGGTGCTCTCGAAGGTCGCGAAGGCTGGCTGGGAGTGCAAGGCGAATGAGCAAACGCTGGGCTTTGCCGCTATTGATGGCCATGGTGGCGCTGGCATACCTGTTGCCACTGGGTAGTCATGGCTTATGGATTCCTGACGAAACCCGCTACGCCCAGATCAGCCAGGGCATGCTCCTGAGCGGCAACTGGGTGTCGCCGCATTTCATGGACGTGCGCTATTTCGAAAAACCCGCGGCCGGCTACTGGATGATTGCCATCGGTCAGGCGCTGTTCGGCCAAAACCTTTTCGGAGTGCGCTTCGCTTCGGCTCTGAGCACCGGTTTGAGCGTGCTGCTGTGCTACCTGGTCGCCCGCCGGATGTGGAACGAACCGCGCAAGAGTTTCGCCTGCGCGCTGCTGTACATGAGTTTCACGGTCGTTGCCGCTTCGGCGGGATATGCCAACCTCGACCCGCAATTCACCTTCTGGGTCAACCTCAGCCTGGTGGCGTTATGGTTCGCGCTCGACAGTACGAGCCGCGGGCAACGCCTGATCGCGTGGGCGGCGCTGGGCCTGGCCTGCGGCATGGGCTTCATGACCAAGGGTTTCCTGGCCTGGTTGTTGCCGGTGTTGATCGCCCTGCCCTGGATGATCTGGCAAAAACGCTGGCGTGAACTGCTGGTCTACGGCCCGGTGGCGGTCGTGGTAGCCATCGCCGTCAGCCTGCCATGGGCGCTTGCAGTGCACGCCCAGGAGCCTGACTACTGGCGCTTTTTCTTCTGGCACGAACACATCCGCCGTTTTGCCGGGGACGATGCCCAGCACAATGCGCCATGGTGGTATTACCTGCCGTTACTGGTGGCTTTCAGCATGCCGTGGGTTGCCTTGCTGCCGCCAGCCTTGAAGCAAGCCTGGCAGACCCGACGCCAGTCCAATATCGGGTTCCTGCTGCTGTGGCTATGGATGCCGTTGTTCTTCTTCAGCCTGAGCAAAGGCAAGTTGCCAGCCTACATCCTGCCGTGCCTGTTGCCTCTGGCATTGTTGCTCGGCCATGCACTGGCTGACCGATTGAAGCTGGAGCGAGGTCGCGCCCTGGGCATCAACGGCCTGCTGAACCTGGTGGTGGGTGTGGTCACCCTGCTGGCCCTGGTTTATCTGCAATTGAAAAAGCCGATTTACGATCATGAACTGCACAACCTGGTGTTGGTGTTCATCGGCTTGACCGGCTGGATCATGGCCAACGTGCTGCAGGCCTTCCGCCCGCTGCAGTGCTGGGCAGCCCCGGCTTTTGGCAGCCTGTTGCTCATCGGTTTATTGCCTGCCGGACTGCCCAATTCCGTAGTCGCCAATAAAACCCCTGACCAGTTCATCCTCGATCACGCCCAGGAACTTGGCCAGAGTGCCAAATTGTTGAGCAACGATCTGGGCGCCGCGTCGGCGTTGTCCTGGCGGGTGAAACGCCCGGAAGTGGCTTTTTTCAACACGATAGGCGAGTTGAAATATGGCCTTGGCTACCCTGACTCGCTCAAGCAGCGTGTCGACCCCGACCAGGTGCAACAGTGGATGCACGACGCTCGCCAGCTAGGTTCGGTCGGTGTGGTCATGCGGGTCAAGGGCGAGGAAGAGTTGCGCGAACTCGAACAATTGCCCAAAGAGGGCAAGCGGTATGAACAAGGCAATCTGGTGATTTTGATCATTCCTCAGGCGGCGCCATGAGCCTGCTATTGCTGTTAATGGCCTGTCTGCTGACCTGCCTGGGCCAGATCGCCCAGAAATATGCGGTAGAAAGCTGGCGCGGCAAACCTTCCGGGTGGGCAGACAAACTGCGCTCGCCCTGGCTTTGGCTGGCCCTCGCCTCTTTGGGCCTGGGCCTGCTGGTGTGGTTGCTGGTGCTGCAACGCCTGGAAGTCGGGATTGCCTACCCGATGCTGAGCCTGAACTTCGTGCTGATCACTCTGGTCGCGCGTTTCGTGTTCCACGAAACCATCGACCGCCGCCACTGGCTGGGTGTGGCGCTGGTGATCGGCGGCGTGGCTCTGCTGGGGCAGCACGCATGAACCTGAGTCGCGGTATTGCCTTCGCACTGGGCAGCGTGTTGCTGGTCAGCGCCGCCCAATTGGGCATGCGCTGGAGCATGAGTCACCTGCCACAGCCCGAACAATGGCTCAGCGCTCACATGGACCTTACCGCCGTTGCCGTGGTGCTCGTGGCCATCTTCGCCTATGCATTGTCGATGCTCTGCTGGCTCGCCGCCCTGCGGGACCTGCCGCTGGGCCGGGCCTACTCGTTGCTGAGCATCAGCTACGCGCTGGTGTACCTGCTGGCCGCCAGCCTGCCGCTGTTCAACGAATCATTCAGCCTTACAAAAAGCCTTGGCGTGGCATTGGTCATCCTCGGCGTCATTACCATCAATTCTCGACCTGCTCGTGCGCCCGAATCAAGGAGTGCCCCATGAAAATCAGTGTGTTTGGTAGCGGTTATGTTGGCCTGGTGCAGGCAGCGGTTCTGGCCGAAGTCGGCCACGACGTGGTCTGCATGGACGTTGACGAGAAAAAGGTCGAACTGCTCAAGCAGGGCCACGTGAGTATTTTCGAACCCGGGCTGGCCAGCCTGGTACGCGAAGGCCTTGACGCCAAGCGGTTGCAGTTCACCAACGACGAAAAATTCGCGGTACAGCACGGAGAGGTGCTGTTCATCGCGGTCGGTACTCCATCCCGGGACAATGGCTCGGCGGACTTGCGCTACGTGATGTCTGTTGGCGAAGCCGTAGCACGGCATCGCGAACAACCGGCGATCCTGGTGGAGAAATCCACCGTTCCGGTCGGCACCGGCGACGCCTTGCGTGCACACATCGACAAATGCCTGCTCAACGCCGGGCGCGCTTTACAGTTCGATATCGTCTCCAACCCGGAGTTTTTGAAAGAAGGTTCGGCCGTGGCCGACTGCCGCCGCCCGGACCGTATCGTCGTCGGTTGTGAACGCGACGAAGTACGCGAAGTGATGCGTGACCTGTACTCGCCCTTCAACCGCAACCATGAACGCATCATGTTCATGGACCTGCGCAGTGCCGAGCTGACCAAGTACGCCGCCAACTGCATGCTGGCGACCAAGATCAGCTTCATCAACCAGATCGCCGAACTGGCCGAACACCTGGGTGCCGACATCGAATCGGTGCGCCTGGGCATCGGCGCCGACTCGCGTATCGGTTACCACTTCATCTACCCGGGTTGCGGCTACGGCGGCTCATGCTTCCCCAAGGACATGCGCGCCCTGATCCACAGCGCCGAGGAGGCTCATTGCTCCAGCGACCTGCTGCAAGCGGTGGAAGCCATCAACGAGCGGCAGAAACACAAACTGTTCGAACGCATCAACGCGTTCTACAAGGGCGACTTGCGTGGCAGGACCTTTGCCTTGTGGGGCCTGGCGTTCAAGCCAAACACCGACGACATGCGCGATGCACCGAGCCGGGTATTGCTGGAATCGTTGTGGGCCGCCGGGGCGAATGTCCGTGCGTTCGATCCGGAAGCCATGCAGGAAACCCAGAAACTGTATCCCGACGAATCGAAACTGATGCTCATGGGGACGCCTGAGTCGGTCTTGACCGGTGCCGATGCACTGATCATCTGCACCGAATGGCAACAGTTCAAGGCGCCGGACTTCGAGCTGATCCAGCAGCGGCTCAACGCACCGATAATCTTCGACGGTCGCAACCTGTACGACGCAGACCGTCTGGCACGCATCGGTTTCACCTACTTCCCGATCGGCCGGGGCGAGTCGCGCAAATTGCCGATTCCGTACCAGCAATGGTCAGCCGAATCCGTGGTCGCCTGAACTTCATGATCCCTCACATCCGCCAACAGTCCCTCGCGCTGGGTCTGTTGGCGCTGTTGTTGTTCTGCGCCGGGATGTATCAGCAGGCGGCCATCGGTTTCGATTCGCGCTTCGTGCTATTCGCCCAGGAGATGCTGCGCAATGGGCCGTCGTTTTTTCCGACGACCTATGGCCAGCCCTACGCAGACTATTCGGGACTTTCAACGCTATTCATCTGGCTGCTTTCACTGCCGTTCGGCCAGGTCACCAGTCTGACCGCATGGCTGCCGAGCGCCATCGCCGCAGCGGTCATCGTCACCTTGATGTACCGCCTGTTGGCACCCTATTCCACGCGTTGGGCGCTGCTGAGCATCGCCCTGATGCTGTTGACCAACACCTTCATTACGGAAACCCGCGCGGTTTCCCTCGACCTGATGCTGGCGGCCGTTGCGTTCAGTGTGTTTTACCTGGGTTATACCGCCGATCACTTTGCGGCGCCGCGCCGCCGGGTTCTGATCTTTGCCTTATTGATGCTGGGCTTCTGGATTCGCGGGCCAATCGGCCTCGTGATTCCTGCGGGGATGCTATGCAGTTATTTCCTGGTCAATCGCCAATGGCGACGGCTGATCGTCTTCGGATTGCTGGCAGCGTTGCTGCTGGCGGTGTGCATCGGGCTGTTGTTGTGGATGGCGGACATCAGCGGCGGCCCGGCCTTCCTGCAGGACGTGATTCGCATGCAGTTCATGGGACGCATGGACGGCAGTGAAGGCAGCAACGGTGTGTTGTATTACTTCACCAGCTCGATGGGCAACTATGCACTCGCGTGGCCGTTGGCGGTGCTGGCGCTGGGGGCTGTTGCGCTGACAGGCCCAAAGGAAGCCGGGCCGGCACTGCGCCTGATGCAGTACTGCGTAGCGGCCGGACTGATCGTGATGATCGGCCTTTCCGTCCCGCAGGCGAAGAAGGCCCGTTACCTGCTGCCGATGCTGCCCATGGCGGCCATCGTGGCGGCGTATCCGTTCTACGCCACACAGGGTCGATTGCTGGGTTGGCTGCGGGGGTTGATGCAGGGGCTGTGGCTGCTGATCCCGGGCCTGCTGATCGTGGCATTGCTGGTGGTACGGCGAAAATTCCCCGAGGACGTTACTCACCTCACTTCCCTGTTCATCCTTCTCGGTGTGCTGCAAGTGATCGCCCTGGCAGCGCTCAAGCAATCCCGCTGGCGAGCACAGGCACTGGCTTTTTGTGCGGTCCTGGCACTCTGGTCGTTCTATATCTTGCAGTTCGAGCCGGTCCAACGACAGCTTTACGACACCCAGGCCTTCAGCCGCGAGGCGTTTGAACTCGTGCAAAACGACCCGGCACCGCTGGTCATGCACGGGATGGGCAAAGACGCCAAGGCCATCAAATTCATGGTCAACATCCCGCAGGACCTGCACCCGGTTTTCACCGAGTCGCCCCAGGAACTGGAAAACCTCAAGGCCCCGGCGTGGCTGATGATGGACCTGAACCTGTACAAGGCATTGCAAGGCACGGCCGTTGGCGCATTGCCACCCGTGTTGAGCAGGCGGTTCGACAAGAATGATTTCGTGCTGCTGCACTTCAAGCAAATCCCGTAGCAACGACCGAGTGTCCGACTGCTAGAGTAGCGCCCACGACCGGGGTGATGCCGGCCCGATCGAATAAGGACATTCACGCCGTGACCACCTACTCCCCCCTCATCCGCCGCCTGTTGATCTGCTCTTTGACCATCGTCGTCAGCCGCGCCATCACCAGCCCGCTGCTCACACTGTTCGTCAGCGACAAACTTGGCCTCAACCAACAGGACGTTGGCTTGCTGCTCGGCATTGCGGTGTTCGTCGCCACCCTGCTCTCCCTGTACGGCGGCTACATCATCGATCGCTTCGAAAAACGCCGGCTGCTGATCCTCGCCATGCTTTCCAGCGCCATCGGCCTGATGCTGCTGACATTCGCCGAAAATCTTTACCTGACCACGATGGCCCTGATCGTCACCGAAACCGCGTCGGTGCTGTTTCTGATCGGCTCGAAAGCGATTCTCAGTGAAAACCTGCCTGTGGGTCAGCGCGCCAAGGCGTTTTCCTTGAGCTATACCTTGACCAACATTGGCTACGCCGTCGGCCCGATGCTCGGCGTGATGATCGCCGGCCTGTATACCAGTGCGCCATTCCTGATCGCAGCGGCCATCGCTTTTTTCAGTATTTTCCTGATGACCGGGATCGCGAAGGACCCGGCACGTTCGTCTGTCACCGGTCAGGCGCAGAGCTTCCTCAAAACCCTGATCACCCTGAAAAACGACCGCACGCTGATCATGTTCACCGCCGGTTGCCTGCTCAGCACCGTGGTGCACGGGCGCTTCACGTTTTATCTGTCGCAGTACTTGCTGGTGACCAGCGATTCGAAAAACACCATGGACGTCATGGCCGCCCTGCTGGCCTGCAATGCCCTCAGCGTGATCCTCCTGCAATATCAGATCGGACGTTTTCTCAAGCGCGAGCAACTGCGTCAGTGGATTGTGGCCGGCACGGGCCTGTTCATCCTGGGCCTGATCGGTTTCAGCCTGGCCGATAGCCTGGTGAGCTGGTGCGTGGCGATGTTCATTTTCACCCTCGGCGAAATGATCATTTACCCGGCCGAGTTCCTGTTCGTCGACACCCTGGCCCCGGAAGAACTACGTGGCAGTTATTACGGCGCGCAAAACCTGGCCGCGCTCGGTGGCGCCCTGAGTCCGGTGATCAGCGGCATTCTGCTGATGCACACGCCCGCACCAACGATGTTCTATGCCTTGAGCACTCTCGCAGCATTGGGCGGGCTGCTGTGTTTCATGAGCGGCCGTCGAGCGCCTTTACAGCAAAATTAATGCACTGAAAGCTCATTAATATGAATTTGTCAGTAGCTGGATTGAACGGCACACTGTGCGCGTTCCTCCCCCAACAGTTGGAACACCTTCAAGGGCTTTCTGGGCTTCCCAGCCAAGCCCTTTTTTTTGCCTCGATTTTTCTGCCGGAGTTTTTCTCGGAATGCTTGCTCGCTGGTTGCCCGCCGCCATCAACACCCGCCCCACCGAATGGAGCCGCGCCGCCATCGGCATGGCCTTGGGGACACTGATGAGCGTGTGGCTCTGTAGCCAGGTTTTCGGCATTGAGGTGGCCCAGCACCTGATTGGCCCGCTGGGGGCGTCGGCGGTGCTGTTGTTTGCCGTATCTTCGGGCGCGCTCGCGCAACCCTGGTCGATTCTCGGCGGCTACTTGAGCGCCGGGGTGATTGCCTTGCTGGTGGCCCATGTGTTGGGCCGAACCCTCGGCAGCGCTTGCCTGGCCGCGGGCATGGCGTTGATCCTGATGTGCTGGCTGCGGTGCCTGCACCCACCGGCCGGTGCATTGGCCCTGACCCTGGTGCTGGCCGATCCGGCAACCATTGCCATGGACTGGAGAGCCATTGAACCGGTGATGCTCAGCGGGGCGACGATGCTGCTCTGCGCCCTGGCCTTCAACAACCTGACCCGCGTTCGTTACCCCAAGAGTGCCAGCGAACCGGTGGCCAGGATTCCTGCCGATCACCCGCCAGTCGACAGTCAGGCCATCACCGCCGAAGACCTGAAACTGGCGCTGGCTGACATGGAGGCGTTCTATGACGTCACGCCCGAAGACCTCGAACAACTGATCCAGGCCAGCCAGCTGCACGCCAAACGCCGCAGCGTGGGCGAGGTGTTCGCTCCACGACTGTAAGCCACTGACTTGGCGGTTCTTTTGCCGTGGCCGGAATCAAGATTCTCGCCGAGGCCGGCCTGCATCGGCGCAACATGCTGATCGTGGCGATTTCCCTCGGCATGGGCCTGGGGGTGGTGGCGGTGCCGGAAGTCTTGCGTGAACTGCCCGAGGCCCTGCACAACATTTTCGAATCGCCCATCACCGTCGGCGCGCTGTGCGCTATCGTTCTTAATATCGTCCTGCCCGAGGAATTCATCGAACTGGAAGAGGACGAATCCGATCCGCAGGCCTCAGTGCTTCAAGTGATGCAGAACCCCGATGTGACCTGCCAGGGATGAACCCGCAAAGGCTACGGTGGTCGCACAGTCAATCCGCTAGCCCTTTTTCAGATGAGAGCACGACCATGCGCAGCGTTCACGCGGTCCTGATTTCCCTCCTGCTCTGCCTGAGCGCCTGTTCCTCACTGCCCAATCGAGACCCGTTGAAAGTCAACGTCGTGGGCATCGAGCCCCTGCAAGGCGAGGGCATGGAAGTGCGCTTTACCGTGAAAATCCGCGTGCAGAACCCCAATGACACCACCCTCGTCTACAGCGGCGTTGCGCTGGACCTGGACATCAACGGCCAACCCTTCGCCTCTGGCGTCACCGATGAGAGTGGCTCGATCGGGCGTTTTTCCGACACCGTCGTGAGCGTGCCGGTCAGCGTTTCGGCACTTTCGGTGATCCGCCAGACCTATGGCATCAGCCGGATGAAGTCGCTTAACAACATGCCCTACATCCTGCACGGCAAGCTCTCGGGTGGGGTGTTCAACACAATGCGTTTCGTGGACAGTGGCACACTCAAACTACCGGGATCGACTACTGGCAGCCGTTAAAGCCTGACTCAAGGAGCAGCACCCGCCATGGAAACCACCCCCACGCTCTACACCGAGCGCCTGATCCTGCGCCCGCTGGAGCTGGCCGACGCCGATGCCATCCAGCAACAGTTCCCCCACTGGGAGGTAGTGCGTTACCTCAACGCTTTGGTGCCCTGGCCCTATCCGGCCGATGGTGCGTTGACGTACCTGCGTGACAATGCCCTGCCAGCCGTCGCCCGTGGTGAGCAATGGCATTGGTCGATCCGTCTGAAATCGGCGCCGGAGCAATTGATCGGCAGCATCAGCCTGATGAATGAACAGGACAACAATCGTGGATTCTGGCTCGGTCCGAAGTGGCAGGGTCAGGGACTGATGACAGAAGCCAGCGCCGCGGTCACCGAGCACTGGTTCAACGCGTTGGGGCGCACCGTGCTGCGGGTGCCAAAAGCGACACCGAACATCAGCTCGCGCAGACTCTCCGAACGCACAGGCATGCGCTTGATTCGTACGGATGAAGGCCGCTTTGTCGGCGGGATCTTCCCGTTGGAAGTCTGGGAAATCACCGGTGAAGAATGGTGGTCGCGCCGCTGAATTCACTCGGCGTCATTGAGAATCAGGCTACGGTAATGCCCAGGATTCGATCCCGACCACTTGCGAAACGCCTTGTAGAATGAACTGACGTCTGCGAACCCCAGCCGCGTGGCGATTTCGCTGAAGCTGATCGCGGGCTCGGCCAGCCACACAATCGCCAGTTCCTTGCGCACGCCGTCCTTGAGACCTTGATAGGTTTGCCCTTCTTCGGCCAGTCGGCGGCGCAGGGTTGATGCCGACATGCACAGGCGCTGCGCCAGGACTTCGGTTTCCGGCCAGTGTTCGGCCGGCAGATGGCGTAGATCGTGTTTGATGCGACTGGCCAGGCTCTGCGGATCGCGGTACTTGACCAGAATGTTCGCCGGCGCATGGGCCAGGAATCGCGTGAGTTCTTCAGGGCTGCGCTTGATTGGCAAATCCAGGCAATCGGCGGAGAAAATCATCCGCGTGCGCGGACGGTCGAAACGCAGGTTCTCGGAAAACATCACCTGATAGTCATCGCAGAAGTGCGGTTTCGCACAGCGCAGTTCGATGGCCAGGATTGGGATCCGCCGCCCTGCCAGCCAGCAGGCCACGCCATGCACGATCATCCAGTACGTGAAATAGGTGAAGGCCCGGCGCGGTTCCTTGTCGTCCTCCAGCAGGACGATTTCCGCCAGGCTCTGCTGGCGCACCAGCTGTGCCGGCAAGCCTTCGAGCATCAACGACAGAAACGCCAGGCCGCTGGACAATCCCGCCGCGACGTTGGGCTGGAGCATAGCGCTGCGACACAGGAAGGCAAAGCTGCCGGATTTAAGTTTGCGTGGGTCCATGCCAAAAAACTCATCGTCCCCGCGCCGTGCCAGCAGCCGCCACAGGCGCGCATAAGCCGTGGCCGGAACGCGGGCGCCGGTGTTGCCCAACAGCAGCGGGTCGATGCCAACCTTGATCAACACCTCGTCCGTGGCGATTCCCGGCGCGCAGCTTTGCAACAGTGCTTCACGCACCAGTTGAATGGAGATGGTGTCTTTTTCCGACATGGATCGCGGCAAGCCCTGTTCTTGTTCGAGTGGGGGGCATATTAGCCGAAACCACCCGCCCGGCGAGTGTCCCTTGTGGGAGCTGGCTTGCCAGCGAAGTGGCCGGCACATTCAACAGCGATGTCGCCTGCACAGCCGCCTTCGCTGGCAAGCCAGCTCCTACAAGGGTTTTGCGTCGATCACAGCACTGTGTTTCGACGCTGATTTTGTGGGAGCGAGCTTGCTCCGGGCGGCGATCCGACGATTGCTTTTCTGAAGCCCGCGCAGATTCACAAGATGCGATAGAGCAAGCGCTCGATCCGCACACGACTCACGCGCTTGAGGAACCTGGCCACACCCACCGGGTACTCGGCGAGGGTTTCCAGGTTCTGGAAATGCTCAATACGCGAGGTGTGCTGGAAGATCGCAGTAAGCTCTTGGCGACGCGGCTCCAGTAGTTCGCCATGGGGATCATCGATCAACAAGGCGTTTTCCAGATCGAGTCGAAACGCCCGCGGGTTGAGGTTGTTGCCGGTCAGCAAGGTATAGCGCCGGTCGATCCACATGCCCTTGAGGTGATAGGTGTTGTCGCCATCACGCCACAGGTGCAGGTTCAACTGGCCGCTGTCGATGTCGCGCTGATGCCGTTTGGCAAACCGGCGCAAGCTGATTTCGTACAGGTACGGCAGCGCTGAAATAACCCGGAACGGTTCGCTCGGCGGAATGTAGAAATCGTTGGCCGTCTTGTCGCCGACCACAATGTCGATCTTCACCCCACGGGCCAGCGCGCGGTTGATCTCGCGGATGATCGCTAGCGGCAGGTTGAAGTACGGTGTGCAAATGGTCAGTTGCTGCTGGGCGCTGGCGATCAGTTCGCAGATCACCCGGTTCAGCGGATTGTTCTTGCCGACGCCGAGCAAGGGGCTGACCGACAAACCGCTCCTGTCGGTGGTGCCCCGCGAAGTGTCGTACGCCGCGTGCTTGAGACGGCTGCGCAGGTCGCCGATGTCATGGCGCAGGCTGCGGGTGGTTGGCAGGTTCGGCAGGTCGAGGCGGTGCACCGCCTTGGAAGCCACCAGGCCGTGCTGCACCAGGTGCTGCATCGAATCGGCCAGATCACGATTGTGCAGCAGGTGATAGCGGTCGTAGCGGTACTTGTCGAACTTGTGCAGATAGACGTTGTTCAGGCTCGCGCCGCTGTAGATCACGCAGTCATCGATCACGAAGCCTTTGAGGTGCAACACGCCGAACAGTTCGCGGGTTTGTACCGGGACGCCGTAGATCGGCACCTCGCTGGCATGGGTGCGGGTCATTTCCTGATACCAGGCGGAGTTGCCCGGTTGCTTGCCGGCACCGATCAGGCCGCGCTGTGCTCGCAGCCAGTCGACGACCACCACTACGTCCAGTTCCGGACGCGCCAGCTTGGCCGCGTGCAAGGCATCGAGAATTTCCTGGCCGGCTTCATCCTGTTGCAGGTACAGCGCAACGATGTAGATGCGCCGGGTCGCGCTGGCGATTTTCTCCAGCAGGCAACGACGGAATTCGGCAGCACCAGAGAGGATGCCGACGGCATCGGCCGTCAGCGGAAAACTGCGCAGTTTGGGCAGCAGGGAACGTTTGAAAAGCAACGGCATAGGGCTCGCAAATGGGTCGAATCCGAAGAGCCCCAGAGCTTACACCATGCAAAGGTTCGGGTCTTGTTACTGTCTGTAATATCCCCTTCGCGAGCAGGCTCGCTCCCACAGAAGAATGCATTTCAATGTGGGAGCGAGCCTGCTCGCGAAGACCATTTATCAGGCGCTACAAAAACATCGATTGACCAAGGAGAACGATCGTTCTACTGTCAGCGACATGAACGAAAACACTAGCAATGACACACGCAACATCATTCTGGATGTCACCGAAAAGCTGATCTACAAAAGTGGCATTGCCACCACTGGCATGGATCTTCTGGTGAAAACCGCCGGCGTCTCCAGAAAGAGCATTTACCGCTACTTCGCCAACAAGGACGATCTGGTTGTAGCCGCCCTGCAACGCCGCGACCAGCGCTGGATGCGCTGGTACAGAGGCGAAGTCGGCCGGGCACAAACCCCGGCCGAGCGACTGCTCAACCTGTTTACCGTACTCAAATCGTGGTTCGCTTCCGATGGCTTCCGCGGTTGCGCCTTCATCAACACCAGTGGCGAGACCGGCGACCCGCAAGACCCGGTGCGCCTGGTCGCCAAAGAGCATAAACAGAAGCTGCTCGACTACGTGTGCGAGCTGTGTACCGAATATGGCGCCGAGGATCCGCAGATGCTGGCCAGACAACTGCTGATCCTGATCGATGGTGCCATTACCGTGGCGCTTGTAATGGGCGATCACAGTGCCGCCGATAATGCGCAATGCATGGCGCGAAAGTTGTTGGACCTGTAGCAACTTGACCGAGCTCGACCCGATGTTTGAACTTTAACTTGATACGGAGACTTGAAATGTCTAATGCCGAAGTTCGTCCGCCATTACCCCCTTTCACCCGTGAATCGGCCATTGAAAAAATTCGCCTGGCTGAAGACGGCTGGAACTCCCGCGACCCCGAGCGCGTGTCCCTGGCCTACACCCTGGACACTCAATGGCGCAATCGCGCCGAGTTCGCCCACAACCGCGAAGAGGCCAAAGCTTTCCTGACCCGCAAATGGGCCAAGGAGCTGGATTATCGGCTGATCAAGGAACTCTGGGCCTTTACCGGCAACCGCATTGCGGTGCGTTACGCCTATGAATGGCACGACGACTCGGGCAACTGGTTCCGCTCCTACGGCAACGAAAACTGGGAGTTCAACGAGGACGGCCTGATGGCCCGCCGCTTCGCTTGCATCAACGACTTGCCGATCAAGGAAAGCGAGCGCAAGTTTCACTGGCCGCTGGGGCGTCGTCCTGACGATCATCCGGGCCTGTCGGATCTTGACCTGTAAACACTGATCAAACTGTAGGAGCGAGCCTGCTCGCGATAGCGATCTACCGGTCAACATGAATGTTGAATGTGATGACGCCATCGCGAGCAGGCTCGCTCCTACATTGGTTTTGTGTTGTTCGGGTGGGTAAGATGTCGCCCCTTCCCCGCAGTCCTTCCTGCACCCGCCGAATAAGCCGATCCCATGCCTTTCGAACTCAGCGTTGACCTCTCCACCCTGGCCATCCTGGCCCTTGTCGCTTTTGTTGCCGGTTTCATCGACGCCATCGCCGGTGGCGGTGGTCTGTTGACCACTCCGGCTTTGCTGACTGCCGGCCTGCCGCCGCACCTGGTGCTGGGCACCAACAAGCTCAGCTCGACCTTCGGTTCGGCGGTTGCCAGTTTCACCTTCTACCGCCGCAAGCTGTTCCATCCCGCGCAATGGATGCACGCCATCATCGGCACCCTGGTCGGCGCGCTGACCGGTGCCGTGGTCGCGCATTACCTGCCGGCGGAATGGCTGAACAAAATGCTGCCGGTGATCGTCTTCGCCTGTGGCGTATATCTTTTGTTTGGCGGCACGCCGAAAGCGCCAGTGGACAGCGATGCACCGATCAAGAAAAAGTGGCAGTCGACCCAAGGCTTCAGCCTCGGCTTCTATGACGGCGTGGCCGGTCCCGGCACGGGCGCGTTCTGGACCGTGAGCAGCCTGCTGCTCTACCCCATCGACCTGGTGAAAGCCAGCGGTGTGGCGCGCAGCATGAACTTCGTCAGCAACGCGGCAGCGCTGTCGATCTTCATCTTTTCCGGTCAGGTGGACTGGATCATTGGCCTGTGCATGGGCTCGTCGTTGATGGTCGGCGCCTTCTTCGGCGCCCGCACCGCCATCAGCGGCGGTGCGAAATTCATTCGCCCGGTGTTCATCACCGTGGTGCTGGGCCTGACCGTGCGCCTAGCCTGGCAGCACTGGTTCAGCGTGGCCTAAACGCCGCGCCACATAGAGGTCGATCAGGTAACGGGCAATCGAGCGTGACGCCGGCAACGGCGGCAGCTCGTGCACGTTGAACCACTGGGCGTCCTCGATCTCGTCTTCCTGACAGACGATCTCGCCGCCGGCGTATTCGGCATGAAAGCCGAGCATCATCGAGTGCGGGAACGGCCAGCACTGGCTGCCCATGTACTGGATGTTCCTGACCTCGATGCTCACCTCTTCGCGAACTTCGCGAATCAGGCAGTCCTCGGCCGATTCGCCCGGCTCGGCAAACCCGGCCAGGGTGCTGTAGACACCCGGCACAAAGCGCGGCGAACGCCCCAGCAGAATCTCGTCGCCGCGGGTCACCAGCACGATCATGCTCGGTGAAATCCGTGGATAGCTGCGCAGTTCGCACGGCTGGCAATACATTGCCCGTTCGCGCGGCACCTGAGTCATGGCCTGGCCGCAGTTACCGCAAAAGCGATGTTCACGGGCCCAGGTACCGATCTGCGCGGCGTAACCAAGCACCTTGTAGAGCGTGTGATCACCCTCCAGCATGAACGCCCGCAGGCCTTTCCAGTTGCAGCCCGGCACTTCGCTTTGACTGCGCAGCTCCAGCAGATAGACCGGCTCGCCATCGAGATGACCGATGCCATGCTCGGCGAGAATCGGCAAATCCTGGCGCTTGAGCCATTCGCGCGCAAACAGCGCGCCATTGTCATCGAACAGAAAACCTTCGGGGCTGCGCGCGACAGCCCAGCCGCCGGGTTGGTCGGTGTCCAGTACTGCAGTGGTCCAGCGAGGAATCATGGTTAATCAATCCAGAAATTCGGGTTTCTGTTTGCTCATATGGGCGGCCATGGCCACGCGCAGATCGGTGGATTGCAGCATGGCGGCGTTCCAGGTAGCGATGTATTCGAGGCCGTCATCGATGCGATGGTCGCGCATGTAGCCGATCATCTCTTTGGTGCCGGTGACAGCGATCGGCGACTTGCCGGCGATTTCGCGGGCAATGCCCATGACGCCGTCGAGCAGGCTGGCGTTGTCGCTGTAGACGCGATTGACCAGGCCCATGCTCCGCGCCTCGTCGGCGCCAAACGTGCGACCAGTGTAAGCCAGTTCGCGCAGCATGCCGTCACCGATGATCCGCGGCAAGCGTTGCAACGTGCCGACGTCGGCGGCCATGCCGATGTCGATTTCCTTGATCGAAAACTGTGCGTCCTCGGCGGCATAACGCATGTCGCACGCGGCAATCAGGTCGATGGCGCCACCCAGGCAGTAACCCTGAATCGCCGCAAGCACCGGTTTGCGGCAGTTATCGACGGCATTGAACGACGCTTGCAGGGTGAGGATCTTGCGCCGCAACAGGCGCGCATTGCGTCCGACGTCCTTGCCCAGTTCATTGGCCACGCCCGCCAGCATCATCAGGTCGATACCCGAGGAGAAATGCTTGCCTGCGCCGCTGAGAATCACCACGCGCACTTCATCGGTGTCGTCGATCCACTGGAAGATCTCGACGATCTCGCTCCAGAACGCAGCGTTCATCGAGTTGATCTTCTCCGGGCGGTTGATCTGCACATGGGCGATTTTATCGACCAGTTCGACGTTGAACGCGCTGTACCGAGACATGCCAGTGATCCTTTTGCGGGCAAAAATGAGGCCCGAACTATAACAAGGCACCAAGGTGGGCAGTAAGGCAGTGGTTCGGCCAAATGCGGGACTGGCCAGACTGCACCTTAACAGTGCACCACCACCAAAACGTAGCGCACATTTATGTGACGGCCCCGTGACTTTTTGCGGCCAAAACGCAAAAAAACATGCACTTCGTCGGGGCATTTGCACCTCGACCAGGCACGTCCGTACCGCTACAAACCGATTGTCGAACAATTTTGCCATCCGGCCTTCACCGCTCTAAGTTCTGGCCTAGACTCATTTTCTCGAGACGAAACCGACCGGTCACAAAGTGGAAAAATAGTCGAAACTTTTTCCAATCCCGATCGGTCCTCTGAAAAGACGGTGCGTTGCGACTGGTGCAATCTTTGCAGTGGCTCATTCACCCATTCTGCTTCAGCGCATTGGGCAGCGCTTGCTCACCGATGCGTAGCGCGTTTGCGCCCGGCCACGGAAATTGGCCATGGAACACCGTTTGCCAGACCTAAGAATTAGATCAACAACACGGGAGATTCATATGACCAGTACGGCTATGGAAATACAGGGAGAGCGTGCTCATCAGGTTGGTGAGTCGAGCGCCGTAACTGCCGCAAACACCCAACCCGTCAGCGTTCCTGGCACCCGGACGCTGACCCCGGTAGCCAACCGGAATCCGAACCGTAAAAAAGTCTTGTTCGTCACCTCGGAAATCGCCGACCTGGTGAAAACCGGCGGCCTGGGCGACGTTTCCGCGGCGCTGCCGCGGGCCATGGCCCATCTGCACGATGTGCGGGTGTTGATCCCGGGTTACCCGCAGGTGCTGCACAGCGAGAACCCCATCCATATCATCGGTGAGCTTGGCGGTCATGCTGCGTTGCCACCGTGCAAGATCGGGCGCATGGACATGCCCGACGGGTTGGTCATATACGTACTGATCTGCCCCGAACTCTACGAGCGCGAAGGTTCGCCCTACGGCGCCAACAACGGCCGCGACTGGCCGGACAACCATATCCGTTTCGCCCGCCTGGGCCTGGCGGCGGCCGATATTGCCGCCAACCTCGCGCAAATCCACTGGTGCCCGGACCTGGTGCACGCCCATGACTGGCCGGCCGGTCTGGCCCCTGCTTATATGCACTGGCGTGGACAGCGCACGCCCACCCTGTTCACCATCCACAACCTGGCGTACCAGGGCGTGACCAGCCTGGGTTCGTGCCCCGAATTGGGCATCCCCCATCACGCGCTGCAGCAAGAAGGCATGGAGTTCTACGGCAAGATGTCGTTCCTCAAGGCCGGCATGGCCTATTCGAGCCACATCACCACGGTCAGCGCGACCTACGCCCAGGAAATCACCACCCCGGATTTCGGCTGCGGTCTCGACGGTTTTCTCGCCGCCAAGACCCAGCAAGGCCTGCTCAGCGGGATTCCCAACGGCATCGATGAAAGCTGGGATGCGGCGACCGATCCGCACCTGTTCTGCCCGTTCAGCATCGGCGACTGGGAGGGCAAGGCCGTGAACGCTGCTCATGTCCGCGAGCTGTTCGGCCTGGAACATTCCGAAGGCCCACTGTTTGCAGTGGTCTCGCGGCTGGTTTATCAGAAAGGCCTGGACCTCACCGAGGCGGTCTCTGAATACATCGTCAAAAACGGCGGACAGATCGCGATCATCGGTCGCGGCGAGCCGGAAGAAGAACAGGCCATGCGTGAACTGGCCCTGCGTTTCCCCGGGCAGATCGGCGTGCGCATCGGCTTCAACGAAACCGACGCCCGGCGCATGTTCGCCGGCAGCGACTTCCTGCTGATGCCGTCGCGTTACGAGCCGTGCGGCCTGAGCCAGATGTACGCCCAGCGCTTCGGCTCGTTACCGGTGGCACGCAATACCGGTGGCCTGGCCGACACCATCGAGAACGGCGTGACCGGTTTCCTGTTCGATGAATCCACGGTGCAGAGCTATCAGGAAGCCCTGAGTCGCGCATTCAAGGTTTTCGCCTTTCCCGACCTGCTGCACGCCATGCGCTGCCGGGCCATGGCCGCGCCGTTCAACTGGTGCAAGGCGGTCGAACCCTACGCCGAACTCTATGAACGGCTTGTGGCGAAAGCGTTGGGGAAATCGAACAAACAGTAAGAGGCTTTCAAGATGCCGTTAAGGACCCTTGAGACCTGGCCTCACGGCGCAATCATGCTGGACGCAGAGCACACGCGATTTGCGTTGTGGGCGCCAGATGCGTTCTACGTCAGTGTCGAACTGGAAAATGGACAGTCCTTGCCGTTGCTGCCCCAGGCCGACGGCTGGTTCGTGAGCAACACCCGATGCCCGGCAGGCACGCGTTACCGCTACAGCATCGACGGCGAACTGGAAGTGCCCGACCCCGCCTCCCGCGCTCAGGCCGGCGGCATTGACCAGCCCAGCGTGGTGGTCGATCCGTTGGCCTATGCGTGGCAACACAGTACCTGGCTGGGACGACCGTGGAACGAAGCGGTGATATATGAGTTGCACGTCGGTGCGCTCGGCGGCTTCACTGCCGTCGAGCAGCATCTGGCACGCCTGGTCGAACTGGGTGTCACCGCGATCGAACTGATGCCCATCGCGCAGTTTCCCGGTGAGCGCAATTGGGGCTATGACGGCGTCCTGCCCTACGCGCCCCAGGCGTCATACGGCTCACCCGAGCAGCTCAAGCACTTGATCGACACCGCCCACGGCCACGGTCTGGCGGTGATTCTCGACGTGGTCTACAACCACTTCGGCCCGGATGGCAATTACCTGCATCGTTATGCCAGTGCTTTCTTTCGCGAAGACCGACACACGCCCTGGGGCGCAGCCATCGACTTGCGCCGTCGCGAAGTACGGGACTTCTTCATCGAAAACGCCTTGATGTGGCTGCTGGAATACCGATTCGACGGATTGCGCCTGGACGCGGTGCACGCCATCGAAGACCCGGATTTTCTTCAGGAACTGGCGCGACGGGTGCGCCAGCAGACGGGACCGGCGCGGCATGTCTGGCTGATGGTCGAGAACGAACACAACCAGGCCAGCCTGCTCGAACAGGGTTACGACGCGCAATGGAATGATGACGGCCACAACGCCCTGCACGTATTGCTGACCGGCGAAACCGACGCCTATTACGCCGACTACGCGCAAAACCCCACCGAACAACTGGCGCGCTGCCTGAGCCAGGGTTTCGTATTCCAGGGCCATCTCAACCGCCATGGTGTGGCGCGCGGTGAGCCCAGCGGGCATTTGCCGCCCAACGCCTTCATCCTGTTTTTGCAGAACCATGACCAGATCGGCAATCGGGCGTTCGGCGAGCGCCTGCATCAACTTGCCCACCCGCAAGCGCTGCGGGCCGCCACGGTGTTGCTGCTGCTGTCGCCGATGATTCCATTGCTGTTCATGGGTGACGAGTTTGCCGTCGAACAACCCTTCCTGTTTTTCACCAGCCATCACGGTGAATTGGCAATACAGGTACGCGATGGCCGGCGCAACGAGTTCGCGGCGTTCAGCGCGTTTGCGGACCCGCGTCAACGCGAACACATTCCGGACCCGAACGATCCGCAGACATTTGCAGCGTCCCGCCCTGTCCTGCCCTCGATCGGCCACAGCGAGATGCACGACCTGTACTGCCGACTGTTGCAGATCCGGCACCGGCTCATCGTCCCGCACTTGCCGGGCACCCAGGCACTGGGCGCCGACGTGCTGGGCGAAGGCGCGGTCAGTGCAGCCTGGCGATTGGGCGATGGCAGCCAACTGCGCATTGACCTGAACCTCAGCGACAGGCCCGTAGGCCACACCTCACAGACCGGTGCCGCGCGGTTGTTCGAATACCCGCCAGAGAGCGCCGGCCTTCTGGACCAAGGCACCCTTGCCCCGTATTGCGCGCTCGTCAGCCTCGCCGCCGCAGCCCCTTTGCTACCCCCGTATGGAGAGCGTCCATGAGTGATGCGCAACTGGAAATCCTGGCCAGCCGTGCCGGCCTCGCGGTCGACTGGATCGACGCCAACGGTCGCCCGCAAAAAGTCGCGCCTTCAGTGTTGCGCAACGTGCTGAGCGGCCTTGGCCACCCGGCCGGCAGTGCCCAGGAAATCGACGCCAGCCTGCTGGAATTGCAAACGGCGCAACAGACCCATCACTTGCCGCCATTGATCACCGCCGATGTGGGGATGGGCCTGGACCTGGCGCGTTATTTCGAGCCCCAGACCCCTTGCGAAATCCACCTCGAAGACGGTTCGCGGCTCAACCTGAAACTGGACGCCAACGCGGTGCTGCCGGGGCTGGTACCGGTCGGCTATCAACAGGTCAGCATCGACGGACAAACTTTCACTCTGGCGGTGGCCCCGTCCCGTTGTTACAGCGTGGCCGACGCCGTGGATAACCCCATTCCTCGTGCCTGGGGCCTGAGCGTGCAGTTGTACGGATTGCGCCGCCCCGGCGATGGCGGGTTTGGTGACACTCAGGCGCTGGAAGACCTCGCCCGGGTGGCCGGCGAGCGTGGCGCCGAGGCGCTGGCGATCAGCCCGTTGCATGCGATGTTTTCCAGTGACACCCAACGCTATAGCCCGTATTCGCCGTCCAGCCGTTTGTTTCTCAATAGCCTTTACTGTGCCCCCGGCACCATTCTCGGCGAACGCGCCCTGCGTACCGCCATCGATGCAACCGGCCTGGCCATTGAACTCAAGGCGCTGGAAGAACGTCCGCTGATTGACTGGCCGGCCGCCGCCGAAGCCAAGTATCGGCTGCTGCAGTCGCTGTACGAAGGCTTCGTCCAGGGTGAACATCCGTTGCACGAAGACTTCAGCAGTTTTCGCCACGCCGCGGGCGAAGCGCTGGAAAACCACTGTCGCTTCGAAGCCATCCAGGAGGCGCGCGCCGCCCGCGGTGAACACCTCGACTGGCGGCTGTGGCCCGAACCCTGGCGCAACCCGCGCAGCGCCGAACTGGCGGCATTCGCCGAAGAAAATGCCGGGCGCATCGGCTTCTTCGCCTTCTGCCAGTGGCTGATCACGCGCTGCCTGGAGCGCGCGCAAACCGCCGCCCGCGCCAGCGGCATGAGCATCGGCCTGATTGCCGACCTCGCCGTCGGTGCCGATGGCGGCGGCAGCCAGGCCTGGAGCCGCCAGGACGAACTGCTCGCCGCCCTCACCGTCGGGGCGCCGCCGGACATTCTCAACCGCAGCGGCCAGGGCTGGGGGATTTCCGCGTTCTCCCCCGAAGGCCTGGTACGCAATGGTTTCCGTGCCTTCATCGAAATGCTGCGGGCCAATTTCGCCCATTGCGGTGGCCTGCGCATCGATCACGTCATGGGGCTGCAGCGTTTGTGGGTGATCCCCAACGGCTCGCCGCCGGCCGACGGCGCCTACCTGTATTACCCGGTGGACGATCTGCTGCGTCTGCTGACCCTGGAATCCCATCGTCACCAGGCCATCGTCCTCGGTGAAGACCTCGGTACCGTGCCGGACGGCCTGCGGGAAAAACTCATCGCACGTTCGATACTCGGCATGCGGGTGTTGCTGTTCGAACAGGACAACACGCACTTCAAGCCGATCCTCGATTGGCCGGACAACGCCCTGGCGACCACCAGCACCCATGACCTGCCCACCCTCAACGGCTGGTGGCATGGCCGCGATATCGACTGGAACGCCCGGCTCGGCATGATCGATGCCAGCACTGAAATCGAATGGCGCCAGCACCGCGAGCGCGAGCGTGAGGGCCTGCGCCGGGCGTTGAGCCAGGACCCGCAGAACTTCCGCGAAGAGTCCCACGAAACCGACCAGGTGCTCGATGCCAGCGTGCGCTTCCTCGGCCATACCCGCTCGCCGTTGGTGCTGCTGCCACTGGAAGATGCCCTTGGCGTGGAACAACAGGCCAATCTGCCGGGCACCATCGATACTCACCCGAACTGGTCGCGGCGCTTGCCCGGATACAGTGAGGCCCTGCTCGATGGAGCGGATGCCGCGCGGCGTCTGGAACTGCTCGCCTGTGCGCGACTTCAGGCGGCCGAGCGTGATCGATGACTCAAGTGCCAAGCCGACCACTGCGCGCCACGTTGCGCCTGCAATTTCATAAAGGCTTCACGCTGGAAGATGCAGTGCCACTGGTGCCGTATTTCGCCCGTCTCGGCATCAGCCATGTCTACGCCTCCCCACTGTTGCGCGCGCGCGCCGGGTCGATGCACGGCTATGACGTGGTGGACCCGACAAGGGTCAATCCGGAGCTGGGCGGTGAGACGGCGCTGCGCAGTCTGGTCGATGCCCTGCACGGGCACGATATGGGGTTGATCCTCGATATTGTCTCCAACCACATGGCGGTCGGCGGCAGTGATAATCCCTGGTGGCTGGATTTGCTGGAGTGGGGGCGTCTGAGCCCCTACGGCGAGTTTTTCGACATCCAGTGGCACTCGCCCGATCCGTTGATGGAGGGCCAGTTGCTCCTGCCGTTTCTGGGCAGCGACTATGGCGTCGCGTTGCAGGACGGCACCCTGCCCCTGCGCTTCGATGCCTGGCACGGAAGCTTTCATGTCGAGTACTACGAACACCGCTTTCCCATTTGTCCCTGGGATTACGGCGAGCTACTCAAGGTCGATGCGCCGCTCGAGACGCAACAGGCCGAACAACTCAAATCCCTGGCCGATCGCTTCAGCACCCTGAGCTACCAGACCGATGCCCACAGCCTGGCGCGACCGCTGAAAGCAGAACTACGCGACCTGGTCGGCGATCCGGCCATTGCCCAAGCCATTGACCAGCACCTGAAAAACTACGACTCAGTGACCGGCGAAGGCTTCCAGCGCCTGCACAACCTGCTGGAGCGCCAGAGCTACCGCCTGGCCAGTTGGCGCACCGCCGCCGATGACATCAACTGGCGGCGCTTCTTTGATATCAATGAACTCGCTGGGCTGCGCGTCGAGCGTCCCACCGTGTTCGAAGCCACCCACGCGAAGATCTTCCAACTGGTGGCTGAAGGACTGATCGACGGGTTGCGCATCGACCATATCGACGGCCTTGCCGACCCGCGGGGCTACTGCCGAAAATTGCGCCGTCGGGTCGACGGCCTGTCCGCGGGGCGCCACCTGCCCATCTATGTCGAAAAGATCCTCGGCGAGGGCGAAAGCCTGCCTCGTGACTGGTCGGTGGATGGCACCACTGGCTACGAATTCATGAACCAGCTGTCACTGCTGCAAACCGACCCCAGGGGTGCGCAGGCACTGGCCGAGCGCTGGAAGCGTCACAGCGAGCGATCCGCCGACTTCTCCCGGGAAGCACAACTGGCCCGTCAGCAAATCCTCAATGGCTCCCTCGCCGGGGATTGCGAAAGCGTCGCCCAGGCCTTGCTGCAAGTGGCCCGGGACAATCTCATGACCCGCGACCTGACCCTCGGCGCCATTCGCCGGGCCTTGCAGGCGTTGATCGTGCATTTCCCGGTGTACCGCACCTACATCAGCCCCCTTGGCCGGTCAGCCCAGGACGAGGTGTTTTTCCAGCAGGCCATGGCCGGCGCCCGGCAAACCCTGGGCGAGGCAGACTGGCCGGTACTCGACTGCCTGGCCGGCTGGCTCGGCGGTGAACCCTGGCGAAAGCGCCCGGCCGGTCGCCAGCGCAAACGCCTCAAGCACGCCTGCGTACGTTTCCAGCAACTGACTTCGCCGGCCGCGGCGAAAGCGGTCGAGGACACCGCGTTCTATCGGTCGGCGGTCCTGCTCTCGCGCAACGATGTGGGGTTCAACACCCAGCGGTTCAGTGCGCCGGTTGCCGACTTTCATCAAGCCTGCATCGAGCGCCTCGAGACCTTCCCGGACAATCTGCTGGCCAGCGCCACCCACGACCACAAGCGCGGGGAAGATTCACGGGCACGGTTGGCGGTATTGAGCGAGCGCAGCGACTGGTACGCCGACCAGATCGGTCTGTGGCGCACCCTCGCCCGGCCACTGCGCAGTGACGATCAAGTGCCGTCGGCGGGCGATGAGTTGATTCTGTACCAGACGATCCTCGGCAGTTGGCCTCTGCAACTGCGTTTCGATGATCCGCTCGCCCACGAAGACTACGCAAAACGCCTCAAGCAATGGCAACGCAAGGCCCTGCGCGAAGCCAAATTGCAAAGCAACTGGAACGCGCCCAATGACACTTGTGAGCAAGCGTGCGAGGACTTCATCCAGCGCCTGTTGTTCAGCCCCGAAGGTGAGCTGTTGCGTACGGCCCTGGCCAAGGCTGCCCGTTCGATTGCCGTGCCCGGTGCACTCAACGGTTTGGCGCAAACCTTGCTGCGCATGACCGTACCCGGCGTGCCGGATCTGTATCAGGGCAACGATTTCTGGGACTTCAGCCTGGTCGATCCGGACAACCGTCGCCCGGTGGATTACGCCAGCCGCCAGCAGGCACTGCAGCAAGCGGTGGACCTGTCGGACTTGTTGCTGAACTGGCGTGACGGGCGCATCAAGCAGGCCTTGATTGCGCGCACCCTGGGTTTGCGTGCCGAGAATGCCGAGCTGTTTCGGCGTGGCACTTACCAGGCCCTGGAAGTGGTGGGCAGCGAGGCCCATCGAGTGCTGGCTTTTGTCCGTGAACGGGAGGGAAAACGCGCCATCGTGATTGTGCCGATACGTTGTGCCGAGCTGCTGGAAAACGGTGCCGAACCACAGGTCCACGCGCCGCTGTGGGGCGATACCCGGGTCAAATTGCCGTTCACCGTCCCTGACGAAAATCTGAAGGGACTTTTTTCCGGCGTCGCAGTCACACAACACAGGGAGCTGCTGGTCAGCGCCGCGCTGGGGGATTTCCCGGTCAATCTCTTTATTCAAACTACCCACACTTGAGTTCAGTTCAGGAGCATTGCGATGAGTACCGACGATAAACGCATCCGCGAATTCGCCTATCAGATCTGGGAATCCGAAGGAAAACCCGAAGGCCAGGAAGCCCGCCACTGGGAGATGGCGCGCAAACTGGCAGAAGCTGAAGCCCTGGCCCCCAAAAAACCAGCCAAGGCAGCGGTGATTAAAACCCCGGTCAGCAAAACGGCCAATGGCAAGGCTGGTGAGAGCAAAGTCGCTGCGCCCAAAACCAAGGCCAAGCCGGTAGCGGCGTCGAAAGTAATCCCGCCGGGAGAAAAGACCGCCGAGAAAAAGCCTCGGGCTGCGCGAAAACCGCCAGCAGTTTGAGACTGTCCTGACAGGGCTTGTGAAGAGTCACCATGAATATTGAGCCTTATGGCCTCATCGCGAGCAGGCTCGCTCCCACATGGGATCTGTGTCGTTGAAAAGTTTGCGGCCCGTTCCCGATAAATGTGGGAGCGAGCCTGCTCGCGATGGCGGCGTGCCAGTCGCCATAGGTTTTGAGTTTGCAGGAGCACTTATGACCAGCCCAAAGAAAGCCGCAGCGCCTCCCCCGCGTGCCGAAGCCACGCGAATCCGCGAAGGCCTGCCCTTCCCGCTGGGCGCCACCTGGGATGGGCTGGGCGTCAACTTCGCCCTGTTTTCCGCCCATGCCACCAAAGTTGAACTGTGCCTGTTCGACGACACCGGCGAGGTGGAACTCGAGCGCATCGAACTGCCCGAATACACCGACGAGATCTACCACGGCTACTTGCCCGACGCCCATCCGGGGTTGATCTACGGCTATCGCGTCTACGGCCCCTACGACCCGGCCAACGGCCATCGCTTCAACCCCAACAAACTGCTGATCGACCCCTACGCCAAACAACTGGTCGGCAAGCTGAAATGGTCCGAAGCGCTGTTCGGCTACACCATCGGCCACCCCGACGCCGACCTCAGCTTCGATAAACGGGACAGCGCGCCCTTCGTGCCCAAATGCAAGGTCATCGACCCGGCGCACACCTGGGGCCACGACCACCGCGTCAGCGTGCCGTGGGACAAGACAATCATCTATGAAACCCATGTGCGCGGCTTCAGCATGCGTCACCCTGCCGTCCCCGAAAACCTGCGCGGTACCTTTGCCGGGTTGATGGTCGATGACGTGGTGGAGCACATCCGCAAGCTCGGCGTGTCGTCCGTGGAACTGCTGCCGATCCATGCGTTCGTCAACGACCAGCATTTGCTGCACAAGGGCATGACCAATTACTGGGGCTACAACAGCATTGCGTTCTTCGCCCCCGATCCGCGTTACCTGGCCAGTGGCAAGATTGCCGAATTCAAGGAAATGGTCGCGCACCTGCACGAAGCCAATCTGGAGGTGATCCTCGACGTGGTCTACAACCACACCGCCGAGGGCAACGAGCAAGGCCCGACCCTGTCCATGCGCGGTATCGACAACGCGTCCTACTACCGCCTCAAACCCGATGACAAGCGCTTCTATATCAACGATTCCGGCACCGGCAACACCCTGGACCTGAGCCACCCGTGCGTACTGCAAATGGTCACCGACTCCTTGCGCTACTGGGCCTCGGAAATGCACGTGGACGGTTTCCGCTTCGACCTGGCGACCATTCTGGGGCGTTACCACGACGGTTTCGACGAACGCCACAGTTTCCTCGTGGCCTGCCGCCAGGACCCGGTGTTGCGCCAGGTCAAACTGATCGCCGAACCCTGGGACTGCGGCCCCGGTGGTTATCAGGTCGGCAATTTCCCGCCGGGCTGGGTCGAGTGGAACGACAAATTCCGCGACACCGTGCGCGCATTCTGGAAAGGCGACGATGGGCAACTGGCGGATTTCGCCAGCCGCCTGACCGCTTCGGGCGAAATGTTCAATCAGCGTGGCCGCCGCCCCTATTCATCAGTGAACTTCGTTACCGCCCATGACGGCTTCACCCTCAACGATCTGGTGTCGTACAACGACAAGCACAACGAGGCCAACGACGAAGACAATCAGGACGGCAGCAACAACAACCTGTCGTGGAACCATGGCGTCGAAGGCCCCACCGACGATCCCGACATCAACGCATTGCGCCATCGGCAGATGCGCAATTTCTTCGCCACCCTGCTGCTGGCCCAGGGCACACCGATGCTGGTGGCCGGCGACGAATTCGCCCGCACCCAGGACGGCAACAACAATGCGTACTGCCAGGACAGCGAGATCGGCTGGGTCAACTGGGACCTCAGCGAAGACGGCAAGGCCCTGCTCAAGTTCGTCAAACGCCTGATCAAGTTGCGCCTGACCTACCCGATCCTGCGGCGCGGGCGTTTCCTGGTGGGTAATTACAACGAGGACATCGGCGTCAAGGACGTGACCTGGCTGGCGCCGGACGGCACGCACATGACCACCCGGCATTGGCACGATGCGCACAATCGTTGCCTGGGCATGCTGCTCGATGGCCGCGCCCAGGAAACCGGCATTCGCCGCAAAGGCGCCGACGCAACGTTGATGCTGGTGGTCAACGCGCATCACGACATCGTCAATTTCCGGCTACCGCAAGTGCCTGACGGTGGTTTCTGGACGTGCATGATCGACACCAACCAGCCGTCGGTCCACGGCCAGGAGCGCTTCGAGTTTGGCCACGAGTACTCGGTCACCGGCCGCTCGTTGCTGCTGTTCGAGTTGCAGCATGAGGAAGAAGAGTAACGAGGAGGTTGAAAAATCACGGAGCCACTGCCGTAGAGCGGAAAAATCATATTGGTTGAGTTCGCGATGCGACGAATAGCGTTACATGAGCAATACTCGATTCGCGGCCATCCAGGGTCGGGATTGTCGCACCACGCTATCCACCAGCCCTCACGGGTCGGCCGGGCTTGACTCGCGCACGACTGAGGGCGAAACACAACAAGGACGTAATCCCCATGAAATCCGTTTCCGTCAGCGAAGCCAGCCTGCCATCACACATCTGGAACAGTGCCCCGCAACTGGACAGCATCCCGGTCATCAGCACCCAATCCCTGGTGCCCACCGGCTCACGCGCGGTGCTCATTGCCCCGCACCCCGGCGATGAAGTCGTGACCTGCGGCGGCCTGCTGCAATTGCTCAGCAGCCTGGGCCACCCGCTGCAATTGATCTCGATCACCGACGGCAGCGCCAGCCATCCGGGCTCTCGGCAGTGGTCGGAAAAGCGCCTCAGTGTATTTCGCCCCCAGGAAAGCGTCGAAGCCATCCGCCGACTCGGGTTGCCGATGCACAGCCTGAAGTGGATTCGCGGCGGGTTTACCGACAATGCCCTGGTGGAACACGAAGAACAGATCGCCCGATTCATCGCGCGCTACCTGCGCCCCGGTGATGTGGTGTTCAGCACCTGGTGCGAGGACGGCAACGTCGACCACGACACCGTCGGCCGGGCCAGCGCCAGGGCCGCGGCCTACGCAGGGGCATCCTACAACGACGTACCGCTCTGGGCCTGGCACTGGCCGGCAAGGGACCGGGAGCTGATACCCTGGCATCGTGCGCGCAAGGTGCGCCTCGATACCTGGACCGTCGCCCGCAAGAGCCACGCCATCCACGCCTACGCCAGCCAACTCGACGGCGAACCGGCCATCGGCCTCGCGCCATTGCTGCCGCGGGCGTTGCTCGAGCGTATCCGCTTGCCTTATGAAATCGTGTTGATTTGAAGGCGCAACCCATCAGACTGAACTGCCTGCCGACGCATCAGTCGCATACATAAGCAGCCCTGAATCAGAGGAGTGGATGTGGCCAGTCATTCAAAACGGCAGGTAGCCCAATCAACGCCATTGAACACACCCACGGCGATTCATCGGCTTCGCGTGCTGACGGTCAACACCCATAAGGGGTTTACCGCACTCAACCGGCGCTTCATCCTCCCAGAGTTGCGTGAAGCAGTGCGCAGTACGTCGGCAGACCTGGTGTTTCTGCAAGAAGTCGTCGGCGAACACGACCAGTATTCCTCCCGCTACAACGATTGGCCACAAACCTCGCAGTATGAATTTCTCGCCGACAGCATGTGGGGCGACTTCGCCTATGGACGCAATGCCGTCTATCCCGACGGTCATCATGGCAATGCCTTGCTGTCGAAATACCCGATCCGCGAGTACCGAAACCTCGATGTTTCCATTACCGGCCCGGAACGTCGCGGCTTGCTGCACTGCGTACTGGACGTGCCGGGGCATAACGAAGTGCATGCCATTTGCGTGCACCTCAGCCTGCTGGAAAGTCATCGTCAGCTGCAGTTGCAGTTGCTCTGCCAACTCCTCGAGTCCCTGCCTGACCAGGCACCGGTAATCATTGCCGGCGACTTCAATGACTGGCAGCTGCAGGGCAATGCCGCCCTGGCCCGTCGCGATTATCTGCACGAAGCCTTCGAACGCCACCATGGCCGCCCGGCCAAAACCTACCCCGCGCGGTTTCCCTTGTTGCGCCTGGATCGCGTCTACCTGCGCAACGCCAGCAGCCACGAGCCGAAAATACTCGGGCACAAGCCGTGGACGCACCTTTCTGACCATTTGCCGTTGGCGGTGGAAGTGCATCTTTGAATCAGGTCGAAACCCGACAACGGGGACCCTTTGGTAACGTACGGGTTGAAACCGCTCTGATTCGAAGTTTTTTAACGATCCTTCGAACAAACAAGTTCCTCGACTGTCGGGCTGGGCCTGGTCGCCAGGGTGACACTGTTGGTGAGCCTGTACATCAGCGCCGACTACAGCAGCGACGTGGATGACAATGATTTGAACGGATTGATTGGCAGCCTGGGGGTGCGGATGCACTGGTAAAAACTGGTATTTCTTACAGTTTCCATGGCACTGACGGTGATGCATTGTGATGGGCACGCCACCCTGATCGAGGTCGTCACGGATGTTAATGGACCATGCGCATCACGGCACACCGGTTCTTGCGGTTTCAGATCCCCGTGGCCTGGGGATCAGGGCCATTCAATACCATCGGCGGCAGGCGGCCGATCCGCTTGAAGCGCGGGTGACGCATCAACGGTTCGATGCCGCCGGGCGGCCGCTGGCCAGCCGTGATCCGTATCTGTTTGCCTTGGCGCAGAACGATGCCTCGGTGCCGGCCAACCTTAGCCAGGTGTTCAGTTTGTCCGGCGTAGCGTTGTCGAGTGACAGCGTCGATTCCGGGTGGCGGGTGGCGTTGCACGGCGGGGCCGGACAACGCGTCGAGGCTTGGGACGGGCGCGGTAGCCACTCCCTGACTGAGTTCGATGAACTGCTGCGGCCGGTGGCAGTACATGAACGTGGTGAAGATGTCACCGAGCATGTGCTTGAGCGCTTCACCTATGCGGGGGTCGATGCCGTCGCGGCCTTGCATAATCTGTGCGGTCAATTGATTCGCCACGACGACCCGGCGGGGACGTTGCACCTTAATGATCTCGGCATCGCTGGCGCACTGCTACAACAGACGCGGCATTTTTTGCTCGAAACCAATCCCGTGAACTGGCCCGACAGCGTGCCCGCCCGCGATGCGTTACTTGAGCCCACTGAGGGCGCCATCACCGCGCTGCACTATGCCGCCAGCGGTGAACTGTTCCAGCAAATCGATGCACTGGGTAATCAGCAGCGTTTTACCTACACCGTCGCCGGTGAATTGAGCGACACGCGACTGACCTTGGCCGGTGGAGGCCAGACAGAACGGACGCTGGTCAGCGATCTTCGCTACAACGCCTCTGGCCAGATCGAGTCGGAAACCGCCGACAACGGCGTCGTCACCCGCCACCGCTATGAGCCTGCGGATGGCCGCCTCATCGGCCTGAGCGCCCACAAAGCCAACGGCACGCCGCTGCAGGATCTGAAGTACCGTTATGACGCAGCCGGCAATGTGCTGAGCCTCGAAGATGCCGCCCAACCGATCCGCTACTTCAACAACCAGCGCATCGAACCGATCAAGACCTACTGTTACGACACCCTCGATCAATTGATCGAAGGCACCGGATGGGAGGCAAAGACAGGGCATGGCGGTCCCGCCCTGCCCGACCTTCAGCCCTTGCCCATCGACCCCAACCAGGTTGCCCAGTACACCCAAACCTATCACTACGACGCGGGCGGTAACTTGCTGGAACTGGTGCACGCCGGCCCCCAACCTCAAGGCCGCACCTTGACCCGTGCCCGATACAGCAACCGTTGCCTGCCCGAACGTAATGGACGGCCGCCGACGGAAGCAGAGCTGGCCGTCGGTTTCGATGCCAACGGCAACCTGTGTGAGTTGCAAGCCGGCCAATCGCTCGGCTGGGACCTGCGCAATCAGCTGTCCACGGTGCGCCCGGTCGTCCGCGCAGACGGCAACGACGATTATGAACGTTACCTCTACGACGGCGGCGGCCAACGGGTGCGCAAGCTGCGTGCAAGCCAGACCAACGCACGCACACTGGTCAGCGAAGTGCGTTACCTGCCCGGCGTGGAAATCCGTACTCACAGCGGCACCGGGGAAATCTTTCATGTGATCACCGCCAGCGCCGGCAGCAACAGCGTGCAGGTGCTGCATTGGGCTGCCCAAAAGCCGGAGAACGTCACCAACGACCAGGTGCGTTACAGCCTCAATGACCACCTGCAATCCAGCGCACTGGAACTGGACCAGAACGCCGACCTGATCAGCCAGGAATGGTATTACCCGTATGGCGGCACGGCTTGTTTCGCGGCCCGCTCGGCCACAGAAGCCAAGTACAAGACCGTGCGTTATTCAGGCAAGGAGCGGGATGCGACAGGGCTTTATTACTATGGGTTCAGGTATTACGCGCCGGGGTTGCAGCGGTGGATCAATCCGGATCCGGCGTGGGCGGTTGATGGATTGAATTTTTACAGGATGGTTAGGAATAATCCTGTTGCGCTGCATGACCCGGACGGGTTGTCACCACATGGAGATATGGCGCGAGAAATAATGGCATCGAAAAGCTTTGAGAAGTTTTACGCCAAAAATTCTGAGTTCGCGCTCAAGGCGATGTTAGAAACATATATCGAAAATGGACATGACCCGAAAATCGTTTCGAAAGCAATAGAAAGAGTTCGAAGAGAAATGAGTGCAATAGATGAGCGAGTTGCCGAACACATGAGTAATCTCGCCATCACCGTCCCCCAGAAAAAACTTGGAAAACCCCCGCAAGAATATACCTACATGAAAGAATTCAATGCCATCTATTCCACAAATCGTGGTTCAACAGCAATCAATAGCGCCATGAGAACGGGATCCCGGATTTCCATTAACGGTAAAGAAGTACTACGTGAATTAACAAGGCGGGTTGGAGACGAGGAGTTTTCTGGAAAGGCTGGCAAGGACAATGCAAGATTCATCGAAATTATTGCTGACGGCTTTAACCTGCACAACACCGAACAAATTAGCTACCGACTCTACAATCAAAGCAATTCAACAGCAACCACCTATTATCGCGGTCAAGACATATCAGCTGAAGGACTGGACAAACTTATCTCAGCAAAGGAAGAGGGGACCGTCTTTCATTCAAAGAGCTTTCTTTCGGTAACCAAGGAAAAGAGCATTGCTGAAAAATTCATGCATGGAACTATGCCACTCCTAATAGCGATTAAAGGGTTTAGCGCCTCGAATGTAATTTCCAGACTCTCGGTGCAAAGTGAAAAAGATTTAGTATTTACACCGCATGCAGATTTTGTAGTGACCAGTATCGGAAAACGCGAGAGCAACCAGAACCAATACGTTGTTAACCTTAAAGAGATACGAGGGCACACTGGCACTCGAACCGCAATGCCATATTAAAGCATTCAATGTAGCGCTGGAGTGTGGCACTGGGTTGCAGGCTCACTCCAGAGCTTCTACTTCAGGTCTGAATCACCCCTCCGGCCTTAACATCAACACCGCCAACGGCGGCAAATTCAGCACCAACGACAACCCCTGCCCATGGCTCGGCGTTTCCTCGGCCACTGCCCCGCCACTGTTGCCATAATTGGAACCAGCATAAATCGACGAATCGCTGTTGAGCACCTCACTCCACTGCCCGGCAAACGGCACACCCACGCGATAAGCCTCGCGCGGCACCGGCGTAAAGTTGGCCACCACCAGCACGGGCCGGCCGTCCTTGCTCCAGCGCAGCCACGCATAAACGCTGTTGATCGCGTCATCGCCAATCAGCCACTGGAAACCCTGCGGCACATCGTCCTGCTCATGCAGCGCCGGCTCTTCGCGGTACAAGCGGTTGAGGTCGGCCACAAGCTTCTGCACGCCCTTGTGCTCGGGGTATTGCAACAGGTACCAGTCCAGCTGCTGGTCGTGGTTCCACTCGCGCCACTGGCCGAACTCGCAGCCCATGAACAGCAGTTTCTTGCCCGGATGCGCCCACATGAAACTCAGGTAGGCCCGCAGGTTGGCGAATTTCTGCCAGCGGTCGCCGGGCATCTTGTCGATCAATGAGTGTTTGCCGTGCACCACTTCGTCGTGGGAGATCGGCAGGATGAAGCGCTCGGACCACGCATACACCAGGCCGAAACTCAGCTCGTTATGGTGATGGGCGCGGTACACCGGGTCTTGCTGGATGTAGTGCAGCGAATCGTGCATCCAGCCCATGTTCCATTTGTAGGCAAAGCCCAGGCCGCCCTGTTGCGTGCCCTGGCTGACGCCCGGCCAGGCGGTGGATTCTTCGGCGATCACCAGCGCACCGGGCGCTTCGAGGGCCACTACGTCATTGAGGTGGCGCAGGAAGTCGATGGCTTCCAGGTTCTCCCGCCCGCCATGGCGGTTCGGTACCCATTCGCCAGCCTTGCGCGAGTAGTCGCGGTACAGCATCGAGGCCACCGCATCGACCCGCAGGCCGTCAACGTGGAAATGCTTGAGCCAGTGCAACGCCGACGCCAGCATGTAGCCGTGCACTTCGGTGCGCCCCAGGTTATAGATCAGCGTGTCCCAGTCCTGGTGGAAACCTTCCTGCGGGTTGCCGTACTCGTACAACGCCGTACCATCGAACTGGGCCAGGCCGTGGATATCGGTGGGGAAATGCGCCGGCACCCAATCGAGGATCACCCCGAGCCCGGCCACATGGCAGGCGTTGACGAAGGCGGCGAACTCGTCCGGCGTGCCATACCGCGCACTCGGCGCGAATTGCGACAGCAACTGATAGCCCCACGAACCGCCGAACGGGTGCTCCATGATCGGCATCAGTTCGATGTGGGTAAAACCCAGGTCTTTTACATAGGGAATCAGTCGCTCGCTCAGTTCGGGCCAGGTGTACTGGCGGGCCACTTCGCCCAGGTCATCCAGCTCACATTGCCATGAACCGGCGTGCAATTCGTAGATCGACAAGGGCGCAGTCACCCGGTGGCGGTCGCCCCGGGTCAGCATCCAGTCCTGATCCTGCCAGTCGACGTTCAAGGGTGAAGCGACTTTCGAGGCGGTGTCTGGTGGCAGGCTGGTGGCCAGTGCCACGGGATCAGCCTTCAACGGCAGAATGCCGTGGGCGCCGAGAATCTCGTATTTGTAGGTGTCCCCGGCTTGCAGCCGCGGGATGAACAACTCCCAGACACCGGTGGGATGACGCAAGCGCATCGGATGCCGGCGCCCGTCCCAGACGTTGAAATCACCGACCACCGACACCCGCCGGGCATTCGGCGCCCACACAGCGAAACGCACGCCGTCGACGCCATCCACGGTCTTGAGTTGCGCGCCCAGGCACGCACTGAGGTCGCGGTGATTGCCTTCGGCGAACAGGTACAAGTCCATTTCGCCCAGCAACGGGCCGAAGCTGTAAGGGTCTTCGGCCGTTTGCTCGCCGCCGGCCCAATGGGTGCGCAGCAGATACGCTTGCACACGCTGGAAATGCCCGACGAACAACCCCGGTGTCGCTGTGGCTTCAAGATTCCCAAGCGCTTCGCCCGAGTCCCTGGCCAGCACTTCTACACTCAGGGCGCCCGGCAGATACGCGCGAATGAACTGCCCGCCCATGCCATCGGCGTGCGGGCCGAGAATCGCAAAAGGGTCGATATGCTCGGCGCGCACCAATGCATTGATATCCCGCGTGCTGGGCAGCAGCGCTTCTTTGTGATGACCCTGTTCCTTGTTCGAGACACTCATGACTACTCTCCACCAAGATCGGAAAAGGGTTTGATCCCACTCAATAATCCATATAAACCGTGCAACGGCACGGGCAACCAGGTGGGGCGATTTTCCGCCTCATAGGCCACTTCATACGCCGCCTTCTCCAGACCGAACAGCGCCAGCGCGGCATCCTCGCCTTCTGGATCTTGCCATGCATGGGCAAGACTAGCTGCCGCCAGCCGATAAGCGTCGACAAATGCTTGCCGCGCTTCGCTCGAGTAGCGATCGGTGACCCGCAAGCGCGCGGCAGCGGCTGTCGCGGTGTTATCGACGCTCTGCACGTTGATCGCCATCGCCGCCGCATAGTCGAAGGAACGCAGCACACCGCTGACATCCTTGTACGGACTGTGTTTGCCCCGTCGTTCATGCAATGGTCGCGCCGGTTCACCTTCAAAGTCGATCAGGTAGGCATCGCCCTTGATCACCAGCACCTGCCCCAGATGCAGATCGCCGTGTACACGAATGCGCAGGCCACCCGCAGTCTTTTTGCCTAACGCTTGCACATGGCCGAGGATGGCTTTTTTGTTGTCCAGCAAATGGCTGACCAGAGTCTGGTCCGCCGGGTTCAGTTGATTTTTATGCTGCTTGAGCAAGTTCAACGCATGATCGACTTGCGCCGCGACATCCCTGGCCGAAGCCAGCGCCTCCTTCGGCGTGGTGACCTGCGGCAAGAAGTCCGGATTGGCACTCGGCGCTGCCAGTACCTGATGCATTTCTCCCAGGCGCCGACCGAGCATACCGGCGAAATCTTTCAGTTCGCCGAGCGCGTTGTAGTGTTGTTCCTGCTCGGACACGGCGTCGGCCAGCTCATCGCGCAGCGCCCGCTCGAGGTTGTTCTGCGTCCACTCCCAGGCGTCGCCCTGATTGTTCAGATAGCCTTGGGCGATCATCAGCAGGTTGTCTTCACCCGCCGCATCCCGGCGCACCACCGCACCCAGCAATGGCGAAATATTGCTGAACCCGGCGTTGGTCAGATACGCGCTCATTTCCAGTTCCGGATGCACGCCTGAGGCAACCTTGCGGATCAGCTTCAGCACCAGGCTGTTGCCGATCACCACCGAGCTGTTGGACTGCTCGGCCGACAGGTAGCGCACCGGGGACTCGGCATTGAGGCCGAGTTTTTCAAGTTCCGCGGTGGACTCGAAGCGAATGTCGCCATCACTGGATGCCAACACGGTGCCGGCCTGAATGCCCTGTAATATGGCATGCACAAACGTGTCCAGGCTGAAGGCATCGGTGATCAGGCCAACCTGACGTCCACGCCGTACCCGCGACAACGCCAACTGGTGCGGCAACGGAGTACCGACCTGATCCTCGGAAATAAAGCCGAACGGCAACTGGTAGCGACTGACCTGGCCAGCGCTGGTGACTTTGATCTCACTGAACAGCACCGGATGCTGCGGATCGCCGAAACGCACGCCATAGGCCAGATCGACCTGTTGAATGGCAGCGTCCTTGCCGGCGAACCAGCGGCGGTTCTGCAACCAGTTCGGCAGGATGCTTTGCTCCAGTGTGGTGCGTGACGGCGCTTCGAGCAGCTCTTCCATGCGTTTTTTCAGCACCAGCGTGGTGAAGTCCGGCAGGCTTTGCGCGGGTTCCACGTGCCAGCTCGGCATCTGGTTTTCCGCGGCGAGGCCAAACCAGTAAAAGCCGTAAGGCGCCAACGTCAGAAGGAAATTCAGCTGGCCAATGGGCGGGAACGCGTTACCCCCGAGCATTTCCACCGGCACCATGCCGACGTAGGCCGACAAATCCAGCTCGGCGGCCTGGGCACTGCGCGACACATTGGCCACGCACAGAATGACTTCGTGCTTGCCATCCACCCCGGTGTATTCACGGGTGTAGGCCAGAATCCGTCGGTTGCTGGGTGAAAGCATCCTCAACGTACCGCGCCCGAAGGCCTTGGATTGCTTGCGCACGGCAAGCATGCGCCGGGTCCAGTTCAACAGCGAATGCGGATCGCCGGCCTGGGTTTCGACGTTGACCGACAGGTAGCCATATTGCGGGTCCATGATCGGCGGCAGCACCAGGCTGGCCGGGTCGGCGCGGGAGAAACCGCCGTTGCGGTCAATGGACCATTGCATTGGCGTACGCACGCCGTCGCGGTCGCCGAGGTAGATGTTGTCGCCCATGCCGATTTCATCGCCGTAATACAGGGTCGGCGTGCCGGGCATCGACAGTAGCAGGCTGTTGAGCAGCTCGACCCGACGGCGGTCGCGCTCCACCAAAGGTGCCAGACGGCGGCGAATCCCCAGATTGATCCGTGCGCGGCGGTCGGCAGCGTAGTAATTCCACAGGTAGTCGCGCTCCTTGTCGGTGACCATCTCCAGGGTCAGCTCATCGTGGTTGCGCAGGAAGATTGCCCACTGACAATTGGCGGGAATATCCGGGGTCTGGCGCAGAATGTCGGTAATCGGGAAGCGATCTTCCTGGGCCAGCGCCATGTACATGCGCGGCATCAACGGGAAGTGAAAGGCCATGTGGCATTCGTCGCCGTTCAGGCCTTTTTTATCGGTGTCGCCGAAGTACAGCTGTGTGTCCTCCGGCCATTGATTGGCCTCGGCCAGCAGCATGCGGTCGGGGTAGTTGGCGTCGATTTCGGCGCGGATCTTTTTCAGGACGTCGTGGGTTTCCGGCAGATTCTCGTTGTTGGTGCCGTCGCGTTCGATCAGGTAGGGGATGGCGTCCAGGCGCAAGCCGTCGATGCCCATGTCGAGCCAGTAACGCATCACCGACAGCACCGCCTTCATGACTTGCGGGTTATCGAAGTTCAGGTCCGGTTGGTGGGAGTAGAAACGGTGCCAGAAGTATTGGCCGGCGACCGGGTCCCAGGTCCAGTTGGACTTTTCGGTGTCGATGAAAATGATGCGGGTGCCGTCGTATTTCTGATCGTCATCGGACCACACGTAGAAGTCCCGGGCGGCTGAACCTTTTTTGGCCTTGCGTGCGCGCTGGAACCAAGGGTGCTGGTCGGAAGTGTGGTTGATGACCAGTTCGGTGATCACTCGCAGGCCGCGTTTGTGCGCCTCGGCAATGAAACGCCTGGCATCGGCCATGGTGCCGTAGTCACTGTGCACGCCACGATACTCGGCGATGTCGTAACCGTCATCGCGCCGTGGCGAGGGGTAGAACGGCAACAGCCAGATGGTGTTGACGCCCAGGTCGGCGATGTAGTCGAGCTTGGCGATGAGGCCGGGAAAGTCACCAATCCCGTCGTTGTTGGAGTCGAAATACGATTTGACATGAACTTGATAGATCACCGCGTCCTTGTACCAGAGCGGGTCCTTGATGAACGTGGCTGCCTTGGGTTTCTTCGCCATGTGAAACTCCTGGTGAATTCGACTTGGCCACAGGCTGAGACTTCTGTGGCGAGGGAGCTTGCTCCCGCTGGGTTGCGGAGCAACCCTATGCCATTTGACAGGTGCACCGTGTTCAAAGGGATTACGACTGCTTCGCAGCCGAGCGGGAGCAAGCTCCCTCGCCACAGAAATTGTGGTGTTCTCAAGAGGCGGTAATCCTCCAAATCCCGAACGGCTGGTACGCCGGGTCGATCCGCATGAACTGCTGCTTGCCGTGCCAGGTCCAGCGATGGCCATTCATCAGGTCTTCGCCCTGGGTGCTGGCGTCATCGGGCAGGCCCATTTCCCACAACGGCAACTCAAATCTCGCTTCCTGCACGTTGTGCGGATCGAGGCTGACCGCCACCAGAATGAAATTGCTGCCGTCAAAACTGCGTTTGCCGAAGTACAGGATGTTGTCGTTCCAGGCGTTGTAGACCTTAAGGCCCAGATGCGTGTGCAGCGCCGGGTTCTGCCTGCGGATGCGGTTGAGCTGGGCAATCTCGGCAATGATGTTGCCCGGCGCATTGAAGTCCCTGGGGCGGATCTCGTACTTCTCGGAGTCAAGGTACTCCTCCTTGCCCGGCACCGGCGCCGACTCGCACAACTCGAAACCCGAATACATGCCCCACAGGCCCGAGCCCATGGTCGCCAGCACGGCGCGGATGAGGAACCCGGGACGCCCTGAATCATGGAGGAACGCCGGGTTGATGTCCGGCGTATTGACGAAAAAGTTCGGCCGGTAGCATTCGCGCCATGGCGATTCGTTGAGTTCAGTGAAGTAGCTCGCCAGTTCGGCCTTGGTGTTGCGCCAGGTGAAATAGGTGTAGCTCTGGGAATAACCGACCTTGCCCAGGCGCGCCATCATTGCCGGGGTGGTGAAGGCTTCGGCGAGGAAGATCACCTCGGGGTACAACGCCCGTACATCGGCGATCAGCCACTGCCAGAACGGCAAAGGCTTGGTGTGCGGGTTATCGACGCGGAAGATCTTCACACCCTCCTCGACCCAGCCCACCACGATGTCGCGCAGTTCCACCCACAGGCTCGGAATCGCCTCGGGGGCATAGAAGTCGACGTTGACGATGTCCTGGTATTTCTTCGGTGGGTTCTCGGCATATTTGATCGTGCCGTCCGGCCGCCAGTTGAACCAGCCGGGGTGTTGCTTGAGCCAAGGGTGGTCCTGGGAACACTGGATGGCAAAGTCGAGGGCGATTTCCAGGCCATGGGCCGCGGCGGCCGCCACCAGTCGCCGGAAGTCTTCGCGGGTACCCAACTGCGAGTGAATCGCCTCGTGGCCGCCCTCCTCGCTACCAATCGCATAGGGGCTGCCCGGATCATCGGGGCTCGCCGTCAGGGAGTTGTTCGGGCCTTTACGGTAGCTGCGCCCGATCGGGTGGATCGGCGGGAAATACAGCACGTCGAAGCCCATGTCCTGAATCATCGCCAGCCGTGAATGCACGTCATTGAAGGTGCCATGGCGCGCCGGACTGTCGGTGATCGAACGCGGGAACAATTCATACCAACTGGCGAACTGCGCCAGTTCGCGCTCCACATCCACCGGGTACTCCGGGCTCAGGCTCAGGAAAGCACGATGATTGGCGCGAGCCATGAGGTCGGCACTACGCGGGTGCAAAAACAGCGCGACCTGCTCGGCTTCGAGCAGTCCTGACAGTTCATGGTGCAAGGCCGCCAGTTGCTCGCTGAGTGGCCCTTCGCTGCGTTCGGCGGCTTGTTGCACTTGAATTCGCCCTTCCTGCAGCTCCAGGCTGACGGGCACCGCGGCCGCATGTTTCTTTTCCAGTTCGTAGCAAAAACTGGCGAACTGATCGATCCAGGCTTCGATACAGAACAGATAACGGCCCTGGCTCTCGACACGGAACTGCCCTTGCCAACCGTTGTTGCCCAGATCGTGCATGGCCGCACTTTGCCAGACGTCCTCGTCCTCGGCCCGCCAGCGTACGCGAACCCCGAGTTTGTCATGCCCGTCGGCAAACACCTTGGCGGTCACCACCATGTCCTGCCCCACCACGGCCTTGACCGCGAACTGCCCGCCTTCAAGGGTCGGCATGATGTTTTCCATGACGATACGCGGCAGCAACAACGCCTGCGACAGCGGCATGTGCGGGTTGTAGCTCAACTCAGTCGGTTTTTCATCCGTCATCGAGCCTCTCTCCTGACGCCCCATGGACGCGCGTGTGTCTGGTCGCCATCCCGCTGGACTGTCCGCCCCGGGAAGCACTCACTTAGGTTCCGAGCGACAGTCGCCGGGAAAGTTTCATCTGCAATTTGCGCAATCAAGTCTTTCGGGCAATGGTCAACCCACCAGTCCACCTACTTAAGCACGACTCACGCCATGTGCCACTTGAGGTTTGAACAATCCATTGCTGGCACGATCCTGCCGCCAAGGGAAGAACCGCCAACGACGATGCCGCCGGTGATTGTGAATCCGTCATGAAGACAGTTGATCGCTCCTGCGTCGAAAGCAGGCAAGCTCATAAAAAATGTATGACTCTTCCCAAGAACACGTAGTACCGATCCTAAAGCGGCAAATCTGCCCGCCCGACACTTTACGAAACGCATATCCCACGCCTTATATAGCCATCACTCCGTCAGCCTTGAGCGTGGCCAGCCATGAAAGTGTTTTTTTCCAGCGTCAGCGAACTCACAGACAACGCTAGCGCACAGCACCACGCGCTCAACCGTGAACGACCAATCGACGGCTGGCCTCCCTTTGAAAATATTCAACTACGAATTTCTTTGCTTCGAAGCCGAACGCACCCCCTCGGAACCATCAACCAGAAGCTCAATCATCAGGGAGCTGGAGAATCATCTGCTGCACGGTGATATTGACTACAACCAGCACGAACTCTCACTAACCCCGAGCAACGAGCAGGAATCAGGCTGTGAAAAACCTCCGCTGACAGGGCGGTGGTTGGACGCCGGCACTTGAAAGCCACCGACAGTGATTCGGTGATTTGACCGGGATTGATCAGCGCCTGCCGCCGCTGTTTTAGATAGCCTCCTGCGCTCAACTGCGGCAGGTGCTTCAAGTTGTCGCAGGCCGTGCGCCCAGCACCATCTGATCCGCTTTTTAATGCAATACCTGAGTCTGTTATGCAAACAGATCGCCACTCATAGTGCTCATGCCTGATGGAGGCTGATGAGCGAAAGACCATGAGCGAGAGAATCCCCGTCCGAACCGTAGAAACCTTCGAGCCTTCGCGTCCTAAGATGAAGGCCAAATCCAGCGACAACCACATCCACACCCGCAGCTTCACCGGGCTGTTCCGCAATCTGCGCATCAGTGGTGCGGGTTTTCTGTTTTTGCTGTTTTTCGGCACCGTGTGGTTGAACTGGGGCGGTCGTCAGGCGGTGCTCTGGGATCTTTCCGAAAGCAAATTCCATATCTTCGGCGCGACCTTCTGGCCGCAGGACTTCATCCTGCTGTCGGCGCTGTTGATCATTGCCGCCTTCGGCCTGTTTGCGATCACCGTGTTCGCGGGACGGGTCTGGTGCGGCTACACCTGCCCGCAAAGTTCGTGGACCTGGATCTTCATGTGGTGCGAGAAGATCACCGAGGGCGAGCGCAACCAGCGGATCAAGTTGCAAGCCGCGCCGTGGGGCCTGAACAAACTGATGCGGCGCGCGGCCAAGCACACCTTGTGGCTGGTCATCAGCCTGCTGACCGGTCTGACCTTCGTCGGCTACTTCACGCCGATCCGGCCGTTGGCCGAAGAGCTGCTGAGCTTGCAAATGAGCGGCGTCAGCCTGTTCTGGATGCTGTTTTTTACCGGCGCCACCTACATCAATGCCGGTTGGCTGCGTGAAGCGGTGTGCATGCACATGTGCCCCTACGCGCGGTTCCAGAGCGTGATGTTCGACAAGGACACCCTGACCATTTCCTACGACGTGGCCCGGGGCGAAAACCGTGGCCCGCGCAAACGGGAAGTCAAGCCCGCCGAGGTCGGTTTGGGCGATTGCATCGATTGCCAGCTCTGCGTACAGGTCTGCCCGACCGGCATCGACATTCGCGATGGCTTGCAGATGGAATGCATCGGTTGCGCCGCGTGCATCGACGCCTGCGATTCGATCATGGACAAGATGGGCTACGCCCCAGGATTGATCAGCTATACCTCCGAGCATCAGTTGCAGGGTGGCAAGACCCACCTGCTGCGTCCGCGCCTGATCGGCTACACCGCCGTGCTGCTGGTGATGATCGCCGCCCTGGTGATGGCGCTGGTGGAACGGCCGATGGTGTCGCTCGACGTCAGCAAGGACAGAGGGTTGTTCCGCGAGAACAGCCAGGGGCAGATCGAAAACATCTACAGTCTGAAGGTGATCAACAAGACCCAGCAGCGTCAGGACTATCAATTGAGCCTGGTCGATGCCGATGGTTTCGAGTTGCGGGGCAAGACCGGGTTGAGCCTGGCACCGGGCGAGATTGTCGATGTGCCGGTGTCGGTGGCGATGCTCTCGCAACGTCCGGCCAGTAGCTCACAGAGCATCGGCTTCAAGGTGGTCGACCACGATGAGCCCGACATCTACAGCGTGGCGAAGAGCCGGTTTGTTGCGCCGATGAATCGCTGAACCTTTAAGATACAGAGCTTTAAAGATCGCAGCCTTCGGCAGCTCCTACGCACGCAAGCCGATCCATTGTAGGAGCTGCCGAAGGCTGCGATCTTGGCGGTACGACCATCCCCTTTCTCCAAATGACACCCAACCGGGCTTTTGATGAAACGCTACGAAAAATTCGCCGACGACATCGCAGAACTGATCCGCTCCGGCGTCCTCGGCCCGGGCCAGCGTGTACCCTCGGTGCGCTACGCCAGCCAGACCTACGGCGTCAGCCCGTCGACGGTGTTCCAGGCCTACTACCTGCTGGAACGTCGCGGGCTGATCCGCGCTCGCCCGCGTTCCGGCTACTTCGTCAACGCTCATGCAACCCGACCGTTTTCCGAACCGGTGATCAGCAATCAGGTCAACGAATCCACGGAAGTCGACGTCAGCGAACTGGTGTTCTCGGTGCTCGACTCGATCAAGGACCCGAACACTGTGCCCTTCGGCTCGGCGTTCCCCAGCCCGACGCTGTTTCCCCTGCAACGCTTGTCCCGCTCCCTGGCCAGCGCCAGCCGCGCAATGGACCCGCGCATGGTGGTCACCGACATGTCGCCGGGCAACCCGCAACTGCGTAGGCAAATCGCCCTGCGCTACATGGTCGGCGGACTGATGCTGCCCATGGAAGAACTGCTGATCACCAACGGCGCGCTGGAAGCCCTCAACCTGTGCCTGCAAGCGGTGACCCAACCCGGCGACCTGGTGGCCATCGAAGCCCCGGCGTTCTATGCCTGCCTGCAAGTGCTCGAACGCCTGAAGCTCAAGGCCGTGGAAATCCCCGTGCACCCGCGCGACGGCATCGACCTCGGTGTGCTCGAGCAAACCCTGGAGCGCCATCCGATCAAGGCCTGCTGGTGCATGACCAGCTTCCAGAACCCCATGGGCGCGACTGTGCCCGAGGCCAAGAAACAGCAGCTTGTGGAGTTGTTGCGCCGCCACCAGGTGCCGCTGATCGAAGACGACGTCTACGCCGAACTGTATTACGGCCAGCAAGCACCTAAACCGGCCAAGGCCTTTGATACCGAGGGCCTGGTGATGCACTGCGGCTCGTTCGCCAAAAGCCTGGCCCCCGGCTACCGCATCGGCTGGGTCGCCGCCGGGCGCTATGCGCAGAAAATCGAACGACTGAAACTCATGACCTCACTCTGTGCCTCGATGCCGGCCCAGGCCGCCATCGCCGATTACCTGCAACACGGCGGCTACGACCGGCACCTGCGTAAATTGCGCCATGCGCTGGAAGACCAGCAAAGCGCCATGCTCGCCGCCATCGCCCGCTATTTCCCCGCGCAAACGCGGGTCAGCCAACCGGCGGGCGGGTACTTTTTGTGGCTGGAATTGCCGGAACAGATGGATTCGCTGAAGTTGTTTCAGATGGCGCTGGCCCAAGGCATCAGCATCGCGCCGGGGCCGATCTTTTCGCCGACGCAGCGGTTCAGGAATTGTATTCGGTTGAATTATGGCAGCCCGTGGGATGAGGCTGCGGAGAAGGCGATGGAGACGTTGGGGCGGATTGTGCGGTCGTTTTGATGGTTAGAGGGTGCCTTGCACTATCGCCTTCGCGAGCAGGCTCGCTCCCACAAGGGTTTATCCGTGTACACAATATCTGTGAACACTGGATATCCGCTGTGGGAGCGAGCCTGCTCGCGATGAGGCCATATCCAACAACACAAAACTGAAGCGTTAACGCCCACCACCAAGATCAACAAACGTCCCCGTCGCATAAGAAGCCTTGTCCGACAGCAACCAGACAATCGCCTCCGCCACCTCATCCGGACGCCCGCCCCGGGCCATCGGAATCGCCGATTCCATTTTGCTGACCCGATCCGGATCACCGCTCAAGGCATGGAAATCGGTGTAGATGTAGCCCGGGCGCACAGCGTTGACCCGAATCCCCTCGCCCGCCACTTCCTTGGACAGGCCGATGGTGAAGGTGTCCAGCGCACCTTTGGAGGCGGCGTAGTCGACGTACTCGTTGGGCGAGCCCAAACGCGAGGCCACCGAAGACACGTTGACAATGCTGCCGCCCTGCCCGCCGTGCCTGGGCGACATGCGCAGGATCGCGTGCTTGGCACAGAGGATCGGCGCCAGGACGTTGGTTTTCATGATTTTGAGAATGCGGAACTCGGACATCTCGTCGACCCGGGACTTCTGCCCGACGGTACCGGCGTTGTTCACCAGCGCGGTGACCCGGCCCAGTTCACTGTCCACCCGATGGAACAGCGCGATGACTTCGTCTTCGATGCTGACGTCGGCCCGCACCGCAATGGCTTGCGCACCGAGGGCGCGGACTTGCTCGAGCACGCCGAGTGCAGCCTGTTCGTCGGCCTGGTAGTTGATGCAGATCCGATAGCCCTGCGCGGCGGCCAACAGAGCGGTGGCGGCACCAATGCCGCGGCTACCGCCGGTGATGATGATGACTTTGTCCATGCGAGCTTTCCCCCAATCAAAGCTAAAGCGGTCGGGGGCAAGAATAACCGCCATTGACGGTTTTTGCATGGCTTCACGTCAGCTGTCATGTCATCGACATTTCGCGCTCGGCACTGGCTTTCAACTGCTCGACCAATTGCTCCCCGCGATGGATTTCCACCATGAAGCCTGCGGCCGGCAACGGATGCCCCAGCAGGTACCCCTGCAACGAATCGCAACCGAGCTGCGTCAGGAAGTCCTGCTGCACGCCCGTCTCCACACCTTCGGCGACGATGCGCAACCCCAGCGCCTGGCCGAGGGCGACGATGGCCGAAACGATGGCGGCGTCATCGCTGTCGTGCTCCAGGTCGCGGACAAAACCGCGGTCGATCTTCAGTTCGTTGGCCGGCAGGCGCTTGAGGTACATCAAACTCGAATAGCCAGTACCAAAATCGTCGATGGACAGGTCGACGCCCATTTCCGACAGTTCCTGAAGCACCGTCATGCTCGCATCGGCATCGCTCATGGCCGTGGTTTCGGTGATTTCCAGGGTCAGGCTGTTGGCCGGCAGTTGGTGTGTCGCCAGCGCTTTGGCGACGCTCTGGACCAGCCCGGAATGACAGAACTGGATAGCCGAAAGGTTCACCGCAATGCGCCAATCGGTGTAGCCCGACACGTACCACTCGCGCATCTGGCGGCAGGCTTCGTTGAGCACCCACTCGCCAATCGGGATGATCAGGCCGGTTTTTTCCGCCATTTCGATGAATTTGTCCGGTAACAGCAGCCCTTGCGTCGGGTGCTCCCAGCGCAACAAGGCCTCGGCGCCCACCGGACGGCCATTGGCGGCGTCGAACTTGGGCTGGTAATACAGGCTGAATTCCTGTTGTTCCACGGCATTGCGCAAGTCCTGCAGCAATTGCAGCTGTTTGCGGGCGTTGCTGTTCATCGAGGCATCGAAAAAACTGTAGCCGTTTTTACCCGCGCCCTTGGCGTGATACATCGCCGCGTCGGCGTTCATCAGCAACTCGTGGGCGGACTGCCCATTACCGGGGTAGAGCGCGATGCCGACGCTGGCGGAAATGTGCAAATCATGTTCGGCAACCCGGAACGTCCGCGCGATCAGCCCGACCTGACGGGCCGCGAGGCTCAAGGCGTCGTTCTGTTCGCTCAATTGCACCAGCAACACGAACTCATCGCCGCCGATCCGCGCCAGGGTGTCCTGGCTGCGCAAGTCTTCGCGCAGGCGCACGGCCACTTCGCGCAACAGCAAATCACCCATATGGTGACCAAAGGCATCGTTGACCGGTTTGAAGCCGTCCAGATCGATGAACATCAGGGCAAAGCAGCCACCCTGTTCCCGGACCCGCGACATGGCCTGATCGATACGATCGGCAAGCAACATCCGGTTCGGCAACCCGGTCAGGGTGTCATGCAGAGCCAGTTGGGTCAGTTCACGGTTGGCCTCGGTCAGCGACTCGGCCAGGCTCGCGGTGCGGGCCTCCAGGCGCGCATCGAGGATCGAGGTCAGCAAAGCGATGCTCAGCACCGCCAGCGTGGTGACCAGCACCAGATTGTCCAGGCCCTTGCCGCTCAGGCCATTGACCGCCGCCCCGCAAAAACTGCCATCGGCAAAGCGTGCGGCGGCCATGCCGGTGTAGTGCATGCCGACGATGGCGATACCCATGATCACGGCGGCACCACCACGGATCAGACGGACATAGGGCGTGTGCTGGCGCAGGCGGAAAGCAATCCACAATGCCGCGCCCGATGCACCGACCGCGATCAGAAGCGAAGCGCCGAACAACGTCGGATCGTAGTCGATGCCCGGTTGCATGCGCATAGCGGCCATGCCGGTGTAGTGCATCGCACTGATGCCGGCGCCCATGACTAACGCGCCGAAGGCCAGCTGCCAGGCGGGCAATTGCGGTTGGCTGACCAGCCACAGTGCAAAACCGCTGGAGAGCACGCCAATCAGCAGCGACAACAGGGTGATCGTGCCGTCGTAGCCCAGATCGATCGGCAACTTGAACGCGAGCATGCCGATAAAGTGCATCGACCAGATGCCGATGCCCATGGCAACCGCCCCGCCCGCGGTCCACAAATGCACGGCGCGGCCTTTGGCGGTGGCAATGCGTCCGGTCAGGTCGAGTGCGGTGTATGAGGCGAGAATCGCGACACAGAGCGAAATGATAACCAGGGTGGGGGAATAGCTACCGATGGACATGGGGACTTCTCGTGCATGCCCCCCTTGTTGGTATTGATTCTCGCTGGGGGGGCAAATGCGGCGATTGTACTGATTCCAAATGAGAACGCACTCACAAAATGAGCAAAGGGCCATCAGTCCGATGAAACGCTTGTTTTAAGGTTTTACATTAACTCTGGCATACCCGGACTCGAGGCTTGGATTACCGTGCCAGACACGTGCGTCAATAGCGAATGCACTATTGTGGCGAGGGAGCTTGCTCCCGCTGGGCTGCGGAGCGGCCCCGAAACCTGACCCCAAAATCATTCAGAAGGATCACGATCGCAAGTTTTGCGAGTGCTTCGCGCTCGAGCGGGAGAAAGCTCCCTCGCCACAGACAAGTCACTCTGGGCACAAATGCATTACTGGCTATCGCTCACCTGAAGCTGCCCATCCCAGCCACCTCCCAACGCGGCAATCAACTGCACGCTGGCAATCAGGCGGCTTTGCAGCAGGTCCAGGTTACTGCGTTCATTGCTCAGCGCCGCGGCCTGGGTCACCACTACATCGATGTAGGCAATCAAACCGGCCTTGTACTGGTTCTGGGTCAGGCGTAGCGATTCACGGGCGGCGTCCAGTGCCTGTTGGCGCACGACGGCTTCGTCTTCAAGCACCTTGAGCTGCACCAGGAAGTTTTCCACCTCGCGGAATCCGTCCAGCACGGTCTGGCGGTATTTGGCCACCGTTTCGTCATAGGCCGCTTCACTGCGGTCGATTTCCGCCGAGCGCTGGCCGCCATCGAACAGGGTCATGGCCAATTGCGGTCCGACCGACCAGAAGCGGTTCGGCAGGCTGATCCAGTTGGAATAGGTGCTGCTGCTGTAACCGCCGTTCATGTTCAATGTCAGGTCGGGGTAATAGGCGGCCTTGGCCACACCGATGTTGGCGTTGGCGGCCATCACCGAACGCTCGGCGGAAGCAACATCCGGACGCCGCTCCAGCAACTGCGAAGGCAAGGCCGGCGGCACTTGCGGCAACGGCGGAATGTCCTGGCTTTCCGCCAGGCTGAACTCCGAAGGCGGCAGGCCGATCAGCACGGCAATGGCGTTCTCGAACTGCGCGCGTTGCCAGATCAGGTCAATCATATCGGCTTCGGTGCCTTTAAGCTGCGTCTGGGCCTGGGCCACGGCGTCCTTGCCCGATACGCCGGCGCGGTATTGGTTCTCGGTCATCTTCAACGACCGCTGATAAGCATCGACCGTGTCCTGGAGCAAGCGCTTCTGGCCATCGATCACGCGTAACTGCAGGTAGTTCTGCACCAGCTCCGACTGTTGACTCAGGCGCATGGCCGCCAGATCGGCAAAGCTGGCCTGGGCATTGGCGGTGTCGGCTTCGAGGCCCCGGCGCAGCTTGCCCCATACGTCCGCTTCCCAACTGACGCCCACCTGGGCGGAATACGTGTCGCGAATGCCGCTGGACGAACTGGTCAGGCTGGAATTGCTGCTGCCAGTGCCCTGACTTGAGCGGTTCTTGCTGACATTCAGGTCGACCGTCGGGAAAAACGCCCCGCGTGCGCTGCGCACCAACGCCTGGGCCTGCCGGTACTGGGCTTCGGCCTGGGCGACGGTCTGGTTGGAGCTATTGAGCTTTTCGACCAGGTCGTTGAGCTGCCGGTCACCATACAACTCCCACCAGGCGCCGCGCGCCAGGGCATCGCTCGGATTGGCCTGACGCCAGCCCTCTGCGGCCTTGTACTGCGCAGGCTCGGCGGTTTGCGGGCGCTGGTAATCCGGGCCGACGGCGCAGGCACTGAGCATTGCCACGCACAGTGACAGGCTCAACAGACGCGAGCCTCGAGCAATGAGCAGCGGTGCAGCCAGGTTGAAAAGCGAACGTTCAGTCATAGCGGAGTTTCCAGAGCAGCATCGGTACGCACCCCACGCCATTTATTGAAGCGATGGCGCAGTTTGTCGAGATAGAGGTAAACCACCGGGGTGGTATAGAGCGTCAGTACCTGGCTGAAGATCAGCCCGCCGATGATGGTCAGACCCAGCGGCTGGCGCATTTCCGCCCCTTCGGCACGGCTCAGCAATAACGGCAAGGCACCGAGGATCGCCGCCAGGGTGGTCATCAGAATAGGTCGCAAACGTTGCAGGCAGGCACTGCGAATCGATTCCAGCGGTGCCATGCCCTGGTGTCGCTCCAGCTGCAACGCCAGGTCGATCATCAGAATCGCGTTTTTCTTCACCACGCCGATCAGCAGAAACAGCCCCAGCAATGAAATCAGGCTGAACTCGCCGCCCAGCGCATAGATCGACAGCAATGCGCCGACCCCGGCCGACGGCAGGGTGGACAGGATGGTCAGCGGATGAATGTAGCTTTCGTACAACACGCCGAGCACCAGATACACAGCCACCAGCGCGCCGAGAATCATGAACGGCTGGCTTTTTTGCGTGGCGGCAAAGGCGTCGGCGGTGCCGGCCATTTTCACGATCACGTCTTCCGGCAGGCCGACCTTGGCAATCGCTCGTTCAATGGCGGCACTGCCCTGCTCCACGGTCACGCCTTCGGCCATGTCGAAGGCAATGCTTTCCGAAGCGAACTGGCCTTCGTGGCTGACCCGGTCGTTTTCCAGGCTGTTTTCGTAATGGGCGATGGTTGACAGTGGAATCCGTGCGCCATCAGCGGTAATCACCTGGACCTGCTTGAGAGTGATCGGGTCCTGGGCGTATTTCGGATTGACCTCCATCACCACCTGATACTGGTTGAGGCTGTCGTAGATGGTCGAAATCTGTCGCTGACTGTAGGCGTTGTTCAGCACCGCCGTGACCATGTCCATGTCGACACCCAGGCGCTTGGCCTGGTCGCGGTCGACGATCAGCGTCACTTGCCGGGCGCCCCGGCCTTCCCGCGCATCGATCGCCGTCAGCTCCGGCAAGGCCCTGAGCGCGGTGACGACTTTCGGATACCACTCGCGCAACGACCCCAGGTCACCGCTTTGCAGGATGTAGGAATATTGCGAGGAGGTCTGCTCGCGGCCGCCGCCGAATTGCAGGTCCTGATCAGCCATGAGCATCAGTTGTGCGCCTGGGACCTTGGGCATTTCCTTGCGCAGACGCTCGATGACCTTTTGCGCGGAAATGTTGCGTTCCTTGATCGGCTTCAGGCGCACCAGCATGAAGGCGTTGTTGGTGCCGTTGTTACCGCCAATGAACCCGGCGACGCTTTCTACCGCCTCATCCTTCAACACCGCGCGGCGGAAAATCTCCATCTTCGGCTGCATCACACTGAACGACAGGCCGTCGTCGCCGCGCACGAAACCGATCAGTTGGCCGGTATCCTGCTGTGGCATAAATGTTTTAGGAACAACCACATACAACGCGATATTCACGCCAATTGTCACGAATAGACTGAGCAAGGTCAGGCGCTTGTGGCGCAGCACCCAGTCGAGGCTGGTGGCGTATTTGCCGACCATCCAGTCGTTGGCCCGCCGGCTCCAGCGTTGCAGGCGGTTCTCCTGCCCCGGCGTGTGCGGCTTGAGCCAGCGAGCGCAGAGCATCGGGGTCAGGGTCAACGACACCACCAATGAGACCACGATGGCCGCTGCCAGGGTGATGGAGAATTCGCGAAACAGGCTCTCGATGATCCCGCCCATGAACAGGATCGACAGGAACACCGCCACCAGCGACACGTTCATCGACAACAAGGTGAAACCGACTTCCTGGGCGCCGAGGTATGCCGCCTTCATCGGCTTTACGCCCTCGTCGATATGCCGGGATATGTTCTCCAGCACCACGATGGCATCGTCCACCACCAGCCCGGTGGCCAGGATCAACGCCATCAACGACAGGTTGTTCAGCGAAAAGCCATAGAGGTACATCACGGCAAAGGTGCCGACCAGCGACACCGGCACCGCCAGGGTCGGAATCAACGAGGCGCGCAAGTTACCGAGGAACAGGAACACCACCAGGATCACCAGCGCCACGGCGATCAGCAGGGTCATTTCCGCTTCGTGCAGCGTGGCCTTGATCACCGGCGAGCGGTCCATGGCCAGGTTCAGCTTGACGCTGGCCGGCAACACCGCCTGCAACGCCGGCAACTGGGCCTTGATCTCGTTGACCGTCTCGATGATGTTGGCGCCGGCCTGCCGGTTGATCACCAGCAGTACCGCCGCGTCATCGTTGAAGAAACCGCTGTTGTAGCGGTCCTCGACGCTATCGCTGACCTTCGCCACGTCCTTCAGGCGCAGGGCCGCACCGCCGTTGTAGTGGATGATCAGCGACTCGTAGTCCTTGGCTTTTTCCAGCTGGTCGTTGGCCTGGACCTGCCACAGCCGTTGGTCGTCTTCCACCGAGCCCTTGGGCCGGCGCACGTTGGCATTGGCGATGGTGTTGCGCACATCGTCCAGGGCCACGCCGTACTGGTTGAGCGACTGCGGTTCGAGTTCGATACGTACCGCTGGCAGGGAACTGCCGCCGATCTGCACCTCGCCGACGCCCTGCACCTGGGACAGGCTCTGGGACAGGATCGTCGAGGCCAGGTCATAGAGCTGGCCTTTTTCCAGCACATCCGACGTCAACGACAGCACCATGATCGGCGCCTGGGACGGATTGACCTTCTTGTAGGTCGGCATGCTGCGCATCCCGCTCGGCAGCAAGTTGCGCGAGGCATTGATGGCCGCCTGCACTTCCCGCGCCGCGCCGTTGATGTCGCGGTCGAGGTCAAATTGCAGAATCACCCGGGTCGATCCCTGGCTGGACCGGCTGCTCATGGTGTTGACCCCGGCAATGGCGCCGAAAGAGCGTTCCAGCGGCGTGGCCACGGTGGACGCCATCACCTCGGGGCTCGCCCCCGGCAGGCTGGCCTGGACCACGATCACCGGAAAGTCCATTTGCGGCAGCGGCGACACGGGGAGCAAACCGAAGCTCACGCCGCCCAGCAGCATGATGGCCAGGCTCAACAACATGGTCGCGACCGGGCGCTTGATGAAAGGTCCGGAAAGGTTCATGGCTGCTCTACCGCTTCCACGGACTCAGGCTTGCGGCCCCAGCGCCGACCGAGACGGTCGAAATACAGGTAAATCACAGGCGTGGTGAACAGCGTCAAAACCTGGCTCAGCAGCAGACCACCAACCATCACCAGACCCAGCGGCTGACGCAATTCTGCGCCGGAACCGGTGGCCAGCATCAACGGCACGGCACCGAACAACGCGGCCAGTGTGGTCATCAGGATCGGCCGGAAGCGCAGCAGCGCGGCCTGATAGATCGCCGTCTGCGGGTCCATGCCCTGGTTGCGCTCGGCGTCGAGGGCGAAGTCGATCATCATGATCGCGTTCTTCTTGACGATGCCGATCAGCAAAATGATGCCGATGATCGCGATCATGCCCAGGTCGTTGCCGCTGAGGATCAACGCCAGCAAGGCGCCCACCGCCGCCGACGGCAGGGTCGAGAGAATGGTAATCGGGTGGATGTAGCTCTCGTAGAGCACGCCCAGCACGATGTACATGGTCACCACCGCCGCCAGAATCAGCAGCAAGGTGCTCGACAACGACGCCTGGAACGCCTGCGCCGCGCCCTGGAATTGGGTCTGCACGCCAATCGGCATGCCGATGTCCTTCTGCACCTGCTCGATGATCTGCACTGCATGCCCCAGCGCCACGCCGGGCGCAAGGTTGAAGGACATCATCACCGCCGGGAACTGGCCGATGTGGGTGATCGCCAGTTGCGCCTGACGCTCCTCGATATGCGCCAGGCTGGACAGGCGCACCTGGCCGCCATCGGTGGTCTTGACGTGAATCTGGTTCAACGCATCCGGGCCGATCTTCTCGCCGGACTGCGATTGCAGCACCACGCGGTATTGGCTTGCCTGGGTGTAGATGGTGGAAATCTGCCGCTGGCCAAAGGCGTCGTACAACGCATCGGTGATGTTCGACACCGACACCCCGACCCGCGACGCCGCATCGCGGTCGATCACCAGATAAACCTGCAAGCCCTTGTCCTGTAAATCGCTGGCAACGTCGGTCAGTTCCGGCCGGTCGGCCAGGGCGTCGACCAGTCGCCCGCTCCACAGGCTCAGCAGCTCAGAATCCGGCGAAGACATGCTGAACTGGTACTGCGTGCGGCTGACCCGGTCTTCGATGGTCAGGTCCTGCACCGGTTGCATGAACAGGCGGATGCCGACCAGTTTGTCCAGCTCCGGTTGCAGCCGGGCAATCACTTGCGTTGCACTCAGATCACGGTCGTGGTGCGACTTGAGGTTGATCAATAACCGACCGCTGTTGAGGGTCGAGTTATCGCCATCCACGCCAATATAGGAGGACAGGCTCTCGACGGCCGGGTCGGCCAGAATGACCTTGGCCAGTTCCTGTTGGCGCTCGCTCATGGCGGCGAAAGAAATCGATTGCGGCGCTTCGGAAATACCCTGAATGACGCCAGTGTCCTGCACCGGGAAGAAGCCCTTGGGCACCACCATGTACAGGAATACCGTCAGCACCAAAGTGCCAATGGCCACCATCAAGGTCAGCGGCTGGTGCTTGAGCACCCACTGCAACTTGCGTCCATAAGCGGCAATCATCCAGTCGATGAATGCACCGCTGGCACGGTAGAAACGGCCCTGCTCTGCTTCCTTGGGTTCACGCTTGAGCAACCGCGCGCACATCATTGGCGTCAGGGTCAGGGAAACGACCAGGGAAATCAGGATCGCCACCGCCAGGGTGATGGCGAATTCGCGGAACAGCCGCCCGACCACGTCCGCCATGAACAGCAGCGGGATCAGCACGGCGATCAGCGACAGCGTCAGGGAGATCAGGGTGAAACCGATCTGCCTGGCGCCCTTGAGCGCGGCGTTCAGCGGGCTGTCGCCCTCCTCGATAAAGCGCGCAATGTTCTCCAGCATGACGATCGCATCGTCCACCACGAAGCCGGTGGCGATGGTCAGGGCCATCAGGGTCAGGTTGTTGACCGAGAACCCCGCCAGGTACATCACGCCGAACGTACCGATCAACGACAGCGGCACGGCCACCGACGGAATGATCGTGGCGCTGGCGCGGCGCAGGAACAGAAAGGTGACCATGACCACCAGGGCGATGGCGATCAGCAATTCGTGCTGCACGTCCTTGACCGAGGCGCGGATGGTCTGGGTGCGGTCGGTCAGCACCACCACGTCGAGGCCGGCCGGCAGGTTGTCGGTGATGCTCGGCAGCAGGGCCTTGATGCGGTCCACCACTTCGATCACGTTGGCGCCGGGCTGACGCTGGATGTTCAGCAGCACGGCCTGGTTTTCGTTGGCCCACGCGGCGAGTCGCTCGTTCTCGGCGCCGTCGACGATTTCCGCCACGTCCTTGAGCCGCAACGGCGCACCGTTGGCGTAGGCCAGGATCAGGTTGGCGTAGTCCTTGGGTGAGGTCAGTTGATCGTTGGCATCGAGCATCGAGACCCGGGTCGGGCCGTCGAAGTTACCCTTGGGCTGGTTGACGTTGGAGGCGCCGATCAGGGTGCGCACGTCCGAAAGGTTCAGACCATTGGCGGCCAGCGCTTCCGGATTGACCTTGATGCGCACGGCCTGGCGTTGGCCGCCGGCAATGCTGACCATGCCGACACCGCTGATCTGGGCGATTTTCTGCGCCATGCGGGTGTCGACCAGATCGTTGAGCTTGGGCAACAGCATGGTCTTGGAGGTGATCGCAAGGGTCAGCACCGGCGTGTCGGCCGGATTGACCTTGTTGTACACCGGAGGCGCTGGCAGGTCCTTGGGCAGCAAGTTGGTCGCGGCGTTGATCGCCGCCTGAACTTGTTGCTCGGCCACGTCCATGTTGATGTCGAGGCTGAACCGCAGGGTCAGCACCGACGCCCCGCCGGAACTGGTGGAAGCCATTTGCGTCAGGCCGGGCATTTGCCCGAACTGCCGCTCAAGCGGCGCGGTCACCGCGCTGGTCATGACATCCGGGCTGGCGCCGGGGTACAGGGTCATGACGCGGATGGTCGGGTAATCGACCTGGGGCAGCGCCGAAACCGGCAGCAACCGATAAGCGATCACACCGGCAAGAATAATGGCCAGCATGCTCAGCGTGGTGGCTACCGGGCGAAGGATGAACAGCCGCGAGAGATTCATGCGCCGCCCTTTTTCGCCTTGTCGGTGGTCGCAGGTTCAGCCGCGTCGGCCGCCGACTTGCCTTGCAGGTGTTCGGTCGGCGTGGCCGGCACGTCCTGGCTGTCGTTGACCACCTCCACCTCACTGCCGTCCTTCAGGCGGTCGGTGCCTTCCAGAACAACCCGCTCGCCCGCCGACAGGCCTTCGGTGACCACGGTGTTCACGCCATCGCTGGCGCCGACTTTCAACTGACGGATCCTGACCTTCTTGTCACCGTCCAGGGCATAGGCAAATGTACCGTTGGTGCCGAACTGGATCGCGGCGGAAGGCGCGAGCACTACATCTTTTAGGGTGTCGGCCAACAGGCGCACATTGACGAACTGGTTGGGAAACAGCGACTGATCGCGGTTCTCGTAACGGGCCTTGAATTTCAGGGTGCCGGTGGTGACGTCGATCTGGTTGTCCAGGCTCTGCAGCACGCCAGTGGCCTGCAATTTGGTATCACCGCGATCCCAGGCTTCAGCCGGCAATCTGGCACCGCTGCGATAACGGGCGAGTACGGTGTCGAGGCTGTTTTCCGGAAGAGTGAAGGCCACGCTGATCGGTTGGGTCTGGGTGATGATCGCCAATGCGGTGGTGTCATTGGCGGCTACCAGGTTGCCGACGTCCAGTTGACGCAGGCCAACGCGACCGGTGATCGGTGCGCGGATTTTGGTGAATTCAAGGTTGAGTTTAGCGTCGTTGACCGCGGCCTGATTGGTCTTGACCGTGCCCTGGAACTGTCCGACCAGCGCTTCGGCGGTGTCCAGGGTCTGCTTGGCAATACTGTCTTCGCGATACAGGCCGCGATAGCGCTCGACGTCGACCTGGGCGTTTTTCAGCTGCGCCTGATTCTGCAGCAAGGTGCCTTCGGCCTGAAGCAAGGCGTTCTGGTAGGGGCGCGGGTCGATTTCGGCCAACAGGTCGCCAGCCTTGACCATCTGACCTTCTTCGAAATGGATCTTGACCAGCTCACCACCGACGCGACTGCGGACATTGATGGTGTTCAGCGCAGTGACCGTGCCCAGCGCCTTGAAGTACAGAGGGAAATCACCGGTGACTGCCGGAGCCACTCGCACCGGTACCGGCCCGGACGCCCCGCCGAATCCAGGTCGCATTCCACCTGACCTGCCGGTATGCCCGGCGACGGCTTTCTGCCCCGCAGCCTCTTTGGGTGCAGCGCTGCCGGGCCAGAATTTCCAGCACAGGGCGGCGATGACCAGCAGGACAAGCAGGCCGAACAGCCAGCGACGAGGACTACGGGAAGCGGAGGATTGCATTGAGTGATCAACCATTGGGCGCGTGGGCTTTTTTTACATGAGGGAACGATAAGCACTGGCGGGTTTTAAGCAAAGCGCCTTTACCGGCAATTTACCTTTGGCTTACGTAGCAGGAGTTTTGTGTAAGACACTGAAGCACAAATGAAAACGGCCTGGACAGAGGGTAATGCTGGTCAGTGCAGGAGCGAGCTTGCTCGCGATGGTCGTTAACGATAACGCATGTCTACTGACGAAACGCAGCGTTCTTGAGTCCATCGCGAGCAAGCTCGCTCCTACAACAGCATTATTGACAGCGGGGGTGTCAACAATTGTAACGGTGCTTACTTACTTCAAAACAGCGAGTGCCGCTTCGTAGTTCGGCTCGTCAGCGATTTCACCGACCAGTTCGCTGTGCAGCACGTTGTCGTTTTCGTCCAGAACCACCACGGCACGGGCGGTCAGGCCTTTGAGCGGGCCGTCAGCGATGGCCACGCCGTAGTTCTGGATGAACTCGGCACCGCGCAGGGTCGACAGGTTCTGTACGTTTTCCAGGCCTTCGGCACCGCAGAAACGCGCCTGGGCGAACGGCAGGTCAGCGGAGATGCACAGCACAACGGTGTTGGCCACTTCGTTGGCCTTGGCGTTGAACTGGCGCACGGAGGTGGCGCAGGTCGGGGTGTCGATGCTTGGGAAGATGTTCAGCACTTTGCGCTTGCCGGCAAAGTCTTTCAGGGTGACGTCGGACAGATTGCCGGCAACCAGGGAAAAGGCTGGCGCCTTGGAACCGGCTTGTGGCAGTTGGCCGTTGACTTGAACCGGGTTGCCTTTAAGAGTGACTTGAGCCATGAACGGAGTCCTTCTGACATTGGTGTGGAGAAATTTGACGAGGCCGAAGTTAACCACGAAATTGTCCGACGACCTACGGTCAAACATAAATTGTCATGTATCGGCGCACAAAACTGGATACAACCCACAGGGACAGCAGTGTTATTTGAGTAACTTCAGCATATTGCGGTGGCGTGCCTCGAAAATCCGTCGCATGTAGCCATTGACCAGCAACCACTCCATGGGCGCGCCACCTATCGCCGAATACGTCACTCGGTCGGTGTATAGCGTACCGCCCTCGCCTGCCGCTACTCGATGTTCATGACGAAAGGCACGCATCGGTCCCTTGAGCATCTCGTCGATGAAATGCATCTTACCGACTTCCCTGATCACTACCGTCCAATTCGATGGAATCACATTGAACATCCAGTGACGAAAGCGAAATTGCCGCCCTGCTTCAATCCGCAGGTCGTTCAGATCGACATCGCCCAGCGGGGTAATGCGCTCGGGGAAAATCTTCGGAAAGTTGATCCCATCCAGGCAGAAGTCGAGGACCTGTCCGGGCGTACGGTCGGGGATAAGCGTAGAGAGTTCCAGAATTGGCATACGGGACACATTCCTTTGATCGTTGGGCAGGCTCGCCAGAAATACGGTGTAGCGAAATGGCGGTCCAAAAGAAACCTGCCAGAGTGTCTTCTACAACAATTTTGTCGAGGATCTGTCGATTTGCACGACAGCCATTCGACCATTTGACGAGTCACTCAATTACAACGGAGAAATCACCATGCGATTCATGATCATCATCAAGGCCAGCGCCGATTCCGAAGCCGGTGTGATGCCCAGCCAGGAACTGCTGACCGCCATGGGCAACTACAACGAAGAACTGGTCAAGGCCGGCATCATGCTCGCAGGCGAAGGCCTGCACCCCAGCAGCAAAGGCGCCCGCGTAAGGTTTTCGGGGGAGCAACGCTCGGTCATCGACGGCCCCTTCATCGAAACCAGGGAACTGATCGCCGGTTTCTGGTTGTGGAAAGTGAAATCCAGAGAAGAAGCCATCGAGTGGGTCAAGCGCTGCCCCAACCCGATGCCGGGCACCGAAGCCGAGATCGAGATTCGCCAGGTGTTCGAGGCCGAAGACTTTGGCGCCGAATTCACGCCGGAACTGCGTGAACAGGAAGAACGGGTGTGGGAGCAGGCTAAGAAGAACTGAATCTCCCTGTAGGAGCGAGCTTGCTCGCGAATGTGGCAGATCAGCCACTACCAGTATTGAATGTAAATCCGCCATCGCGGGCAAGCCCACCACACTGGATCTGTGTGCGCCACCGGTCCCCTGTGGGAGATTCTATGGTTGAGGGAAAGTCCTCAACCTGCTTTCGGTTGGTATTCACTTTGCCCTTTCAGGAGTGCAAATACGATCCGGGCAAACTTGCGAGCCTGCTACGGCCGTGAACCGGACAAAGATCAGGCGCTACGCCAAATCAGGCAATCCTTGTCTACGCTGCATAGTCAGGCCGGGCGCAACAGAGAATCCGTCTCTGGTGCACTGCATCCGCTCAACCCCGCTGACGAGAAGGATTTCCCATGACGAATTCGATATCTCTGCGCCATCGCCGCATGTTCAGCTTCCTGCTGACCCTGGCCTTGAGCCTGCCGTTACTGGTTCAGGCGGCCGAGCCGCTACCCTCCTGGAACGATGGCCCGTCGAAAAAACAGATCATCGAGTTCGTGCAGACGGTCACCGATCAAAACAGCAAGGACTTCGTAAAGCCCGAGGACCGCATTGCCGTGTTCGATAACGACGGCACCTTATGGAGCGAGCAGCCGATGTACTTCGAGTTATTGTTCGCCCTCCAGGAAGTCAAACGCACCGCACCGCAGCACCCGGAATGGAAAACCACCCAGCCCTTCCAGGCGGTGCTGGAAAACGATCACAAGGCCCTGGCCGCCACTGGCATGGAAGGCATGATGAAAATTTTCGCTGCCACCCACACCGGGATGACCACCGATGCCTTTGATGACTACGCCAAAACCTGGCTGAGCCAGGCCCGCCATCCGAAAACCGGCAAACCGTACACCGAGATGATCTTCCAGCCGATGCTGGAAATGCTCGACTACCTGCGCGGCCAGGACTTCAAGACCTACATCGTGTCCGGCGGCGACACCGGGTTCATGCGCGCCTTCGCCGAGAAGGTCTATGGCATCCCGCCAGAACAGGTCATTGGCACCACCTTTGTCACTGCCTATCAATTCAAGGACGGCCAGGCATCTATCCTGCGCACGCCAAAACTGGCCCACAACGACGATGGCCCGGGCAAACCGGAAAGCATCGACGCCGTGATCGGACGCCGGCCAATCCTCGCCTTTGGCAATTCCGACGGTGACTTGCAAATGCTCCAGTGGACCGCCGCCGGTCCCGGTAAACGCTTCATGGGCCTGGTGCACCACACCGACGCCAAACGCGAATGGGCTTACGACCGCAAATCGCAGATCGGTCGTCTGGACAAGGCTCTGGACGAAGCAAACAAACGTGGCTGGACGGTCGTCGACATGGCGTCCGAATGGCGTCGAATCTATCCGTTCGATGCCTCCACTGCCGAGCAAACGCAATAAAAAGACGTCATGCAGGACTGCGATAAACGTTTATCGCAGTACATTACCGGTGGATTGTCGGGGAGTGATTGGGGGCCTTGGCGGTCGCCATCGCGAGCAGGTCGGATCGCCGCACCGTCGCTCCCACAGGGGACTTGTGGCGCTCACAGATCCAGTGTGGGAGCGAGCCTGCTCCGGGCGGCGCTCCGACGATAGGGTCATCAGCCTCACAGCATCCGTCATTTGACAGACGCTGGCCATCCGGCAAAGCTGCATCGAGCTTGAACGCGTGCTTGATGGCAATCGCACCTGGACCATGGAAGTCGTGATGCGCAAACATAAAAATAAAGCTGCAAACCCACACCCTGATTCGCAACCGACCCTGATCAACCGTTACCTCTTCCCCGTCACCATCGGCATCTTGCTGCTCGCAGTGGCGGGTATTGGCTGGTTTTTGCTGAGCAGTGCACCGACGCGGCTCCAGCCAGTCCCTGTCAGCGCCCCTGTCGTGGAATTGGCCAAACCGCAACCGGTCGCTCTCGCGCCTGCGAAAATGGTCGACGAGCAACAATGCCAGGGCTGCCACGGCGAGCAGGTCAAGGACTGGCAAGGCTCCCATCACCAATTGGCGATGCAGCAAGCCAACGCCGACACCCTGCTCGGCGACTTCAATAACGTCACCTTCAAGACCGAAAAAGAGACCACGGTGTTCTCGCGCAAAGGCGACGAATTCTGGGTCAACACCCCCGGCGTCAACGGCAAGAATGCCGACTTCAAGGTGGCCTATGCTTTTGGCATCGCCCCCTTGCAGCAATACCTGATCGAGGTCGGCGAAGGCCGCTTGCAGGCCCTCGGCATAGCCTGGGATACCGAGAAGCACCGCTGGTTTCACCTGTATCCGGGCCAGGGTGTGAACTTCAAGAACCCGCTGCACTGGAGCAAACCGAGCCAGAACGCCAACTTCATGTGTGTCGAGTGCCACACCACCGGTTTCAAACGCAATTTCGACGCAGCGAAGAACACCTTCGACAGTCACTGGAACAGCCTCGGTGTCGGGTGTCAGGCCTGCCACGGTCCGGCGTCCAGCCACCTGGAATGGACGGCGAAGAAAACCGACCTGATCCATGCCGGATTTGCCGTCGACCTCATGGACAAGAACGCCACTGTCGAAATCGAAACCTGCGCCCGCTGCCACTCGCGCCGCGCGCCGCTGGACGACGGTTACACGGTCGGCAAGCGCCTGATGGACGACTACCTGCCGAGCGTCCTGACCCGTGAGTTGTACGCGCTGGACGGCAAGATCAAGGACGAAGTGTTCGAACACGGCTCCTTCGCCCAGAGCAAAATGTTCGACAAGGGCGTGCGTTGCAGCAACTGCCACAACCCGCACAGCACTCAATTGAAAGCGCCAGGCAACCGCGTATGCCTGCAATGCCACAACACCGCCGGCAAAACCACCGTGGAAGGTGTCGACGGTAAGGACCTGCAAGCGAAAAACTACGATTCCATCGAACACACGCGCCACACCATGGGCCAACCGGGCTCGCAGTGCGTGGATTGCCATATGCCCGGAAAGTTCTACATGGGCAATGACTTTCGGTATGACCACAGTTTCAGCATTCCCGACCCTGAGCGAGCAAAAAAACTCGGTACGCCTGACGCCTGTCTGACCTGCCATCAGGGCAAGGCCGGCGACAAGATCACCGAGCAATTCAAACTGTGGAACACCGCCAACGCCAGCGCGGTGCAGGCCCCGCGTTACGACGAAAGCCTGTGGCTGATCCGTAACGGTCAACCGGGTGCGGCGCAGGCGCTGTTCGAGCAACTGCAACGCAGCAATCTGCCGGCGATCCAGCGCGCCACGTTGCTCGGCGAATTGTCGCTGTATCCGAGCGAACAAGCGTTGAAACTGGCCACCAGGGACCTGAGCAACACGGCGCCTCAAGTACGTGAGAGCGCCGTGCGCGCGCTCAGCGCATTCCTGCCGCCACCGGAACGCGCGCAGCTGCTGACCCCCTTGTTGAATGATCCTGTCAGAGCAGTGCGCATCGCCGCCGCCCGGGATTTGCTCAGTGTGGCGCGCAACGGCCTGGGCACGGCTCAGGACAGCTGGAATGCCGCTATCGTCGAATACGAGGCGGTGCAAAAGAGTCTGGTCGAGCGTGCCGAGGCCAACCTGAACCTGGCCATGCTCTATCAGGCAGATGGCCGCAGCGCAGAAGTCGAAGGTTTGCTGCGTACCGCCTTGCAGCGCGACCCGGACTTCTACCCGGCGCTGGTCACCCTGGTGCAATGGCTGGAGGCCAACGGTCGCCGTCAGGAAGGCCATGTCCTGCTGGCGCAAAGCCTCAAGGACCACCCTGACTCAGGCCTGCTGCAACACACCCAGGGCCTTGCGCTGATTCGCGCGGGCAAGGCCGCACAAGCCATGCCGTACCTGCGCAAGGCCGCGCAACTGGAGCCACAGAGCGGACAGTTCGGCTATGTGCTGGCGGTGGCCCTGCATGACAGCGGCAAGATTGACGAGGCGTGCGCAGAGCTGGAACGGCTGTTGAAAGAACAACCGTCCAACCGCAATGCCCGCTTGTCATTGATCCAGTACTACCTGGACAACGGCCAGGAGCCCAAGGCGCAGGTGCTGTTGCAGGGCTGGAAGAAAATGAACATGGGGGACCCGGCATTGAAATAACAGCTGGCGTCACACCTCAAACGCTTTGCTTGCCCTGGCAAAAGTGTATCGAAACCAAGGCGTGAAATGCTCCGGGTCCCGGAGCATGTGCGCCTCTATTTGCCCTCGGGACAGGTAACAAAACGCTTGGGCTTCATCTGGGTTCAGTACCGGCAACTGGTCGCTGACCCCATAAAATACGTGACCGTATTCGTGCTCTACCAAGCCTTGGTCAACCTCCAGCCGGTACTTGATCTCAAAGCCCTTGTGTAGCGTACACCTGATGCCCATTTCTTCTTCAAGCCGCCTCTGTGCCGCTGCAAGTGTGTCCTCCCCTGGGTAAGGATGACCACAACAGGCGTTACTCCAAAGCCCACCACAGTGGTATTTGTCCGCGGCGCGCTGCTGGAGCAAAAGCTCACTGCGCGAGTTGAACACGTAGACCGTGACCGCTCGGTGCATCAGCCCCTTTTCGTGGGCTGCAAGCTTTTCCATTTCGCCCACCGGTTGGTCTTTTTCATCAACCAGAATCACTTTGATCTCAGCCATCACAGCTTCACCAGATGCAACTGAACCATGCGCAAGGTACCGACAACGTACAGTGGATCGCCGGCAATATGCGCCAGCTGGGCAAGAATGGAATCAGCCTCTTGCCCAGTACACAACCCCATCGAGACCAAGGGTTGATGAATTTGCGTAAATGAACGCCAAAGCAGGCTTTTCTGGCGGTCGGTAGCCAGGATCGGCTGGCTGAACGAATAAGCCTTTACCCGGACACTGTCCAGTGCATGAACATAGCGCCATAACGGATCAATACAGTCAAAACGCAAGCCCATCCTCGAGGTCAGTGCTTGTCCGAGGGCGTTCGCACGATCGAGCGCTTCATGGCGTGGATAACAGAAAAAGGGAAATCCCGGCTCTTCGATCAGCAGTGAACCGCCCGGCTTACAGAGTGCCAGAACGTTATGGAAGAAGGTGTCCCACTCTCTCAAGTGCAACAGGAGATAGCGGCAATAAACTGCATCTGCCTGTGGAATATCCGGGGCAGGGTCCAGCACATCATGACGATGGAAGCTGACATTCGGTACGTCAAGCGCCACCCGGTTCTGCTCACAGATAGACAGCTGCTCATCTGATAGATCCAGCCTGTAGACCCAGGCCCGGGAGAATGCCTTCGCCATCCAGCATGTCAGTTGGCCATGACCACAACCAAGATCAATCAGAGTAAGTGCCTGAGCTGGCAGGTGACGTTGCAGAAAGTCCTGGCTGCCTGGATCGTAGATGCTGGCCAGCACTTCGAGGCGCTCGCGATCGGCATCGCCCACGCGCAATAGATAGGACTGGGATTGACTGTCCAATTAAAGCTCCATTTTCAAGGTTTATTTGCGGGTAGGGTCAGCGCTTGCTCAGTAGTACCGGCACATGCGAGGGGCAAAGGGTGAAGGCGTAAATTTCACTCGTTTCAACGGCGTCCGGGTCCGGTAGCACATGGAAGCTCCTGGCCAATGTGCTGATGGCCATGAGGCACTCCAGTTTCGCCAGGCGATGACCGGGGCAATACCTCGGCCCGGATCCAAAGGGCATGAAGGCCTTGGGGTTGTCATCGACATAGCGGACGTCATCGAGCCAGCGTTCGGGGCGCATCTGCCAGGCATCGGTAAAGCAGCCAGACTGCTGTCCCAGGTGGCCCGGCAACAGGAACAACGGGGTGCCTCGGGTCACCGACACATTGTCGATCAGCACATCCTGGTTAGGCTCAAGCGTCAGGAGCGGAAACACCGGTTTGAGACGCATGCTTTCCTGTATGACTGCGTTGACGTAGCGCAACTCATCAATTTGCTTTATGTCGCTCAACCGGGTGCCGGCACCAATGACACAGTCCACCTCGCGCTGCATCTCACGCTGGATATCGGGGTGACGGGCCATGTAGTAAATCGTCCAGGCAATCGTATTGGCAGTGGTGTCCTCTCCCGCCAACAGGAAAGTCAGTACATTGCCGACAATCTCGCCATCGCTCAGGGCTCCGGTGTCATTGTTGTTCTGATAGGCAACCAATGCTTCAACCATGTTACCCGGGCGCTCGCAAAGCGAGGGATCGGCTGCAATACGTACGCGCGCCTGCGCGATCATTTCATTGACTGTCTGGTTTATTTGCGCAAGGGATGCGTCGAACTTGCGGTCCAACTTAGACTTCAGGTAACGCCAATAGGGAAATATCGCGGCCTGACGCCGCGCAGCCGTGTGCAAGAATTGCGATAGGTGCCCCTGCAGCACGCTGTCCTTGTCATTCAAGGTATTCAGGTCATGACCAAAGGCAAACCCGGCAACGATGTCGACCGTATAGCTCATCGAATCCTGGCGAATATCAAACGCCCGCCGGGCGATAGCGCGCCCGCGCCAATGGTTCTCAAGGCGTTCCGTGACTGCCTCCAGCCGACTCCAGAAATGTTTGACATGCAGTTTGTCAAATGCCGGCACAACCAACTCGCATGGCGTCGCCACTTCTGCCCCTCGGCCACAAACACGCCATCGGCTCCAACTTCCAGGCCCAGCTCTTCCATTTTGCTCCATCGACGAAACTTTTCCGGACGATTGCGCAACAACTCCCCGATCAGTGCCGCATCGGAAATAACCAAAATACGGCGCCTACCGATTCTGAATGTATAGATAGAGCCATATCGGTCCGCCCACTCGCATAGTTGCCTGTAGACCTGCGATGACTTGAGTTGCAATGCATTACCGAGCAACGGCAACCCGGCGGGTCCGGGAAGTTGTTCAATCGCAGGCATTGCTACCCCCTGGTTCGACATCATTTCGAGAGGTCAGGCGTAAATAGGCATTTTTTAATGTTTGATCGAGTTGCCAATCATGACTGGCACCTGTGCGACCACTGCTCTGGACGAGTTCAGCGAGATGCAGACTGTCTTCTTTTCCTTTCCAGTTTTTCCGGTACTCACCCGATTTGTATCCATTGCGTTGTCGAAACACATGCAATTCATATTTTTCGCGGTACGTTGAAACCACAGCGTCCCAGTCACTCAGCCCCGACAGGCAAAATATGCGCTCCAGCACAGGCAAGGCAGCTATTCCAAAAATCGCCAGGCCCGCGAACCACTCCAATAGCTGCAGGACATCACAGGCCTTCAGGTCAATCGCGCGCTTGTCGAACAGATAATGTTTCACTTCGGGATCTGATTGCCCGACCAGGGCGCGAGCAGAAATACTCAGGTCACCGCGATTTTCACTGATGTGATGGGAGAGGAAGAAGCTCAATACATCCATGAGTTCATATTGAAACTGTTGCAGATCGGGGGTCTGTGGAGTCCACCACTTCCAGCCGTGATGGTCCATGGCCTCGGCGGTTTCAGCCAGAACGCCACGCAGATAAGGATACTGGGCACGGGACCAGTCCGGATCCACCAGGCAATTGAGACTGTTCTGCCATGAGACCAGCGACAGAGCCTGTTCAAACGAAATTCCCTCCATCCGATGAAACCTCTTCGATCTGACCACCCATTCAAGAGCTGAACAAAGTGTCATCTCGGAATCAGAGCAACTATCAGCTCTTTCGGATATGTGCGTAGGAAACTACGCTACAGATTCAGCTACCCATGAAAAGACCGGGTCAGGGACGCTGGTTCGCATCAACTGACAGCCCCCGGCGCATTCCGCCGTTCGGGATGCGCCCTTTTGCTAGTGATCTAGCCCCGCCGACGAAACAACGGCCGCGGCTCAATCACTGAACGCCCGTACAACACGCTCATTCCTGCCAATCCTTTCAATGCATCTTCTGCGGATTTGTCTTCACGCACGGCAAAGCTGTCGAAGCCGCATTGGCGCATGTGGCTGAGTTGATCGCGCAAGACATCGCCGATGGCGCGCAACTCGCCGGCCCAGCCCAATCGCGTGCGCAGCAGATACGCCTGGCTGTATCCGCGGCCATCGCGAAAGCTCGGAAAATCCAGGGCGATCAAGGGCAGTTGGGCAAACCATGGCTGAAGGCTTTCCACTTCATCGTCCGGCCCCAGCCACACGCCGCTTTGCGACGGGTTTTCCAGCCAACGGCTCAGCGACAGAATCGCGGCACCCACGGGCAGCGGTGCTTGCGGGTCGCGCACGAGCGTCCACGGATCATCCGCGACAATCCGCGCCATGCCCTCTTCCAGCCGCAACAGATTGTTCATGCCGACACCTCCAGCACTTTCGCATAGACCGCCTCCTTGAACGGCTCTAGCCCGATCCGTTGGAAGGCATCGACGAACAGTTCTTCGCTCTCGCGATAACGCACGAAGGTGTCGATGATGCGCTCGATCACCCCGGGCACTTCGGCGGCGCGGAAGGACGGGCCAATGACCTTGCCCAATGCGCTGTGCTTACCCTGGGCGCCGCCGAGGGTGATCTGGTACCACTCGGTGCCGTTCTTATCGACCCCCAGAATGCCGATATTGCCGATGTGATGGTGACCGCAGGCATTCATGCAGCCGGAGATATTGAGGCTGATGTCGCCCAGGTCGTGCAGGTAGTCGAGGTCTTCGAAGCGTGCGGTAATAGCCTTGGCGATGGGGATCGACTTGGCGTTGGCCAGCGCGCAGAAATCGCCACCGGGGCAGGCGATGATGTCGGTGAGCAATCCGGCGTTGGCGCTGCCTAGATTGTGTCCGCAGGCCAGGCGCCACAGGGTGAACAGATCGGCCTTGGACACGTCCGGAAGGACGATATTCTGCTCATGGGCAATGCGGATTTCGCCGAAGCCGAAGCGTTCGGACCACTCGGCCACCGCCTCCATCTGCTCGGTAGTGACATCGCCCGGTGGCGCAGCGCTGCCGGGCTTGGTCGACAACACTACGCTGGCATAGCCCGATACTTTGTGCGGCTGCACATTACGCTGCACCCAACGAGCGAACGCCGGGTTTTCGGCCAGGTGCGTGCCGAAATCGAGGTTGGTGTCGGACAGATTACGATATGGCGGTGCGACGAACGCACTGGCCACACGCTCGAACTCGTCCAGGGTCAGTTGCGCCGGGCCGTTCTTGAGGTACTGCCACTCTTCCTCCACTTCCCGGGCGAAGGCCTCGATGCCCAGGGCTTTGACCAGAATCTTGATTCGTGCCTTGTACTTGTTGTCCCGCCGGCCATGGCGGTTATACACCCGCAGCACCGCCTCTACGTAAGACAGCAGGTGCTGCCACGGCAAGCCTTCGCGGATCTGCACGCCGAGGATCGGCGTACGCCCCAGACCGCCGCCCACCATGACTCGCAGGAGCATGTGTCCTTCGCAACCCGGGTAAAGATAAAGGCCGATGTCATGCATCATGATCGCCGCGCGGTCCTGCTCGGCCGAGCAGATGGCGATCTTGAACTTGCGCGGCAGGAACAGGAATTCCGGATTGATGGTCGACCACTGCCGCAGAATTTCCGCCAACGGTCGCGGGTCAATCATTTCGTCGGCCGCAACCCCGGCAAAGGCTTCGGTGGTGATGTTGCGCACGCAGTTGCCGGAGGTCTGGATCGCATGCATTTCCACCTCGGCCAGGCGTTCGAGGATGTCCGGCACCTGGGTCAGTTCAATCCAGTTGAACTGCATGTTCTGTCGAGTGGTGAAATGGCCGTAGCCGCGATCGTAATCCCGGGCGATGCTAGCCAACGTACGCAACTGCCGGGCACTCAGCGTGCCGTAGGGAATTGCCACCCGCAGCATGTAAGCGTGCTTTTGCATGTACAGGCCGTTCTGCAGGCGCAACGGCAGGAACTCTTCTTCGTTCAGCTCACCGGCCATGAAGCGCTCGACCTGATCACGGAACTGCGCAACCCGTTCGAACACCAGCGCCCGGTCGTAGTCGTCGTACTGATACATGTAAATACCTCATCAGGATTGCGGGGCATCGGGCTCTGTGGCTCGTTCATAAGAGCGACTATGCGCCAGCGGTGCAGCGTGTTACAGATTCACCTGAATCGTTAAAAACCGTATCAGAGCGCGTGAGATCGCCGCAGTAGCGCAACTTATCTGATCCGCACAAATGAAATATTCCTGAACCTGTTTTGTTTTCGCCACGGTTTTTACAGTGCATGTCATTGCAACCGCGGAAGCTTCGATCATGAGCACAACAACTATCGGACAGGCTTATAACTACAAGGTCGTCCGCCAATTCATCGTGGCGACCGTGATCTGGGGCGTCGTGGGGATGGCGATGGGCGTGTGGATCGCCTCGCAACTGGTGTGGCCGCAGATGAACCTGGACCTGCCGTGGACCACCTTCGGGCGCTTGCGCCCGCTGCACACCAGCCTGGTGATTTTCGGTTTCGCCGGCAGCGCACAATTCGCCGCCAGCTATTACGCGGTGCAGCGTACCTGCCAGGTGCGGCTGTTCTCGGACACACTCGCCGCCTTCACGTTCTGGGGCTGGCAGTCGGTGATTGTGGTGATGCTGATCACCCTGCCGCTGGGCTACACCACCACCAAGGAATACGCCGAAATCGAATTTACCGGCGCGGTGTGGATGACCGTGGTCTGGGTTGCATACGCCGTGGTGTTCTTCACTACCATAGTGCAACGCAAGACCAGACACATTTACGTCGGCAACTGGTTCTTCGGTGCATTCATCGTGGTCATCGCCATGCTGCACGTGGTCAATCACCTGTCGATTCCAGTCGACTGGTTCAAGTCCTATCCGGTGTACTCCGGGGCCACCGACGCCATGGTGCAATGGTGGTACGGGCACAACGCCGTGGGCTTTTTCCTGACCACCGGTTTTCTGGGGATGATGTATTACTTCGTGCCAAAACAAGTGGACCGGCCGGTGTATTCCTATCGCCTGTCGATTGTGCACTTCTGGGCGCTGATCACCCTGTACATCTGGGCAGGTCCGCACCACTTGCACTACACCGCACTGCCGGACTGGGCTCAGTCCCTGGGCATGGCGATGTCGCTGATCCTGCTGGCGCCGAGTTGGGGCGGGATGATCAACGGCATGATGACCCTGTCCGGTGCCTGGCATAAGTTGCGCAGCGACCCGATCCTGCGTTTCCTGGTGCTGTCCCTGGCGTTCTACGGCATGTCGACCTTCGAAGGGCCGATGATGGCGATCAAGACCGTCAACGCCCTCTCCCACTATACCGACTGGACCATCGGCCACGTACACGCAGGCGCCTTGGGCTGGGTGGCGATGATTACCTTCGGTGCGACCTATCACATGGTGCCGAAGGTATTCGGACGCGATCAGATGCACAGCACGCCGCTGATCAACCTGCACTTTTGGCTCGCCACTATCGGCACCGTGCTGTACATCGCCTCGATGTGGGTCAACGGCATCACCCAGGGCCTGATGTGGCGCGCGATCAACGATGACGGCACGTTGACCTACTCCTTCGTCGAAGCCTTGCAGGCCAGCCATCCGGGATTCGTCGTGCGCTTTGCCGGCGGGGTGTTCTTCCTCAGCGGCATGCTGCTGATGGCCTACAACGTGTGGCGCACAGTGCGGGTTACGGACGTGGCGATGGCCGAACGCGAGCTGCGGTTTGCCTGATGATTGAAGTCATATTGAACATTCCGGCTGTGGCATTTTTGTGGTTCGCCATCGAGTATTGTCTGCGCCACCAGACCGCCGAGAGCCTGGACGATGCGAGCCTGATCCCGTTTGCGGATGACCCGGAAGTGGCGCGGCGGGTTGAGTTGGCGACGGGCAAGACAGTGAATGCGGTGGCGCCTGAAGTGCCGAAACCGGGGTGGGGCAACCTCGAAATCTGAGGCACCACCGACCACTCCTACAGGGTTATTTGTCTCAGCTGCGCTCCCGGGGAATCAGGCTTTGCAGTTGTTGCGCCAGGAAGTTTGCATCGAACTCAAAAGTGTCCGGGTCTTTCAAGCCATTGGTCTTGCGCCACTGCCAGCTAATGGAAGGCGGCAGGCACACCAGTGACACGCTGCCATAACGTGCTGCTGTAAAGCCCATCACCGCCACGCAAATCTGCCCGCCGACACCCATCACCTCCGGCACGAATTCCACCGGTTTGCCAGCGATCAGGATGCTCAGCTTTTCGGTCTTGAATGGAGAGGTCTCCACCGGAACACTCGGCCCCGACGCGACATACACTTCGCGGTTCACTTCGAGCAGGTCAGGTGCCTTGACCGGTTCCAGCCACTGCTGGATCTGATCGAACAGCGCACCAATGCGCTTCGCCCACTCGGCCGATTGCGACTCGAACACTTGCTTTTTGTGCGCTTCGCTTTCGGCGTAGTGGCGAAGCATTTCGCCCAGTTGCTGTACATCGTCCATTGCAGTGTTCCTTTGGTTGCAGCGGTGTTACGGACATTGAGCATGGCAGATGCGAGAGGCCGATGTGCGACTAACAGCCAGGAGGTATGCCAGGGGTTCGCCCTGGGCGGCTGACTCAACCGGCCTTGGGCGGGCGACGCAGGCGCGCCATGCTCAAGGTATCCACCAGCACGCCGTCGCGCACGGCGTAATCACGGAACAGGCCCTCGGTTTCGAAACCGAACTTGCGGTACAGGGCAATGGCCGCTTCGTTGTCGGCGTACACCGAAAGCTCGATGCGCTGCAGATTCATCCAGTTGTCAGCGATATCCAGTGCCGTCGCGAGCAGCTTCGAACCAACGCCCTTGCCCTGCCACGCCACCGCAACACCCATACCGAAACTGCCGGCATGGCTGCGACGAATGCGTGAGAACTGCTCCAGGCCAATGTTGCCGATGACCGTTCCTTGATGCAGGGCCACCACTTTCACCAGGCGTTCGTTATCCAGCGCCAGGCGACTGCGCCAGAGCTCGGTGGACTGAAACGGCATTTGCAGGGTTTGTCGGGCGATCTGCGGGTCGTTGTACAGCGCCGTGATGCCTTCGATATGGGACTCGTTGAAGCGTTCGAGGGTGATAACGGGCTCGGTGGCTGGCATGGGTGAATCATCCTTGAAGCAGACATGGCCGTTCACTCTATAACGCGACCTTCCTGTGTGGCGAGTACCAATGTGGGAGCGACGGTGCGGCGATCCGACCTGCTCGCGAAGGCGTCATCACATTCAACATTGAAGGTGACTGGTCAACCGCATTCGCGAGCAGGCTCGCTCCCACAGTCGGGTTGCGTTCAGCTTTCGAACCACGCCCGGCGCTCGTTGAAGGTGTTTTCGATCAATTCGACGATCATCCTTACCTGCGCGTCGCCCCCGGAATGGGCATTGACCGCCATCCACACCTGACGTCGCATCGGCTGGTCAAACAGGCCCGGCAAGGCGATCAGCGCGCGGTCGAAGTGGCTCATGTAGTGCGGCAGCAGGCCGATGCAGGCACTGCAACGGATCATCTCCAGCATCAGCTCCCAGGATTGCAGCTGCACCGCTCCGGCCAGGCGCTGATCCACCAGCGCATTCCATGGCCGCAGGCTTTCAACCTGGCCGTCCTGCTGCCATTGCACCAGGAGAAAACCGGCCAGGTCATCCACGCATTCCGGCCTGGAAGCGACCCGCGAGTAGCGCTTGGCAATGTGCGGCAGGTAATTCAGTTGCACCAGACGCCGGGGTTCAGTGGTGGCAAAGCTTGGCCCCGGTAACGGTGACTCGGTCTCGCCCAGCCACACCACCACGTCGGCGCTGACCGCCTGCAATGACAATTCGCTGTCGAGCGTGATGATATCCAGCCGCAGGCTGGCGTTGCGCCGCAGCAGTGCAACCAGGCCGCGTCCGAGAAGGTCATGCAGGATCGAATCCGCCACGGCCAGACGAATCAACGGCTGCTCGATCACCGGCAAATTGCGCTCATGGGCCAGGGCGATCAATTGTGCGTGCAAACGCAAGCCATCGCGGCTGAGGCTCAAACCATTGTCTGAATGATTGAACAGTGAACACTGGAGCTGCGTCTCCAGCTGCACCAGTTGCCTGCGCAGGCGGGTGGCCTTGAGGTTGAGACTGCGGGCGGCCTGCATGAAGCAACCGCAACGGGCGCTGGCGGTGAAACACAGCGCCAGTTCGGGGTCGATACCTGCTGCCAACTGGCGCCAGGAGGTGTTTTTTTCAATGGCTACACGATACTCGGTAGCCCCCAGGCGGGTGCTGGTTTCCATGACTGACATCGAGGACTCCCTGTCGATCTGACACTGACAGTTGCATCCTGCGGATCGTTCATGAACCTGCCATGACAAAGACTCAGGTGCTGGGCGTCTGGCGAAAGCTCACGGCCAGGCGGTTCCAGCTGTTGATGGTGGTGACGGCGATGGTCAAGTCGACCATTTCGCTTTCACTGAACTGCTCCCGGGTCTGGGCGTAGACATCGTCCGGCACATGGCTTTCGGAGAGCAAAGTGACCGCCTCGGTCCAGGCCAGCGCGGCTCTTTCCCGCGGATTGAAAAAATTACTGTCGCGCCAGACCACTATGCAATAGAGGCGCCGATCGCTTTCGCCCAGGCGCCGTGCATCCACCGAATGCATGTCGGTGCAAAAGGCACAGCCATTGAGCTGCGAAGCACGAATCTTGATCAGGTGCAGCAGGCCCTGCTCGATGCTCAGGCTGCTGGTCAGCGCCTCCATCGCGATCATGGCTTTCATCGCTTTGGGGGACGCGCTGTAGTAATCCAGGCGAAGGGTCATGGAGCGATCTCGTGCAGCAGTGATGTGACCTTCACCGTAGCCGCTGGCGCTCAGGCATGACAGATCCAATCAGGCGATTTCCCCGGGGACCACCGCCACCAGACCAATTGACGGTTTTTCCACTGCACAACTTCTGTACCACAAGCGGATAGGGGTAATCTTGCGCGACGCACACGCGCCTCAACAGCCCCGGAGCCTCGCCGGTATGGAACTACATGTTGTCATCAACGGCCGCAAGGACCTGGCCGGCCAGCTGTACAACCAACTGCGCAGCGCCATCGAGTCCGGTCGCCTGACCGCCGGGACGCAACTGCCGCCCAGCCGTTTGCTGGCCGAGCAATTGGGTATTTCGCGCAAGACCATTTCCGATACCTACTCCCAGCTGACCTACGAAAACTTCCTCACCGGCGTGGTCGGCAAAGGCACTTACGTCAACGCGCGCACTCCGAAGGTGCAGCGTAAACAGAGCCATTGCGAGCTTGCCGGTTTCGAGGTGATCGAGTCCTGGCGCAACCTGCCGGTGTTTCTGCGTCACCCGACGCTTGAGGGCTCGCTGCGCTACGACTTCATCGGCGGCGCCACCGGCAAGGGCCAGTTTCCCCAGGATGACTGGCGACGCTGCACCTCTCACGCACTGCGCCAGATTGCCGGTTCCAAAGGCCTCTACAGCCTGCCAGAGGGCTTGCCAGCCCTGCGCAACGCCATTGCCCGGCACATCGCGTTCTCCCGCGGGGTCAATTGCCAGGATGAAGATGTGGTGGTGTGCAATGGCGCGCAGCAGGCGCTGGACCTGATCGCCAGGGTGCTGATCAGTCCGGGTAGCCTGGTCGCCATGGAAGACCCAGGCTACCCACCGGCGCGGCTGCTGTTCGGCAGCCATGGCGCCACGGTGATTGGCATGCCGGTGGACGCCGAAGGCATTGTGGTGGACCAGATTCCTCGCGGTACGCGCCTGATCTACGTCACCCCTTCGCACCAGTTCCCGCTGGGCATGCCGATGAGCCAGGCGCGTCGGGTAGCCCTGCTGGCCAAGGCTCATGAGCTGGGCGCGATCATCATCGAGGACGACTACGACAGCGAATTCCGCTACGAGGGCCGTCCTGCCGATTCCCTGCAAAGCATGGATGAACGGGGGATCGTCGCTTACGTCGGAACGTTTTCGAAAACCCTGTTGCCGGAACTGCGTCTGGGCTATGCGATCCTGCCGCCAGCAATCCTCGAGGCCGTGGTTCGTGCCAAACAGCTCACCGACCTGCACACTTCGACCCTGCCGCAATGGGCGCTGGCCAAGTTCATCGCCGAAGGCTGCCTGCTCAAGCACATCCGGCGCTGCCATACGATCTATGCCGGGCGCCGCGAGCGAATCCTGACGCGTATGGCCGGCGATCTCTCGCCCTGGCTCGAGGCGGTGCCGACCACCGCCGGTTTCCACATGGTGGTGATGTGCAAAGTGCCGATGGATATTCCATTAGTGATCGAACTGGCGAAAAAAGTCGAAGTCGGGCTCTATGCCATCGACAGCTTCTTCTATCAGCAAGCGCCCAAGGCCGGGCTTTTCCTCGGTTTTGGCGCCATCGAAACCCTTGACATCGACATCGCCCTGGACCGTTTGCGCGACATTCTGCAGCAGGTGGCCTGACGGATTGGCCTGCGGCTTTATCCGGCGATTGGCTATTGGCGGTCCACGGGGGCAGGCCTATCCTGCATAGGCGTTATCCCTCAATGAGCAGGATTCGTCCGGCCTGATTCAGGAGTGTGAGCAATGTCCCATGAAGTGATCAATACCGTACAGGTACAGGCCGCCGCCGGCCGCTCGGATGAACTGGGTAAGCAACTGCAAAAGATTGTCGAAACCCTGCGTGAACTACCGGGCTGCGAATCCTATATGGTCGACCGCTGCCCCGAGGACACCAATCGCTGGACCGTCAGCGCCCACTGGCAATCGGAAGCGGCCATGCGATCGCATTTCAACTGCCCGCAGGTCCAGGGCTTCATCAGCCTGATCGATAGCCAACTGGCCAACGCCGTGGACTTCAACAGCTTTCCGATCGTTTAAAAACAAGATCAAAAGATCGCAGCCTGCGGCAGCTCCTGCACGGAATTCTCCGCAGGAGCTGCCGCAGGCTGCGATCTTTGCTTTTAACGCCGGTTAATTGGTCCCCTCGCCTTCCCCAATATTGGCTGTTTAACCTCTATTACTTGCGCACTACTGTTGTTTTCGACAACTAACCCACCGCAGGTAAAGAACCATGAACGTGTTGCGCTTCTGTGCTGCCCCCCTTGCCGCCCTGGCCCTGATGTTTTGTGCATCGGCTTTTGCCCATGATCCTTCGGAAAAGGTGACTGTCCTGCAGGACGAATTGCTGAAGAACGTCCCCGGTAAAAAAGCGCTGATGATCGAAGTCGATTACCAACCCGGTCAGTCGTCCATCGCCCACAAACACGATGGCTCCACCATGGCCTACGTCACCTCGGGAGCAATCGTTTCTCAAGTCAGGGGCGAGCCGGCGAAAACCTACAAGGCCGGTGAGTTCTGGTATGAGCCGGCGGGATCGGAACACCTGGTATCGAAAAACGCCAGCGCAACCAAACCGGCCAAATTGCTGGTGTTCATGGTGTTGGCCCCGGATGAAAAAGTGCTGATCCCATTGGAACACTGATGCCTGAACGTGCAGCTATAAATAAAAAGGCCCGAATCGCGAATTCGGGACTTTTAATTTCCTCACGCAATTAACCGAAGACTTTTAAACCAAACAAAACTATTGGCCACCTGACAAGTGCGGATATTTGCCATTTAAATAAATCAACCAGGGTTTAGTCTTGAGTCACCGCCGGAACAGCACCGGCAACTTTAACTTTCGACTAAAATTGTTTCACTGGAGAAACACCATGAAACTTGCGCTTGCCAGTACGTTGACCATGGCTGTTGTATTAACCGGCTGCTCGATCCCCACCGCGCCCACGGCGGTCTCTTCGCTGAACGGTATCTTCACCGAACCGGTGGGCCGTAGCGCTGCCACCAGCATTACCAACGGCAGCCATGTTTCGTTGGGCGTTATCTACAGCCAATCCACTCAGACCAATCGTGCCTACCTTCGGGATTATCAAGCCAACGCCGGCACCGGTTTCGGCCAGAGCCTGCTGGTGCAGCCGATTCATGACGCCTACGTAGCCACCTCCAGGCCAGACCAGGCGGTGGATTGGGTCAAGGCCTCCCTGCAGCGGCAATTTGGCTCGGTTATCGTATACCCGGACATTCAGAGCCTCAGGGCAGCGAAACCGGATGTGATGGCAGTGGTCGACACCCGCAGTCAACTGATGACCTCGCGCAGTTCGGATATCCAGGCGGATGTCCGTGCGGACTTTTATGACAAGAACTTCAACTACATCGGTACTGCGCAAGGTCATGACGCCAAGGCACTTAGTCCGGTTTGGGCCGATTTTAAACGCAGCGAGGAGATAGTTGCCGACATTAACGAACAACAAAATGTGCAAGCAAGGGCCCTGCAGAAGTTTGACCAGTCGCTCAGTAATTTATTGACCAACCCGACAAGTAATGTGTCGATGGTTGATAATAAATCCAGCCAGAAGTTGTATTGACTTCAATGGCCCCATCGCGAGCAGGCTCGCTCCCACAGTGGGCTTCTGTTGTACACAAAATCTGTGTTCACTGAAGAATGACTGTGGGAGCGAGCCTGCTCGCGATGGGGCCCGGTCAGCCACCACAAAACCCAGGTCAAAAAAAACCCGCATCTCTCGATGCGGGTTTTTTCATCCAGCGCCTATCAGGCCGCCGGTTCCAGCTCCAGGCTGGCAGCAGTAGGCGCGACCGCCTGACCGCTCAACGCCAGGTCTAGCAGTTCGCGGTTGGCCACCGCGTACATGGCGTAGTCGGTGCCGCTGGCGGCACGGATTTCCACCAGCATGGCGCGCCAGCGTTCGATCATGCTCTCGTGCTGATCCATCCACAGGGAGAGCCGTGTTTCCACGTCCTGGGTACCATCGCCCTGTTGCAGGACCGAGATGGTGATCGCACGTTGCTGCCAGTCGACGTCATCGCGGAACGCTTCACGGGCCAGGGCCTGCCAGTTGTTTTCAACCGGCAGAGCGCTGATCTGTTGCATGTACCAGGTGATGTCCAGCGCACTGCCCACGGCGAAGTAGGCCTTGGCCACGTCCGCAGGGTCCTGGCCGGTCACGTCGGAGGCCTCGATGATCGGCAGCAAGGTGTACAGGTGCGAGGTGCCAGCCACCATGCGCGCCAGCAGCTCCGGTACACCGGCTGCGACGTACGCCTGGTAACGGGCCTGCCAGGTTTCGTGGATCTCGCCACTGAGCAACTCGTCGAGCTTGAGGCCCAACTCCTTCAGGTGCGGACCGAAGTGGGCGACGTCACGGGCAGCGTTCTGCTCGTTGCGACGGGCACGCAGGAACCAGCGCGTGGCGCGGCGGCCCAGACGCATCAGCTCGTCCATCAGCTCCAGTTGCACGTCGGCGCAGACCTGGTAGTCCAGGTTCTCGATCTGACGGAACCAATGCGGGAGGTGGAAAATGTCGCGCACGATCACGTAGGCGCCGGCCACGTTCGCCGGGCTCATGCCGGTCGACTCTTTGAGTCGCTGAACGAAGGTAATGCCCATGTGGTTGACCAGATCGTTGGCGATCTGGGTGCTGACGATTTCGCGCTTCAGACGGTGACGACGCATCGCCGCGGAGAACTTGCTCACCAGGGTTGGCGGGAAAGCGGTTTCCATGTCGCGGGTCAGGTAGTCGTCGTCCGGCACCAGGGAGCCCAGCAACTGCTCCTTGAGGTCGATCTTGCTGTACGAGATCAGCACCGACAGCTCGGCGCGGGTCAGGCCGTGGCCTGCGGCGATGCGCTCGTTGATTGCATCTTCGGCCGGCAGGAACTCGATGGCGCGATCCAGCTTGCCGCGACCTTCCAGATCGTTCATCAAGCGCTTGTATTCGGCAATCCGCGGCAAGGCGCGACGGGCTGCCAGGGACAGGGCCTGAGTCTGCTTGTAGTTGTTGCCCAGCACCAGACCACCGACTTCGTCGGTCATGCTCGCCAGCAACTGGTTACGTTGCTTGTCGGTCATGTCGCCGGCCTGAACCACTTCGTTCAGCAGGATCTTGATGTTCACTTCGTGGTCGGAGCAGTCCACGCCACCGGCGTTGTCGATGAAGTCGGTGTTGGAACCGCCGCCATTGAGGCCGAACTCGACGCGACCCAGTTGGGTCATGCCCAGGTTACCGCCCTCGCCCACGACTTTGCAGCGCAGTTCGTTGCCGTTCACGCGCAGTGCATCGTTAGCCTTGTCGCCGACATCGGCGTGGCTTTCGCTGCTGGCTTTGACGTAAGTACCGATACCGCCGTTCCACAGCAGATCCACCGGAGCCTTGAGCAAGGCGTTCAGCAGTTCGGTCGGGGTCAGCTTGTCGGCCTGGATGTCGAAGCGCTCTTGCATCTGCGGGGAAATCGCGATGCTCTTCGCGCTACGCGAGAAGATGCCGCCGCCTTCGGACATGATGCTGGTGTCGTAGTCCGACCAGGCCGAACGCGGCAGGTCGAACAGGCGCTGACGCTCGGCGAAGCTCGATGCCGGCTCAGGGTTCGGGTCGATGAAGATGTGCAGGTGGTTGAACGCTGCGACCAGTTGCAGCTTGTCGGACATCAGCAAGCCGTTGCCGAACACGTCACCGGCCATGTCGCCGACGCCCACGACAGTGATGCTGTCTTCCTGGACATTGATACCGCGCTCGCGGAAGTGGCGCTGTACGCCGACCCACGCGCCCTTGGCGGTGATGCCCATTTTCTTGTGGTCGTAACCGGCCGAACCACCGGACGCAAACGCGTCACCCAGCCAGAAGCCGTAGTCGATGGCGATGCCGTTGGCAATGTCGGAGAAGGTTGCAGTGCCCTTGTCCGCCGCGACTACCAGATACGGGTCATCGTGGTCATGACGCACGACGTTGGCCGGTGGCACCAGGGCGCCGTCTTTCAGGTTGTCGGTGATGTCCAGCAGGCCCGAAATGAAGATGCGGTAGCAGGCGATGCCCTCGGCCGCGATCTCGTCACGGCTGCCGCCCAGTGGCAGGCGACGCGGCAGGAAGCCGCCCTTCGCGCCCACCGGCACGATCACCGAGTTCTTCACTTGCTGGGCTTTTACCAGGCCCAGGACTTCGGTGCGGTAGTCTTCTTCACGGTCGGACCAGCGCAGGCCGCCACGAGCCACGTTGCCGAAGCGCAGGTGCACGCCTTCGACACGCGGCGAGTAGACGAAGATTTCGAACTTCGGTACCGGCTTGGGCAGTTCAGGAATCAAGTGCGGGTTGAACTTGAAGCTGAAGTACGACTTGTTATGGCCGTTGGCATCGGTCTGGTAGAAGTTGGTGCGCAGGGTGGCCTTGATCAGGTCCAGGTAGCGACGCAGGATGCGGTCTTCGTTGAGTACCTGGACGTCGTCCAGGGCGCTGTGAATCGCGTGTTCCAGGCGTTGTTGCTTGTCGTCCAGATCGTCGCCGGTCAGCTTGCGCGCCAGGTAGAAACGGGTCTTGAACAACCGGGTCAGCTCGCGAGCGATGTCGGTGTGATTGTTCAGGGTGCTGGCGATGTAGCCCAGGTCGAAACCCAGACGAATCTGCTTCATGTAGCGGGCGTAGGCACGCAGCAGCGCCACGTCGCGCCATGGCAGGCCGGCGGTCAGGACCAGACGGTTGAACGCATCGTTCTCGGCATCGCCACGCACGATGTGGACGAATGCGTCCTGCAGCGTGTCGTTGAGTTGCTGGATGTCGAGTTCCAGGCCTTCAGCGGCAGTGAACGCGAAATCGTGAATCCAGAACTCGCGGCCACTGTTGTGACGCAGGCGGTACGGGAACTCACCCAGCACACGCAGGCCGAGGTTTTCCAGGATTGGCAGTACATCGGACAACGCCAGCGGGGTATCGGCGTGGTACAGCTTGCAGTGCAGCATGCGCTGGCCGGACACCTGGCCCAGCGGCTGGTAGAAGCTCATCACCAGCGGATTTTTTTCGTTGAGGCTCAGCAGGTGCTGCATGTCGACCACTGCCGAGTGAGCGGCGAAACGCTCGCGGTAGCCGGCCGGGAAGCCTTTCGGGAAGTCAGCCAGCACGTTGGTGCCGTGGGCTTCGCCGAAGCTTTCGATGGTCAGGGCGGCGTAGTCGTCCTGCCAGCTGCGGCAGGCCTGCACCACTTCTTTTTCCAGCAGCAGCGGGTCGATGTCGAGACGGTTTTTCGGGTCGACGCGCAGGATCAGCTGCACGCGGGCCAGCACGGACTCGGAGAAGAACGTCCAGAACTCGCAATCGGTCGCTTTCAGGCGATCCATCAGCACTTGCTGGATCTTCTGACGCACTTCGGTGGAATAGATATCACGCGGCACGTAGGCCAGGCAGTAGCAGAAACGGCCGTACGGGTCTTTGCGCAGGAACACGCGAATCTTGTTGCGTTCCTGGATCTGCACGATCGACATCACGGTGCTGAACAGCTCGTCCACCGGGGTCTGGAACAGATCGTCGCGCGGCAGCACTTCGAGCACCTGCGCCAGTTCCTTGCCCAGGTGAGCCTTGGCCTGGAAACCCGAACGGCGTTCGACTTCCTCGACCTTGCGGCGGATGTACGGGATCACCCGCACGCTCTCGCCATACACCGACGAGGTGTACAGGCCCATGAAACGGCATTCCTTGATGACCTTGCCGTTGGCATCAACTTCACGGATCGACACGAAATCCGGGTAAGCCGGACGGTGGACACGGCTTGGGTGCGAAGCCTTGGCGAACGACAGCAGGGTCGGTTCGCGCAGGTAGTTCACGGCGTAGTCTTCGATGCGCAGGTCATCGTAGGTCAGGCCGGCGCGCAGCAGTTTGGTCAGGCCGAGGAAGGAGTCCTTGTCATAGACGATGTGGCCGCCATCGGCTTCATCGCTGACCACGAACTCTTCGTAGCCGAGGAAGGTGAAGTGGTTACCCACCAGCCATTCCAGGAAGCTCTTGATTTCGCTCTTCTCATCGCCATCGACGGTGAACTGGCTGTTGTCCAGCATGGTCAGGATGTCCTGGACCTTGGCCTTCATCGGCTCGAAATCGCCAACGGCCACGCGGACTTCACCGAGCACCTGCTCCAGCTCTTTGCTCAGGACATTGAGCTCGGCGGTGTTGGCGCAGCGGTCGATTTCCAGGAACATCAGCGATTCTTGCTGAATGTCGTCGCCCTGGGTGCCTTTGGGCAGGATTTCCAACAGCTCGCCCTTGCTGCCACGACGCACGCTGAGCACGGTGGTTTGCAGGGTATGGATGCTGTAGCCGCGGCGGTTCAGCTCGGTACGCACCGAGTCCACCAGGAATGGCAGGTCGTGGTGCAGCACTTCGACCGCGGTGTGGGTCGACTGCCAGCCGTGGCGTTCGTAATCGGGGTTGAAGACGCGCACTTGCGGTTGCGCGTGATCGAAGCGCTCAAGCAGGCGCCATGCAGAAAGGGTGCAGCCAGCAAGGTCGGACAACCGACGCTGGGTCAGCTCGTCAAGGGAAATGATGCCGAAGAATTGTTCAGCGAACAGCGCCACTTGTGGCAGTGCCTGTTCACTGATGTGCTGCGCCAGTGCCGCTTGCAGTTGGTGCTGGAAGTCGGCTTTGCTGGCTGCGGTGAAGAACGCCATCTGTGGTACTCCGCTTGGGCTTGTTATTGATGGAAGCGTCGCGTGCAAAGCCCCTGTTCGGGGCTACCCGTCACCCGGCTCCTGATTCTCGGGCAGAGGAAACAGGGTGACAGGTGGGTGAAGCTGGACGAGACACTCAGGTCACATTCACCTTCCGTGAATGGGCATCTGCAAAAACGACTGGGCCGGGTGCAGCGCAATGTTTTTACGGGTGCTCATCCGTTGCGCAGCTTAACGAGTGCGGCAAGGCCCATGCTTGCGGTGCTGCGACATATTCGGTCATCGGTACGCAGCTCAAGGCACGCGCATCGAACAACACTAGCATTCGCACAGAAAAATGACGGTTTTTCGTCCGGTTTTACGGGACATGCGTACCAGAAATGACCAGTAACACTCTCTCCGTCCACGACCGGGTCTTTGACACTCGGACGAGCAGAAATCTTCGCGGGCTGGCAAAATCGCCCTTTGTTGCGTTTACCACGCCCGCCGGGCCAGGAATTTCCCATGAAAATGAAAACCGCCCTCTTGATCGTCAACCCTTGCGACGACGAAGAAGACAACATGGCCATGCTCTGCTGCCACAGCGACCAGGGCGAAATGTTCCTGATGAGCCGCTACCCCGATGAAGACGAGCTGGAAATCACCCTCGACGGCGAGCCTTCGACGCTCGATGGCGTGAAAGTCACGCTCAGCCCTACTCTGCTGAAGATTGAAATTGCGGCGGCGGATGCTGATGTGCTGAATGGGGATGATGTGCTGGAGATCACCTTCAATCCGGACATGGTGGATCTGGCTGAAGTGGAAGTGACCTTGCAGAACATTCTTAAGGGTACTGGTACCTTTATCAGCCAGATTTGAGGTGTTTGATCTGCCCTCATCGCGAGCAGGCTCACTCCTACAGTTGATCGTCGTACACCGTCAATGTAGGAGTGAGCCTGCTCGCGATGAGGCCGGTACAGCCACCCAATCACTCCCCTGCTACAAAAATCCAGCAATTGCCCCAATCATTTCCCGCACTTTGCGCAAAATGCCGTTAGTCGGCGCCCCCTGCGATGGATTAAAGTAACGCCCCCGGCCCTGGCGTACTTCGAACGTCCTCGGCCACCCTTTTGCAGGAACAGTCATCGATGGAACATCGTGAAGCGCTACTCGCGCTGCGAACCTTTCTTTCAACGCAGATTCTCGGCCAGGAAAAACTCATCGAGCGCTTGCTCATCGCCCTGCTCGCCGACGGCCACATGCTGGTCGAGGGCGCCCCTGGCCTGGCCAAGACCAAGGCCATCAAAGAACTCGCCGAAGGCATCGAAGCCCAGTTCCACCGTATCCAGTTCACCCCTGACCTGTTGCCGGCCGACATTACCGGTACGGAAATCTACCGCCCGGAAACCGGCAGTTTCGTGTTCCAGCAAGGCCCGATTTTCCACAACCTGGTGTTGGCGGACGAAATCAACCGCGCCCCGGCCAAGGTTCAGTCGGCCTTGCTCGAAGCCATGGGCGAGCGGCAAGTCAGTGTCGGACGCAGCACCTATGAACTGTCGCCCTTGTTTTTGGTGATGGCCACGCAGAACCCTATCGAGCAGGAAGGCACCTACCCGCTGCCCGAAGCCCAGCTCGACCGCTTCCTGATGCACGTGAAAATCGGTTTCCCGGACGCGACGGTTGAACGCAAGATCCTGCAACAGGCCCGTGGCGAAGCCCTGAACGGCGAAGCGAAGCCTGAGCGTCGGGTTACCCAACAGACGATCTTCGCCGCACGCAAGGAAATCCTCGGCTTGTACATGGCCGACGCCGTGGAGGAATACCTGGTGCAACTGGTCATGGCCACCCGCACCCCGGCCAAGTTCGATCCGGAAATGGCCGAGTGGATCGCCTACGGCGCCAGCCCGCGCGGTTCGATTGCCCTGGACCGCTGCGCCCGCGCCCACGCCTGGCTGGCCGGGCGCGACTTCGTCAGCCCGGAAGACATACAGGCCGTGCTGTTCGACGTGCTGCGCCATCGCATCATTCTTTCCTTTGAAGCCGAAGCCGCTGGCATCGACCAGGACCGGGTGGTCCAGCGGATTCTCGACGTCGTAGCCGTCGCTTGACCCCGATGAAAGCCAGCCTGCCGCCCGAGCCGGGCATCCGTGTCAGCCTCGCCGACCTGATCGAGATGCGCCATCGCGTGCGCGAAGTGCAGCTGTTTTCCACGCCGAGCCAACGCAGCCCGCTGATCGGCCTGCACCATTCCAAATTGCGCGGCCGTGGTGTGGACTTCGATCAGGTGCGGGTCTATCAGGCCGGCGACGATGTGCGCACCATTGACTGGCGCGTGACCGCACGCACCCAGGAGCCTCACACCAAGCTGTTCCACGAAGAACGTGAGCGGCCGATTTTCATCATGGTCGAACAAAGCCATCGCCTGTTTTTTGGCTCGGGCCTGATGTTCAAGTCAGTGCTCGCCGCACAGGCCGCGAGCCTGATCGGTTGGGCAGCCCTGGGGCATAACGACCGGGTCGGCGGGCTGGTGTATGGCGACAATCAGCACTACGAAATCAAGCCTCGGCGCAGCAAGCAAAGCCTGCTGCAGCTGCTCAACCGGCTGGTGCGGGTCAATCAGTCGCTGAACAGCGAAAGCGAGCCGGACCGTGATGCCTTTGGTATCGCCCTGCGCCGCGCCCGGGAAGTGTCCCGCCCGGGCAGCCTGGTGATTGTGATTTGCGATGAACGCGCGCTATCGGAAAGCGCCGAGCAACAGCTGAGCCTGTTATCGCGTCATTGCGACCTGTTGCTGCTGCCGGTGTCCGACCCGCTGGATCATGCCCTGCCCGCCGCGGGACTTTTACGTTTCGCCGAGCGCGGAGCGCAACTGGAACTCGATACGCTGAATTTCGACCTGCGCCAGACTTACCGGGCCCAGGCCGAAGCACGCATCGCGCGCTGGGAGCTGCTCGCGCAGAAACTGCGCGTCTTGCTGATGCCACTGAGTACCCAGAGCGAAATGGTCGAGCAACTGCGCGAGTACCTGAACCCACAGAAACCAGGGAAAGGTCGATGAGCAGCCTTGATCAACTGCAACCCCTGATATCCCCGCCACCGGTGGAATTCTGGCCTCCGGCACCGGGTTGGTGGTTGCTGCTTTTATTGGTGCCACTGATCGGTTTTGGCCTGTGGAAGCTGCGTCGCTTCATTCCGGACAAGCGCCCGGTGGTACGTGCTGAACAGCCGCTTGACCCGGTGCGCCTTGCCGCCCTGGCGGAGCTGGCCTTGATGCCCAAACCCTACGACGGTGCGCCAGCCGGTGCCTGGCTGCAGCAACTCAACGGCTTGCTCAAACGCCTGTGCCGCAACCATTACCCCTACAGCCAGAGCCATACCCTCAACGGCCGCAAATGGCTGGCGTTCCTCGACAACCGCTGCCCGGCGGCCGGGCTGACTCGCTGGATGGTGCTTGTGGAAGGCGCCTACAAACCCGAATGCAAGCTCGACGACAAGGCGATCGCCGGCCTGACCCAAGCCGTCGACACATGGATTCGCAAGCATGTTTGAATTTGCCTGGCCGTGGATTTTTGCCCTGCTGCCGCTGCCGTGGCTGATGCGCATCGTATTGCCGGTGGCCGACAGTGGCGAACCGGCACTCAAGGTCAGCTTCCTGAGCGATCTCGAAGGCCTCGCCGGACGTCGCGCCCGGGCCAACCTGCCGGCATGGCGCCAACAGACGCCGTTCATTCTGCTGTGGCTGTTACTGCTGGTCGCGGCGGCGCGCCCGCAGTGGCTCGGCGAACCCTTGCCGATCGCCGCCAGCGGTCGCGATCTGCTGGTCGCGGTGGACGTTTCCGGCTCCATGGATTTCCCTGACATGCAGTGGCAGGACGAAGATATGAGTCGACTGTCGTTGGTCCAGCACCTGCTCGGCGACTTCCTCGAAAGTCGCGAAGGTGACCGCGTCGGCCTGATCCTGTTTGGCAGCCGGGCCTACCTGCAGGCACCGCTGACCTTCGACCGCCACACCGTACGCGTCTGGCTCGACGAAGCGCGCATCGGCATTGCCGGCAAAAACACCGCCATCGGCGATGCTATCGGTCTGGCCCTCAAACGCCTGCGTTTGCGCCCGGCAACAAGCCGCGTGCTGATACTGGTCACCGACGGTGCCAACAATGGCGGTGAAATCGATCCGCTCACCGCCGCCCGACTGGCGGCCCAAGAAGGTGTGAAAATCTACCCGATCGGCATCGGTGCCGATCCGGAACAAAGTGGCTCCGTGGGGTTCCTCGGTGTCAATCCGAGCCTGGACCTCGACGAGCCGTCCCTGAAAGCCATCGCCGTAGCCACCGGTGGCCGGTATTTCCGCGCCCACGATGGCAAGGAACTGCAATCGATCAAGGACACCCTTGACCAACTGGAGCCCGTGGCCCAACAAC
>NZ_JAHBDJ010000001.1:0-174588 GCF_019956375.1 Pseudomonas sp. GL-R-19 | reverse complement strand
GGAAAATCACTGTCCAAGTGCTCGTGGAATCAGTGTCCAAGTGGCCGTGGAATGAGTGTCCAAGTCAGCGTGGAATCGCTGTCCAAGTGTTCGTGGAATGGGTGTCCAAGTGCGTGTGGAATCCGCATGTAATATTGGTAATATGTGAATGGAGAGCCAAATGACGAGATGGACTCAGGAATTTAATCAACACCCGTTTAAGGCCATTTGGACATCTTTGCTCGAGGCCATTGAGCAGCTAGATGTCGATGATCAAACAGTAACGACTACGGTAGAGGAACTGGCGAGACTGAAAAAGGTTCTTGTCTTCGTCGACTGCATCGTCGTTAACGTAGATCTCGAACTCACTCCCAAATCCGTTTGGGCAAATTGTCATGGCCAAGCCGACGCATGTTTACAACAAGTCCGAGCGTACGCGTCAAGTCGGAACCAAGCGTACCTTATTCAGGCAAACGACCATGCCGACAATCTCCTCACATACGTACGTCCATACATGGTTCCTCCTGAACAGGCTTTGGAAGCGTATGGAATGGCCATGCGGACGTTTGCCGATCAGATCTCGGACTACGTAGGTGCGTTCCAATCGAGAACCTCTCAAGTTCAAGCTAATCTCGTAGGTGCCGTAGATGAAGCAGTCAGACAGCAAAAGGAAGTTGAGGCTATTGAGCTGCGCGTAAAGCAGTTCGACAAGTACCTATTCGAAGGAATTGAGGGAAATGAATCTGCCGAGACGTACATCAAGCGGATGGTATCTGATGTAGAAACGAATCACCAAGCAGTGAGCGCTCTACATCAAAAACTCCTAGATGGACCTGATTCAACATCTGAAACTATTGCGAGTTATGAAAAAAAGACCCATCAATTACGTGACTCACTCAGTGAAATACTTGACTCAGCCATATCAAGGCATAAGGAACTTGAATTCTTTTACGAACGAATCTTCGGCCGTCCGATGGTTGATGCCGACGAATTAAAAGGGGGCGGACTGAAGCAAGAGCTAGACGTTCGACTGGAAGAACTTGGCAAACATGAGACAGAACAAAAGATACGCCAAGACGCGTTATTCGAACGCATAGAGGCCCTGCTCCCTGGAGCTACGAGCGCAGGACTAGCCTCTGCCTATAAGGCACTCAAAGACCACTTTGGAACTCCGATCACTACATATACACGAGCGTTTTACGCATCAATGGTGGCATTGTTACTCGGCGGAGTGGTAATAGTGTCGGACAGTATTACACTATGGCCATTCCACGTGGAGTTCGTAAAAACGACCAACTGGGAGGAAATGCTACGCACACTCCTTTCGAGGGCTCCGATTGTCTTGCCCGTGGTTTGGTTCGCGTTATTCTCAGCGACCCGCCGTAGCCAGTATGAAAGACTGCAGCAAGAGTACGCTCACAAGGAGGCTTTTGCTTCTTCTTACGAAAGCTACAAGAAGCAACTTAGTGACCTCAAGGTCGATGCAGATGCTTTGCAAAAAGAGTTAATTGCTAAAGCCATTGAAGCTATTTCCTTCAATGCCTCAAAAACGCTGGATGGAAAACATACGGAGAAGTTACCTACAAGTCAGCTGCTCGAGAAGTTCAATGTTGAAGAACTCAAGAAGTTACTCGACTTGGCAAGAGGAAAATAGACATAATGACTACAACTATCTTTCGCAGGCTATGGCTCGAACAAAAATTGGCGGATTGATTGCTTCAATTAAGCTGGCTAGGATTAGCCACTACCAACGGCTAACAGGAGCATTCTGTTACTTCGCCGAATCCAACAATATCGCAATACAAGCTCCTGGAGATGACCAAATCGTTGCAATGCAGAGGAGTGGTAAAGGACATGCTAGCCTCGGAAAGTGAGTGGCCAACTCCGAAATCGCACCCGTCGTACCTTACAGTAACTGCTACGTTCGAAAGCCGCCTCTCACGAAGAACGTGATAAACACGTCGTAACTAGTCCAATAAGCGCGAACCAAAACTGAATGTCCCCGGGACATTGAAAGCTCTCTTCAACTTCACATGAGAGTAATCATTAGTTGAAAGAAACTCTTTAATTTTATTTTCGTCGGCATCTGACGTCTTCGCCCCAAGAATAACCTCTATCAGGGCAGAGGGTGAGAAAGAGTGATTTCCTGGCGCGGAGGTTATTCTGTATTCTTCCTCGTACTTCCAATTTTCAGATTTAGTGTAAAGCCCAATTTCAAGCATCGAGTCGACTTGCTTGTTGTAAAAATTCCGCCCTTGCTCATCTGAAAAATGCACTCCATCCCAAGGTCGGCAAAATTCACTAAACTCCTCGGTTAGCTCTAGAAACTTTTCCATATATGGGGGATTTGGTAAGTACCGGACATCCCCTGCATCATCGCTGGCACCACCGATGTTTAGGATTTCCGAATTAAAGCCGAGACATATACCTCGATGGCCATCAGCATAGTGAGACCATAGGAGTGCGTCGTGCGGAGTTTTAGAGAGGGAAAGAACCCCTCTGCTCTGCATAAACCGATAAAGGGCTTGACTTAAAGAGAGCTCCTCTCCCGTCTCCTTAACTACTTTTCTTATGCTATCCAGCATTGTTATAATAAACGATTTTCGACCTTCCGGATGGGTGTCTGTTTTATACACATGATTTTTTGCACGTTCGTATTCGGCTTTGATATCGACTGAAACGTCTAGCGGGTCATTTAGATCTTTAGGGAGAGAAAAATAAAGTTCACGATTATAAAATATCTCCCAGGTTCTCTGTGAGCATGTACGGTATTTGTAGTAGGTAGCTGATTCTTCCATATCAAGAAATTCCGTATATATAGTCAGTAAGCTTGACCTATCGAAGCCTTTTTACACCTTCGTAACGGCGTTGAAAAGAGGTGAATGGAAAGCCTAGTGACGAGTGAAAAGCGGCTAGTTTCGTAGACGCCTCCACCCGGCCGCTTCGGGGCGGAAGCAGTCCGTCATGACAGGCGGCTATCGGCCCAGGCTGTGTGAAAACGCATACACCGTTTTGAAGTCTGCGTTGCTACGCGAAATCTATTGACGGTCAGCAGTTCAGAGGACCGTAAACTTGCGTAGGAACGCGATTTTTCAATCGATTCGGGTTCGCAGTGACGACCAAAAACGTTTTCACACGGCCTGGGCCAGAAGCGGACGCTTACAACTGGTTAATCTCAGTCGAATAGAGTGTCATAAACGTGTGTTCGTTGGCTGTTGACAGTATCTTCCTGTATTCCCGCTGACTGCACCTGATCGCCTGTTACACCGTTTTTGAACTCAGACTCACACTCTAGACACAGTGCTCTATGCTGCTATCAAGCTCTGCGTGGTGATAGTGGTCGTAAACGACCGGTCACTGCGGCACTGTATCTCAGGGGCAGAAAACTATCAGCTGGCTAGTTTTCACAGAACGAGAAGGCACACTTTAGAGAAGCAACTTGGCATCTGTTGCGCGATATTGAGTAATGGCAACTATACTTTTATGGTCAGTATGCTAGAAAGTAGGGGCTGTTATGGTATGACACAGGATAGTGCTTTTCAGCCCCATTGTGAATTACTCCTCGGGCCGCTGTGTTGCGGTTTTCATCATTAGGTTCGCCCCTCATTGTTTGGAACTGCCTAGGCGCTAAGGGAGCTTTCATGGGGAGAGCATGTGAATCGTTCAGGCTGCCACGCAGCGGAGCAAGAGTGGTATGGGTCTTATCCTGACACGTATCGGTTGTGCTGTGCCGGATGTCTCAGCTTTGACACATCAATGCCGCACAACTATACATAACATAGTTGACTTCACGTTTGGATCTTGACGGGAAAGGTTTCGGCAAGCCCGGACGCACATCGCATCATAGTGTGCTCGCGCCGTGTGCTTTCTTGTCAGGCTTGCAAACATGAACGACATGCCTTTCGCGCCGATGTGGCCCTATAGGGGGTAAGCTCTAGATGGGAACTTTTTTGAAGAGGGAATTATATGGCTCAAGACCCTCCAGCCTTTCATATTGAAGAATTCAAACAGCTAAAGTCGGAGATCAGTACGTTGCTGCAACGGATTGAAACACTAATAAAATTTTCCCTGTTTGGTGGGGTAGGTATTTACGCCTAGATACTTACCCACGTCCCAAAAAGTGGTGCCACAGGTTCCGGCAGCGAGAGCGTAAAATTTCTAGCGGCAGCCGCTTAATTACCGCCTGGCTTGCTTTTATTTTCAGCGATCCTCTCAGCCTTGACATATGCACATGTGGTCATCATGGCTCAATACCTACGTCGTCTAGAAGTTTTGCTTGGGTATGCACATTACGGATGGGAATCGCATTGGGCCAAGTCACCTCGAGCCATAACCTATTCGTTGATTGTGTGTTTCGCAATATTACTGGTGGTTGAATTAGTCGTTAGTTACTACCTAAGCGATAGTTTGCAATCGCCTGCGTTGCCGGCAAAAATATAATCGCCAATTCAAGGGCGCAGAGATTGGGGCTTTCACCTTAACCGAATCCAAATAGGTAGATGCGGGTGCCTTCGATACTGCTATGGCACAACCGTTTATAGGGCATCCTTGATATATCAATTCAGGTGTCAGTAATTTGCCGAAGTCGCGGGGGGAGGCGGCAGTCAATACATGTATGAAATTTATAGTGGGACAATGTGCTTTTTTTGCAACTGCTGTGATGTCGAATATCAACAAAAGGGTTGCCGATCTTTAGATGGATAAACAGGCGTCACCTAAGAAGCTAAAGATCCTGCGCTATACGAACAGGCCCCAGCTCCTCGATTTCAAGTTTGTCAATGTATACGCCGCGTACATGGTAGAGACGCTCAAAATCGCCCCAGTACTCATATTTCCGGACAGACACAGTCAAGGGCTCTTGAGAGGAGAACCGTGCATATTGAATTTTCTCCCGATTAAGAATTTTCAAATTTGGGCAGCGTACCTCAAAGTAAAATGCATTGACTGCAGGCGAATCAAATGTTTTTTCTCTATACTTTATTAATGTGGCGTCCGATCCCGACAAAGAAAGATTTAAGTAGCGCTTGACTTCTGGTGGATAGCCAAAGTCGACCCTTCCTGAATAATCGCCGAGTTTGTTAGATGCTTTTATGGTTACTTCCGCATATTTTACAAATATATTTTCTAGAGCATGCCTGACGCTACTGTCTGTAATCTTTGTTTTGTTTGTTGGTTGTTCAAAATAAATAACACCGGACAAAAGCGCATTGTATCCACTGGCTACAGACATAACCTTTATAAGGTGCTCGTTGGTTTCTAATAAAGAAGCGTTCGAGGTCTGAAGCTGGCGCATTTCAGAAGCTCTTTCCGATCCCGCAATAGTTTTCAACTCGTCGTCGTAATAGCCTTTGTAGATTTTTGCGGTACTTATAATCAGTAAAAGCAACAGGACCAGACGTCCGCTCTTGCTTAGATTTTTCCAAGAGGGTGGGGCGCTAGGTTCGTGTCTTGTCTGCAAGAGCAGACCCGCTAGTGCGAGTGCCAAGGCAAGAATCTCGATTGTAGAAGATATAAGCATATGCACCTGCCACGCGTTTCTTTCTTTAAAAAGAGGACTGGTTGTCTAAGTTGTATAGCATAGCTTGAATTTTCGGATGCGGATGAACGGTGAGGGTTTGCTAGCAAACTAATCTGGTTAATAGATTTGCCTCGTCGAATGAAGCCACAAAGTCTCATCAGTTTTTTGACGGGTCACCTGAGCTTTAGATATATCGAACCCACGATATGGATAAGTTTACCTCAGCCCTCTGTATGATTGAGTGCGTTGGGATCATCAAATTGAGGTGGGAAACCGTAACGGTGCGCATTTTATATATACTAAAATTGGCGGTTATCTGCTTTTGGCATACCGGATAGTTTCTACGTTGTCCCCCTGAGTTTGGCAATGTCGGTGCTTTTTCAATGGGCTTTTGTGGTCAGAAATCGATTTCAAAGTAGAGGGGATCGCTTCGCAAGCCTCTTGAGAGCGAGATGTTGCTCGGCGGTTGGTCAGTCCGAAGCGTATAGCCACGTGTTTTCGTTGCTTGATCCAAAGCGTCCATCAAGGTCTTGAAGGGGAGATCTCCCCATTTACGTTTCAATGCCATTTCATGGTCAACCGGTACCACGGCTATCGCCAGATTTACCATCAGGTCAATTCCGCATTCGCGGCCGGTAGCATTAGGGCTGCCGTGGTGTCCAACCTTGTAAAAGACAGTGCGGTGCAACAGGTCAGGGCCCGTAACTTCCGTTCCATTCTGGTCAGTCCATTTGCGATCCCCCCAGGAGAGCCAGTTACCCACCTGCGCGTCGGCTGCGAAGAGTAGGACGTCACCCTCATTCAGTTCGATGCCCAGCACTAGACTCGTATTGTTGACGACGTTGTCGAGTTGGAGAGCAAGACTAGTGGCATCATCCAGCCAGGCATCGTCGATGCGCCGCCAATCCTGCTGGTTCCAGTAATGCTCCTGAAAGAAAGGCACCGTCTGTGCTACCTGGGTCGGAATGTTGTAAGGGCGGGAAAAAGGTAGGTGTGATTCGTCTTCGTTGATTGCTGGGGTGAGGTATTGATTGAAAGCATCCAAGGCCATCTTGTAGGTGGTCTTGTCACCTGGGGTTTTAGGCGCGTTCATGTTTCTCAGCCTGGCTTCGTCACGTGGCGGGCCGAGTACATAGATTTTCGCGCCAAAACTTTTCAGATCGTGAGGCTTATCCTCCGGATCACAGTACCTTACGTTCGAAGACTTGTTGCGCACAGCTTCCAGTGCGGACTGGGTTGTTATCCGCGCCGAAGCACCGAAGAAACCAAGTAGTTCAAGCAGGGGATGTTCGATGTCCGGGGCGTCCATTTGAAGACGCATAGCTGCTGATTGCAGCATGGCAAGCGCTTCGTCGTTGTCCTTTCTCAATTCGCTAGCTTGTTTATCATCTGGATCCTCTGTCCAGGCCATCCAGACTTCGCTGACGTTTAGCTTTGAAAAGGCATTCTTCGCTTGCATAAAACCAGATAGGTGGTCCCAATGTTTGTGTGTGGCCACCAAAAGATCAATGTTGTCACCGCTTTCTTTCCGGACATCCTCCAAGACATCCGTCATCATTTTCGTAGCGTCGGAGGTGCCGATGATGACTCCGCAGTCGATCAATATTCTGTAGGTGGCTCCCTCTTTTCCGTACAGTGTCACCAAGTGACAGTCACCCAATCCGTGACGATAAATTCGTACCGTGGCGCGACGCTGTTTAATGTTCATGATGACCTCCGTCGACGCTTCGGTGAACAAGCGCGAAAGGTTCGCTAGCCATTGCTCGAAGTCCGCGGTACTGGTCCTGCATGGATTGCGCGCGCTCCGCCTGGAACTGTTGTTGATGCGCAAGACGAGCCGGCTGATTGATCCGCTTGCGCACGACATAGGTTACCTGCCAGCTGGCCAGATCGATGACCAACGTGACGCCACCACGGAACACATTGCCACTGCCATCCAGTGCATGAAGCGATTGGGTCAACTCAACCACCATCTGCGATAGCAATTGCCCATCTGGTCCTACACGTCGTAGAGGTCGTACTGAATGAACCTCAATCTTGCGCATGTCACAGGCAACAACACTGTTGCCGATTTGAAGCTGGTAGTTCGGATTCGCATTGCGATACAGCCCGAGTGCTGCCAGTTCGGACTCACTCACATGCTTTGGATTCATTAGCCAACGGTGGAACTCCCACGCGTTGTCCCGGGATGTTCTCCATGCCGATTCCCGGCTCGTCTGTAGTGTCCATTGAAGACTCAATTTCGGTAGAAGTTTATTCAGGGTACTCAACGGCTCCAGGGGTGGCTCCCAACGGAGTGTGTCTACTGAGTAGCTGCGCAATCCTTCGGGGTAAATCCCGCGGGCCATGAATGCGGAGGAAAACGCAACGCGGTAACCGTAGGGGTCTGAGGGCACAAGATCGTGATCAGCGGTTATCAATGCTCTCAGGAAATCACCGAATGTGATGTCTACCGGAGGGCAGTAGTCCAGAGCTCGAATGCATATCGTGAGGATGTGTCTGGCTACGGTGCTGGCCACATTTGTCAGGGCATCGACGAGATCACTTTGGAGTGCGCCTTGGGGCAGAACTTCCGAGCCATGAGTGGCAAGTCGAATAGGGGTTTGAGCTCGTCTGGTGTAGACCTGCAAGAAAGCATCGAACACAGCAGATACCAGCACCGCTCCTCGATCATGGGCTTCAGTTTGACTTTGATAATCAGTTGACTTCGGCGTACGGCGTGTCCACGTTGGTTGGCTTTCGGTGTTCAGTCCCCCGGTGCCAATGGCGTCCCTCAACGCCTTGTAGTGACCGGTGGCTTTGCCAAATTGGACTGCCAGCCAAGCTAGCATCGATTGTTGGCTTAGGTCTCCCCGGGAGTGAGCAAGCAACTCACGAAGTGAGTCGCGCAAGGTGAAATGCTGGAAGAGGGCAACGATGTCGGCAAAACCTTCGTGAAAGGCCAGCACGTCCGGATTGGTAGGCTCTGTGAATCGCCGATGCAAGCCGTCAAGAAGGGCATGGGTTGTTTCATGAGCGACGATGTCGTGGGAGAGCGCTGTGAACACATACTCTCTGGCCACACCGCTATTACCGTCGGAGGAGCTGAAGTAGCCGAGCAAGAGTGCTTTACGTTGAGGACTGTAATAGGCATTTGCCTCTCGTAAAGCATGCGGATAAATGCGCAGGCGCTGTACGTAATCCGGTTTTTTACCAACGAAGCGTGGTGCCCATAGTGCAACGCGACCTAAAGCACTTTCAAAAAACCGGATCGTCTTCATCGCAACGGCATAGGCCATTTGCTGATGAAACTGTGGGTTCGCTTCGGAGGGTTGTAAGCCATCGGTAGCCAGAAGACGGGGATCGTTCAGGTCTACCGGAGCGTAACTGCAGCCACTGGCGGGGTCGACATCCACAACCTCCAGATACTCACCGATAGGCCCGGGTAGCAGATCATTCTCCCAGGGTATTTGGATCGTAGTTTCGTTAATGCCTACTGTTTCCAAGGAGCGACCTAGCAGTGGATCGTAGGCATAAACACGCAGCCTGCGTGCAACTGGCGTTGGTGGCACGGGTTGCAATGCATGTTGAAGGTGGTGATCCCCCAAACCAGCAATCGGCATTGTCGACGCGTGCGATCCTGATGACGTTTGATGCCGTCCAGACGGTGAGTTGGAGCGCCCTAACTGCAGGGCTCGCCGAAGTGCTTTGGAGGCCCTGGGATGCTGAGATAGCGCTTGGGCCAGGGCAACTCGCTGAGTCAAGCTGAGGGTATCCGGATCGACATCCGGGTCAGGCAATATCGCCTCAATAGCTGCGGATTGGGAAAGTTGTAACGCCTCCAGCTCCAGCATGCGGAGCTGTGCGTTTCCGAATTGCGACATGCCAAGTCCAGTTAGGACCCGCAGAAAAGGAAACGAGACGGTATCGACTTCTTCCTTTTTGTTTTGCAGTGCGGCGACTGTGGGAGCCGCGACACTTAAGGCATCAAGGGCTCGTAACTCCCCATGTCCCAACTTGGCGAAGTCAGTGTTATTGGCGGTGATGAACAGGGCTGTGCGTACCGCCTCCACGCGCATCCATTTGTTTGGGTAAGCGTTCCACTTCGTCCAGTTTTTTTGAATCCAAATAGCAGCAGCGGCTGCAATTTGCGGTGTAGCAGAGGAGGTGCCGCCGCCATTCGAATCTACTGTGTTTGAACACCCGAATTTCGCTCGCGGTATGTTCGGTGTATACGCAGCCATAGCCGTACGCATTGTGCTGGCCGGCCCATAGTTACCAGCCATCAATGTGACGGGAAGATCAGCGTAAGGTTTGTGATCCGCCATGACGCCACACGCGGCAATAACCCTATTGAATCTGGCCGGGTAGACGATGTGGTGAGTGGGTGCATTGCCGAAGTTGTTGCCTGCCGCAGTTACCAGAACCACACCCTCTTCATACAGGGCATTGACCTCTTCAGCCCATAGCTGACTGGGCAATCCGCCCATACTCATCGTTACAACCTGGACGGCGGTTTTGGGGTCCTGACAAAGGTCTCGGACATACCTCAGTGCGTTGACAATGGCGCTGTTGTAGAACAGCTCAACCCGGTTGGCCACTCGGATAGGTACAACCCTAACGAAAGGGGCCGCACCAAGACGTTTCATTCCTGGTAACGGGGTTCCTGCAAGTACGCTGAGTGTTGCAGTACCGTGCCCAAGGTTGTTTACCAGTCCAGAGGATTCATCAGCGGCATTCGTGGGGCGGTCCTCATCGACATAATTTCGCTCCAGCTCATGTTCTAAATTGATCGGCAGACAGCGGTGTTGGGAATCATATCCGGTGTCCAAATGCGCAACCCTCACAGCCTTGGCACGCGGGACATCACCAGTTTGCTTCAGTAGATCGTCGAACTGGCCATGATTGAGGTCCTGATACCAAAAATCATCTTTTCCAGTGGGGTACTTCTTGTCTTGAGGATCAGGAGAGCACGAAGAAGCCATACCTAAAGCCTCGTCCTCCCGAGATCCGGAAACCCAAGTTTGGGCGAAATCTGGCTCAGCAAATTCGGGATGCGGCGCTCCGTTCAGGCCCATTCCGTCAGAGACAAAGGTATGACAGACGTCCCAAGGGTTGACGGTGTCGAGGGGAGTGTTGGGCTCAACCAGATGCCATATGGGCTGTGATGCTATCGCGGGTTGCGCATGCGAAACGCACTCGTATAAGGGGACGATATTCAGTTGCCTGCCGGCCAAAGATAGGCTCGTGCTAACCGGCACAGGCAGCATTTTGACGAGAAAACGTTGGACACTAGCCATGGGCGGGGGCTCCGCTGTGCTGCAGTACAGTCCATTGCGGCACAGCTGAAGCCGCATCCACAATCGGCACACTTACGTGTGGCTTTTTGCAATCGCACTTTCCAGCGTAGACATGCTTATGGCACTACTGCCAGCACGGGAGTAGCCGGTCGTCTGGAATGTTGATCGAAACGCTCAAGAGACTGCCACTTTCGACCCCTCCTAACGCATTTAGTAGGAAGTCTGCCAGTGCATCGAATCTGATCTAGCCTCTTGTGGAATGCGCCCTTGTGGACTCACGGAGAAGCACCATGGAAGTAGGTCAAACCGCCCACGCTACGATTTATGCCCGAGTCCCGTGGAATGACACCAAAGTCGATCTGGTTGAGGGTGGCCTGTACCGGTTTAGGGCCGACGGCAAATGGTGGGATCTAATCATTCGGGCAGACGCTGATGGTTATCCGACTAGGGTCTGGCCTCAACGGCATTTCGAATCTCGGCGGCCAGCGCCAAGCGCGCTTTGGTTCTGTCTAGTGGGGGTCATAGCGCAGCAGGATGGGTCTGCTTTCGTCATGGGGCGGAGCAGTGAGATAGAGGCGGGTAGTAGCGGTCGACTATTCTGCTGCGCGAACGACGCGCCAGGATTTTATTTCAATAACTTTGGCAAGCTGCAACTAGAAGTGACCCGTATTCGATGAGTGTTCATATCACTTTCGGCCCGTGGTTCAAGCGGGTCTGACGGCTAAATCTTAAGGGAAATTGCCCGAAGGCGATGGTGTTATTCATCGCCTTCTGAGTGGTTATTCGCCCGTCACAGGACAGGTTAACCCTGAGTTAGTGGTGCGTTGCACTGACTGCCGCCGCACAGAGCGGAAAAACTGCTAGGTGGACCATCCCAGCCCACAATAGCTCCGCTACGAAAGCCACTTAAATGGTCGCATGTTGCGAAGACATCACCTCCAGGCAAGCATTCTCCCGGGGACAACAGGTCCCAGTATTGGTGATCCCAGTCTGTACTGTTATGTACGGACATACCCAGCGTAGTGGGGTGCTGAACATTGGTTCCTCCATGCTTGTTCTTGGGGCCAAACGAATAGAGCAACTTTTTGTACTGAGCACCGGAAGGCGGTTTGGGGACGGGGGTCTTGCGATCAAGGTCCGCACCATGGTGTGGCACGACCATGGCCACCGGGGGGAATGGGTTCAATACCTTAACGAAGTGACGATAGTCGCAATCGCCGGTTAGTAACCAGCTTCTTGAGACCGGGTGGATAAGGTCTTCTATCACCAGGACAATGCCGCTGTCGTTGCGATCTCGACCTTTACCCAACGTGAATCTGATTTGCTTACCATTGTGTGGTGGAGCAACCCCTACCGTTCCCTTTGTCGCACTGTAAGTAAAAAACTGTCCTCCGTTAGCAATCACGTCGTAGGCAAATGCCACATGCAAAGGGCCCACGTCCTGGAGCGGAGCGATCCAAGTTTGCTTCAGTGCAGGGTATTGACCGTTAACCTCCACGGCATAAGCGCCTGCCCAGTGATCGGCATCCCAATGGGAAAGCACAATCAAGGGAGCGTCACTAAAGCAGAACACTAGCGAGCGTGGGGTTGTCTGCTGATTTCTGTAAACCCCGGCACCCAAGTCATAGTAGAGAGTCGGTACGCCGGGCTCTCCGAATCCAGATATCGATAAAATCGCATTGGCATTGCCCTGTCCGACATCATAGATCGCCAGATAGTCGGCATCTTTGTTGGCGAGCTTCGCTTCAAAATCAGCTAGCGATATTGCGGGTAGATGCCCCAGATCAAAGATACCTGACAATGATGCATGTGTTGCAGCCGGCGGCAATCGACCCCTGACGTAAACCGGTACTGGATTTGCAAACAAGTTGGTATAGAGACTGGCAAGTTGGTATCCAAGCTCGCGGCGGAGGCTTACCTCGAACTGAAACCATCTATTTTCCAACGCTCCTGTTACCGCGGAAAATGAAGCCCTTTCACGGGGGGTGGGAAGCTGAAGGCTGTCGAACAAATGACTGCCTACGGGTACTTCAAGTTCGAGTCGATACAAAGGCATGGATTCAAAAGGGTTATGGGCATTTTGGTGGTTTCGTTGTGTTTTCCGATTTGTCCAGGCTTGTGAGCATTCAAGAGGATGCTGTAAATCCAACAGAGGATCTTGCAACCCTTGAGCGTCGAGCCACTGCGCATCGACTAGATCGAACGCGATGAGCAAAACCAGGGAGTGTTCATCCGCTTCAATATGATCGATCCGAGCATAGGCGCGCTGCAGATTGGGCTCCGGAGGGGATTCAGAGCGGCGGAAGTGGTTATTCACGACTCAGGACCTCATCGAGACTGATGCAAAGTGCTGACGACTTAACAGCACACCTGTTTACGCAAATTTAGTGAATCGTTTTTTGTGATTTGTCTGGCGATCTGCGGAACGCTGTTCTATCTATGTTGCTACTACGTGTTTATTTATCGTAGCGACACATGCCAATTGTGCCAGCACCTTATCCATTACGAGTGCCGGGACATCCATCAGCCTAGCAGGGGAGCGATATGGGACGACAATTGGTGATCTGTCTGGACGGCACCGGAAACCGTTTCAGCCACTGTCCCACCAACATAATTAGGCTAGTGCGTTCGATGTCGAGCGATCCCAATCAGGTGCTCACCTATTACGATCAGGGTGTGGGTACATTTGGGCTAAAGGAGACGCTATTTGAGTGGCAAAAAGTACCGGCTCGGATTTTCGGTCTGGCCTTTGGATGGGGCATCAAGCGCACAGTCGAGGGGGCGTATCGCTTTATCGCGGAAAATCTGAGGGACGATGATGAACTGTTTATTTTTGGTTTTTCTCGCGGTGCCTACGCAGCCAGAGCGTTGGCTGCGGTGATACGCGCCGTCGGTGTGGTGCCGAGCCATCAAACGCATCTTTTTGAGTACGGTTGGTCGATACACATGGCTCGGACTGGGGAAGAAAACAAGCCGGACTTCAAGCTACAGGGCTGCTTCAAATCAACGTTCGGTAGGCGTGTTAACGTGCACTTTTTAGGCTTGTTCGATACGGTCAAGTCTGTTGGTTGGGTATACGATCCGGTGAGCATTCCATTCACGACCAATAACCGAATTGTCGAGATTGTTCGTCATGCGATGTCGATTGATGAAAAACGAAGCTTTTTCCGTCAGCATCTTTGGGCTGATAACGCCCTCCGAACAGATGTAAAGCAGGTATGGTTTCCTGGTGTTCACTCGGATGTCGGAGGAGGATACGCAGCAGACGAGGCACAATTGGCACTGGGAGCCTTTCGCTGGATGTTGGGTGAAGCGATGGCCGCGGGATTGCACGTTGATCTGAATAAAGCCAGAAAACAGATGATCAAAATCAGTGGCAGCGTTTGGGATGCTTGTGGGCCGATACACGATTCCATGACAACCGCCTGGAAAATCGCGGAGTGGGTACCTCGGTTTGTATGGGATCGACGCAAGTTGAAGCGCGTATTGCGGATTGGGCAGATGCCGCCCTTTGGCAAACCCAAGTCAAGATACATAGCAGAGAATGCTTTGGTCCACAGCTCGGTTGCGGCGCGTTTAAAGGGTGTACCTGGATACGTACCGTCCAACTTGCCTGATCAGTATGGGGTGTCGCCCGACGATAAAAGTGTTGCGGGTCTGCCGTGACGTTGTCACTTGGTCAACCGTCGCCTGGCCGACCGCCTCATTCCAATTTTTTCGTCAAACGAGTGCTACGTCGAAGTCTTTGCCAGTAGTACCGCATTGTACTTCATGCGATCCCGGGCTGCGCCGATTGAAGTCCTCAACGACATCAGCGGCGACCTGATCACGCTTACCGCATCGTGCAGAACCATCTCGAGGAATTCGTGCGCCAGTTTTCAACGGTTAGACGGCCGGTACCGTTGCCACCAGCCCGGTCATCAACCTGCGGAATTGATTGAAAAGCTCTCGGTCGCGTGGCTGCGCTTCCCCGGCAGCGATGTCTAACACTCCCCTAGCTGGAAGAGCCCATACCCTTCATCACATACACCCGCCTCACCGGCAGACATCTGATCGTGACTCCCAGCTAGATGAAGCTCGTCGGCTGTTGAGCGTCAAGGAGTACCGCGCGGCTGTGGTTTCCGCGATTACCTATTTGGAAGCCGAGCTACGAAGGGTGCTCCGCCTAAGGGATGAGGAGATTGCTTCGAGGCCTCACATGTCACTGGTAGGGATGTTAAAGAGTGCTGTCAACCTCAGAGTGATCAGTAGCGAAGTTCTCCCCAGCCTGCATGAATGGATTCAAGTGAGAAACGGCATAGTCAATTCTAGGGATGAGGTGGTGGTCACTCAAAGGCTGGCGAAAACAATCGTTGAGGAGATTATCAAAATTGTGAACGGCTTTCCTCGTTAGTCCGCAGGAGTCGTAATGGCCTGGCTTGCCAGTGAAGTTATACACTGCATGAGACCTTCCACAACTGATCCAGACGTATCGTGTAGCTCTGACTGATCATCTCCCGCCGCCCCCCAAAAAAAGGATTATCCGGCACGTTCTTCGAGCGCAGAGTGCCCTTACCCAGCGACCATTTATACGATCCAGCACCGACATCACTCGGCTAACCTCCGTAGGTTGCGAGAGAATCGCCCCTAGTTTCGTAGACAGATGGAATGACCACTTTTGGCCGGTTTTTGCCTGTCGCGAAGGGCAGCGTGCGACCGATTCTGTTGAAAAAGTAGCTCCCCTGTCTGGCCTGCGGCAAAATCTCTGCATTGGCCAGCAGGGAAGCACGCAGCATGATGGGACAGTTATCGAGTGGGCAGGAGCGGCTGTTTTACTCGTTCAACCTTGAAGATCACATCCCCGCCAATCACCTTCTGCGCAGCATTGATCGGTGTCTCGATCTGAACGATCTGCGCCATTACCTCGCCGATTTCTATAGCCCGATTGGGCGTCCGTCGATTGATCCCGAACTGATGATTCGCATGCTGATCGTCGGCTATTGCTACGGCATTCGCTCCGAGCGGCGGTTGTGCGAAGAGGTCCATTTGAACCTGGCGTATCGCTGGTTCTGCCGGTTAAGCCTTGAAGATGAAGTCCCCAATCACTCGACCTTTTCCAAGAATCGACATGGCCGTTTTCGGGACAGTGATCTGTTTCGCTGGCACTCCACGCGCGCATGGGGCTGCCCTTGCGATGCTAATAAGTAAGATTGAGGAAAGGATTGTCAGTAGGGACAGGGCTCAGAAGAGTTTCAGCATTTTGCAACATGTAGCCATTGAGGGAAGCCCTCCGGCGGGGGCCCTGCACTGTGCAAGTCCATATGTTCTGCCCGTTTGGTCGTTTGAGATGTACGCCTAAGTGCTCAAAGTGACGTTGAGTGCGCCGCCAAGCATCGGTCTTGTCGTCACCTGTAGATAGCTCAGGGTGCTCCGAAGCGTAGAGCTGGAAAATGCCGGGTGTGACCAGGTAGAACGTGCCGTCGACTGTGTGAATCTTTGCCTTACAGTCGTTGACGAGCAGGCGATGGCTTTGGATCCCCTCGCGTAGCCAGTCGACAAAGGCCAGCCCTGGTGCCTCGCGGGGTGAAGCAGTTGAGGATTTCAGTCCTTGAGCGCTCGATTCATCCTCGTGCTCAACCGTCTCTTGCAACATATCCATCAAGTCATCGAGATAGTCGAAGTCATGGTTCGGAGGTAAGGGCTCTGGCGTTTCCTTGGCCGAAGTTGCTTGTGGCCGATCCAAGGCCGACTCGATAGCTTCACCGCTCGGCACGGTATTGTCAGCGACGAGCTCAACTGTCCCTTCAAAGCATCGGGGCCGGCTTTCATCGGCCCAGATCAGGCTCGGTTGGAGACGCAAGAATGTGAAGCGATGCTGCCATCCTTCGTCTGACACGGTGGCGCTCCATACCGCTTTGCCTTCTGGCGTGGTGTCTACCAACCCGTGGGATTGCAGTTCATCGAACAGGGCAATGTTGGAGGAGGGGATGCCATTTACTGCCTGGGCCAGGAGGTAAGCGCGAAGTTTGTCGGTTGCGGTCTTGCTGACTAGCCACAGATGATTTTCGGTGAGCCAGCCAGCAGCCCCGGGCTGGTTGAGTTTGAACTCGTTCTTGACCAGATGGCGTAAGCCAGTCAGCAGGTGATGCTGAAGCGACCGAGTGGGCGCCTGTAGTGCCTTGGTGGGATTGGCTCCGATGTTCTGTGCGGTAGATACCCGGTCAGCTTGCAGCACCAGCTCCCCCAGCGTCGCGGCGTATTCATAGTGGTTGGCCAGCAACGACAGTAGGTTGCCCCATAGAGTTGGGTAACCGCTGAGCCAGTCGAGCAGGCGCGGCGTCAGTATTTGGGTGTAGAGCAGCCCAGCGGCCGCAGCATGTAGCTGGTAGTCGCGCCCTGTCACGTAGCGGAAGCGGTAGGGCTTGTTCAGGGGGCCGTGCCACGGATGCCAGAGCTCACCATTTTGGTACTCCACCTGCAGGTCGACGGCAATCTTGCCGATGTCATGGAGCAGGGCGCCATAGGCGATGGCGGCGCTCCAGGCGTCGGTCTGCGCGGCCTGGTCTTCGGGCGCGGCGCCGCTGGGTAGCAGGTACGACTGGCGCAGTTTCAGGCTGCAGGCCATCAGCTCCAAACCGTGGTCCAGCATGCCTCCCGGATAGGCATGATGATGGCTTTCGCTGGCAGGTAGTTGCTGTACATACTTGGCGTAGCGGTGGATGGGATCTAGATAGAGCTGATCGAACTGAGGTTGGGAAAGGGCGGTGTATTGGCAGATGCGCTCGAGCAGCCGCTTCCGGTGATCGGCGGCAAGGAGCGATTCTGATGACTCAGGCAAGAAGTAACCTTCGGCGACAAGTGCTGGCGCGGGGCTCGCGGCGTTGCCTTTTTCATGTTTGAGCCACCAGCGCATCATCGCAATACCTGCTTTGTACCTGGGAGGTCCTTTTGCCTTTTCGGATAAGCCTCTTACCCTTGCAATCCCTTCCATTGGCGCCGTTATCCTTTACTGCCTTTGTCCTTTTCGCGAACGCGAAAATCCGAAGGCGGGCGCGTCGAGTTAGTCGGTCGATCGGGATAGCCGGTCCCTTTTACAGGGGGTAAACTGGCCGGCATCATTTTTCGGAGCAGGGGCGCTGATGACGCTTACCGATGCAGTGTTGATCGTGCTGCTGGTCGACCGGATTCATGGAACTGACGTTGCCATTCGCTCAGCTGCGAAGCGCTGCGCGAAAAAGCTGCCACGTGGTCAGCGCGATATTTTGTTCAAAATTGGGAATAGCCCTGCACCTCGGCAACTTGTGGGCCACCTGTGCCAATACTTGGCAGAGTGACAAGTCAGGCAGATCTGTTAAAGCTGGACACCAGACGAGCCGCAGTGAGGATCAAAACCTCGGCTAAAGTGCGGGTCTCAGATACTATTCCCACACTTGTCTCATACTAGGAAGAGCCCATGTCTAAGCTTGCCGAATTCAAAGCGCTGGAAGCGCAGCTGGCCGCGCAACTTCAACAGCTGGATGCGATGAAAAACGATTCCGGGCTGAAGCAGGAAATTGAGTTTGAACAAAAGCTTAAGGCCTTGCTGGAAGAGTACGGCATGAACCTGCGGCAGGTGATCACCATTCTTGATCCGTCCAAAGGGGTGAGCGTAAGTACCGCCGGCGCCTCCAGCAGCGTCCAGCGCAAGCCTCGTGAGATCAAGCGCTACAAAAACCCGCACAGCGGTGAGGTCGTGGAAACCAAGGGCGGCAACCACAAAGTCCTCAAACAGTGGAAGCAGGAGCACGGCTCCGACACCGTCGAGAGCTGGTTGCAGTAATCAGTCATCCAGTTATAGCGGCGGATGACCGGCGTTGCAGGCAAAACAAAGGCCCCAGATGGGGCCTTTTTGCTGCTTGAGTGAAGTCACGCCGTTAACCGTTCTATCATCTCGGTGCCTTGATCCGGCTGCAGTGCTAGCAGGTATTCGGAGGCCTCCCGTGCTAGGCCGCTGGCGCGGAAGATTGCACGCTTATCCTCCTTGAGTATCTTCAGCCAGGACGCCAGGTACTCTTCGTGACGTAACTCACCTTGGGTGCCAGTCAGCGCACAGAGGAACGCTGCACCCATTTCCGCTACCAGCTCCTCGAAGGCGTATTCCGCGGAACCAAATGCGTGACTGCCATTAATACCCTCGCGGTTGAGACGTGAAAGGTGACCCGACCAGTGCGTCAGCTCATGAAGGGCCGTCGCGTAGTAGCTGCCGACGTCTTCGAATTGACCCTTGGTAGGCAGCTGGATGAGATCCCGCACCGGCTGATAGAACGCGTGATCGCCGTAGCGATGCTCAATCCGCGCCCCACTGGCGACCAGTAGTTGCTCGGCTGGGGCATGATCAATGAAGGCCGGCTGGTCGTCACACTCATCGTGCTGTTGCTCTTCGGCAGGCAAGTCTTCGGTCTGCTCGATGTTGAACAGGCAATGCGTCCGCAGTAGCGCGAATTGCACCATTTTGATGTTGCCCTGTTCATCACGAACGACCTGACCGTCTTCGTCGTGCGCCTCCTTGCTCATCGGTTTGTACAGCACCGCGAGGGTTGATTGCTCACCCTTGCGAACATGGCCACCGGCTTTGCGCGCCTGGTTGAACGTGAGCCAGCGATCCTCGCGGAAACCACGCAGGCGCGCCTCGGCCCACAGCAGCGGAATGTTGATGCCGGCGTAGGGCCGCCGGCTGATGGCGTTGATCGGGAAAGGGCCGTTAGCACTCGAGCCTGTGGTTGTCCAGGGTTTGATCCAGGGGATAACCCCTTGACTCAGGGCGCTGACGATCTTGTTGGTGACGTCCAGGTAGATATCGGACATGGCGTTCTCCGGTTGTGAAGGGGGAACGCTGCCCGGCCGGGAAGGGTTCCCGGTGGGGTAGAGGAGGCAGGGGATGTGCTGACGATGTCAGATGGCCGCGATATCTAAAGCGATCTCACTTGGCAGCCGGATGAGCAGAAAAGCTGGTCCACTGCGCGGTGTGATGTGATCCAGCTGTAACAGCGTTGAGTGTTCGACTGCTGATGGGTCGTCGCGTTGTGGGGGATCGAACTGCAGCTCGATTGGACACTGCAAGGTGCGAGGCGCTGAAGTCAGGGCGCTGTTCAGTAGGGCTGCCAAACGCTGGGCTGACTGTACGACGGGGTCGTTGCCTGTGGCAGGGTTAATGACATGTCGCCACACGCCTGGGCTCAGCACTACGGCGGGAGAGAAGAGCTTCTTCCTGGACATTAAAACCTCCGGGTAGCTGATCCCGCGATACCTCAGTTGAGGATCTTCCGCGGGCTTGTCACTCAGTGAGACATGGAGTGTCTGTGTATTAAAACCCGCTCGGACGTGGGGTCAATCTCCAGTCCAGACACCAGGAAAGCGCGGCATTCCAGGACGTTCCAAGGAAGACTATTTGGCTCAAGTTCCAGATCAACGGCGCACTCCAACCGGGTATGAATTGATACGAGAGGCGCTCCAAAGAGGCCCGGCTACGGAGCCACTCTGGAAACGCTGAACTCGCATTTGCGTTCAAGATTTTCCCGTCGGGTCAACCTCGGCGGCTAGGTACAGGTGCGTGGAGGTTGCCTCCACCACCAGCGACCCGGCTGTCCCGCGAAGACTTGCCAGGACCGGATCGTCGATGTCGAAGTACTCGGCAAAATCATCGCCACCCAATTCATCTCGTGCGCGATTCCACCAGGAATCGAAATCGTCGACGTCAGGGTTGCAGCCGGTGGCGTAGGACACGTTTTTACGGCCACCTCCATCCGGTTTGTTCTCGCCGAACTCGGACATGAGGTAGACACCGTGGTCCTTGACCAAGAGCACACGGCAACCTTTGATACCGGCGGCCAACACGGCGTGGAGTTCAGAACCTGTGAAGCGCAGCATGATGAGATTCTCCAGAGAGTGCGGAGGAATGCCACCCGTGCGGGGGAATTTCCCAGCACTGGAATGGATTGAGAAGGGTTGTATCGAAGACGCAGGCTTTGGGAGTCTGAGGGATTAGAAAGCGTTCATCACCGCGGGAACGGTGACCATGCGAGCTGCCGAACGCGAATCGCATTTGGGGATAACCATCACGAGCGTGACGTAGCCTAGAAGGTTATGGCTACCTGGGGTGCTGGAAAACCAGCGATTGCCCAGTTGGTGTATCAAGCGGATCGGCATAACGTCAACGACGTTTTTCGTTTGAATGGGCAGCTCAGATCCATACAGCTCCACTCGCCATTATCAGCGCAGCCCAGGTGATCAACGGTCATGGAAATCAACGGGACAGGAGTAAGCTAAGGCTTGGATCCAAACTCTCGGTGGATCCTTGGCCGCGAGTGCAGAGAAGAAAAGGGAGGCATTAAATGACTGTTCCAGCGTCTTCTACTCCGAGCCGTACCCCTGTCGGCAAGTATTTAGTCCGTGCCGCTGTGCGTTTGGGTCGGTTGGTCCGCTCACTCGAAACGACAGTTTTGCAGTCCAGCATGTTGGCTTCCGTGCCGCTCAAGTTTCGCCAAATCGGCGTGCATATTTTTAAGTTGATATTCGTTTTTGCGGTTGCATCAGTCGCGCTTACCTTGGCGATCGGGATGGTTGCTCTGTGGACCATTGCGGCAATGTCCATAACTGCATCTGAAGATGAGGAGCCTGGTGTGCATGAGGTGAGCCACCCTCAACATCAACACAAATATCCAGAGCTGTATGACGAACACGGGTCGCTCAGATAACGTCCTATTTTAGTTTCTGGACACCAGCCATGAGCTGTGAAGAACCCCTTCCTGCTTGTGTCTGAGCAGCCTCTGTTCCTCTAGTAAGAAGCGTTTGGATACCACTCCCCACGTTATATCCCGCCCAACTCATCGCGCCGATAAAAATCATTGGTAGCACTACAAACATTGCACCCATCACGTACTCGATGACCTGCGAGGTTACCGTCCCGTCCATGAACCCTGCCGTCGGCAACGACAAGAGCGTCTGGTCCGTGGCAGACACCTGGTTGTACAGCGTCTCCAGCATGCTTGAGTCGATCCAGCGTGCGAGCTCCCACCAGAACGTCAGCATGTGCAGGGTGAACAGCGCGAACGTCACCGTCATCAGCGCTTTGAGCTGATAGGTGCTGATTAGCAGCACCAGTGGCAGGCTGATGATCGTGCCCATGATCAGAAAGGCTTGGACCATCGGTAGTGCGGCGCGCAACGCATTCATCGCCGGGAAATTGCTGAACGAGCCCAGGGCCAGCCCAGTGTTCGTGGCCAGGTTGTTGAGTCCTTGCGTCAATGAGCCGCCACGGGCGCTGCTGCCGTAATCCTGGAACACCTGTCCCGGCGCCATGTTCAACGATTGCTGCCGCGGGCTCACCAATTCGCGAAGGGTGGCGTCTTCGATCTCGGTGCTCGTACGTCCCGTCAGCCAGCCTCGCAGACTCGACATCAGCGATGGATCGACCTCGGCCACCAAGCGATCACGCAACCCGATCGTGCCATCGCTCCACCACTGCTTGCAGGTGGGGTAACCGGCGCCGTTGTCGAGTTGGGGCAGGGAGGTATCCCGGGTATCGTCGTACGGCCAATCGACCCTGGGCGTTCGCGAGCGATCGGTATCGTAGTAACCCGGTGTATCGAGCAGGTAGGTCGAGCCAATCCAGGACGCATCGTAGCTCTGCGACTCGTCCAGTTCAGGGCGATTGGTGAACAACCGCGAGCGCGAGTAGCCGTAACATTCCCGGGTGAAGTCGGCGACCTCCTGCAGCAGCACCTGATCGTTGATACGCGAGCTGTCGATCTCCATGCGCATCGCACGGATGTCGGGCGCACACGGAATCGATGCGGCGGCGGCGGCGGTGATGCCCTTGCTCATGGCATGCACGAGGAACCACCACACCGGCACGTTCGCTGATTTCTCGCCAATGGTGTTGAAGGTCGTGCCCCAGGCCGTGTCAGCGGGCCCGGCCATGGAAACCCCGCAGCGTCGGCTCGACGTATCGTCGAAGGTCACGGAGGAAAGGTTCAGCGGAAAGAACGGCATGCAGCCGAACAGGATGACCACGTAACTCATCCATAGCCGATTCTCGACGCGAGGGATCGACAGTAGACCTTTGTTGCCCTCGTCAGCTCCCTGTTGGCGAGCGGACAGCCATTCCTGCAGGATGATCGCACCAAAGGGCGCGGCGAACAGCCCGGTGTCCGCCAGTGTATTCCAGATGCCGTTGTTGATGATCCATGCCAGCAGCGACAGATAGTACTCGAGGTAGCTGTTAGTGCTCATGCTCATGATTGCACCTCACACACGAGACAGTTCGACCAGAATGATCGAGCCGAGGCCGATCAATCCCAGGCGTTTGAGTCGTTGCTGGTCAACAGGTGCCGGTCGCAAGCGCAACGTCGCAGTCCAGACTGCAAGGATCAGGGCGTACAGCAGGGCGCGCCAGCAAGCGAGGTAGGGCGTAGTGGGGCGCGCCTGCCCGAACCCATCAATCTGGGCACCTGTCAGCTGCAGCGCCATCCATGCAATCAGGAGCATCAAGGTCGTTGCACTGATGATTAGCAGCACATGGGTGAGCGTCGACTTCAACGAAAACAGGGTCATGGTGTGCTCCTCCCCTGGTCGGCGCGGTGCAGTCGGTCCGGCTCCGGATCACGCTGATCGATGTTACGAGAGGCGTCGGCGCCGCCAGCATGGCGATCGAGGATCAGGCTGGCCGTGTTGGTGGCAAGCGACTGACGCACCTGCAGCTCTGTTTGCAGCAGGCGTATCTCGCGCTCCAGTGTTTCGACGTTGCCGTTGAGGGCATGGGTAGCGGGCTGCGCAGACGCGACATTAGGTTCATGACTGCCGGCCAGGAGTGTGCGCTGGAGCAGCATCGCTTTGTAGATCACGCTCGACAGCGCGGTCTCGCTGGCCAGGCGCCGGGCCAGCAGGTTCTGGTCGGGATCGTCGCGCAGGCCCTCGATGACCCCGCGAGTCACCTGCAGCAACGGGCTGGAGACTTTGCCAAGGTTCTCCGGCGTGGGTTGCTCGGCGCCCGACAACATTCGTTGCAGACCCTCAAGGTGTTCTGTGTAGGTTTCCTGGATCAGCGGCGAGAGGCCTGTCCCGGCGGTAACGCGCAGCGTCTCGCAGTCGTCGCAGGTCGCCACCTCGGTTTCACCAAGCACGCGGGTGGCCCATGCGGAGGCCTCTTCGGGGCTCGACCAGGCCTGGCAGATGGCACCATTCTCGCAACCAGAGCCGACGGCCGACGTATCCTCGACCGTTCGGTTGTGCAGTAGGTTGTAGCCTGCCTTAACGACGTCCGAGGTCACCCGTATGGGTTCCTGACCGTTACCCCCCGCTTTCTGCCCACCGACCCAGATGACACCGTTGTTGCCGTTGTTCGATTCGGTATCCTTCACCGCCACCACCGCATCACCGTCGGACTGCTCGAGGTTTTTCTGCATCTCCTGGTTCTGCGCCAGTGCGCCCCAACCGGCCTGGTCCACCTTGTCGGCCATTTTGGCCGCCATCGCCTGGCAGGTGAGCTTTGAGCGGTCAAAGTCGATGCGCCCCTGCAGTACGCCGTTGCTCAGCAGCTCATACAGACCGGGATTGGCGCGCTGAATGATCATCGCCGGCAGAGACATCACGGCCTGTGTGGCATTCTCGATCACATTGCCCATGATCTGCTGGAAGCCTTGGGTGGCGCCATTGAGCTGATTCTGCAGAGTGTTGGAGAGGTTCATGTTTCCGCACATCATGTTCGCGCGCCAGGACATGCCCACGCCAAGGCCATTGGGGCGGTAGAGCGAGGAGGGGGACCCCGTCGCCGATCCGCCGCCTATGGTGTACATCACGCGGTCATCCAGGACCTGGGCCTGGTCACCAAGGTGGTAGCCGTTTTCTGCGGCATGGCCGACGGCACTTACGAGGGCGCACACCAACCCGAGCGAGAGGGTATTCATCATTGGCCTCCATCAAAGTCGATGCTGAACAGGAAGGTCTGGCCCATCCGCTGGCAGCAGTGGTAAGGGCGCCAAAGCGACCAGGCATAGGCGCCGTCGGCGCTCTGGATCGTCGGGCTGGGGAAGATGGCGCAGGTGGTCTGGATCACCGGGGCGAGCAATTGCCAGCGGTGGTTGTTGATGTTGTTCTCCATCACCGGCTGCGGCGGCCAATAGCCGGGAGATGGCATCGGCTGCAGCGGCAGGTAGACATGCGGCTGGCCGACGCGCGTGATGAAGTCGCTGGCACGCTGGGCCATGACGGCGGATGCTTTGAAGTCGTCAGGCTGCACCAGAAATCCGTGCCGCGGATAGACACTGCCCCACATGTTCCCAAGTGCCCGGCTGCCAATCTCGCGCATGCCCGGAATGAGCGCTTGTGGGTAGATGGATTCGGGAACGGCCTGACGCCAGGCCAGCGGGTCGAGCGTGCTGAGGTAGTATGGCGCAAGGGGAGTCGCCCCACTTGGGCATGCATAGCCGAAGCCATGCGCAAAGGCTGTCAACGCCGAACCGCCGGGATGCCCGATGCCGTCGACATTCTTGAACCGGGGCAGATTATCGCGCTGCTTCGAAGGCGTGATCAGGTTGCCACCCCCTTGTGACGCCGGTGTGGGCATCGACAGTGCGGACACCTCGCCCCAGGGATTGCCGCCGGTGTCGGAATAGCTCGATACCACCAACTCGGGAATAAAGTGGCGGACCTTGGGCGAGGTCTTCACCGTGCAGCCAAACGGTGTACAGAGCAGCCAGAAGCAGATCCCGACGACCCGGTACTCCAGGCACTGCAGCGAAGTGACGGAGGCGATGATGGTGGGGGTAGTCAGTGCCGCGCACTGCTCGGCCGCGACGAGCAGTGCAGCCGCGGTGAAGGCTCGGCCACGGCCAATCTTCCTGGACTTTGGCGATCTGCAGCGGGTGGTGGCGGTCACGATCATGGGCAGCGCTCGACATGTGGCAGCGGTGTGCATCCGTGCGCCAAGCTTCAGCATCCAGGATCCGACCGAATAGGACGGCGGACAAACCGAGGCCGGAGTGATCGGTTTTGTCAGTCACCGGGTTGAGGGCCGCAAATTCTGCAAAATCACCGAAGGAGTACAAATGTACTCATGCCGATTTTTGTTGATTGAAAGTCTTTTGAAAGTCGCCGGCGCTCGGGTGTTCACGACATGCCGCGTAACCGATCGATCTCCGCCGCGACCTGGAGGGCGGCGTCCAGCTCGGACTGTTGGTGCTGTTCCATCAGTCGCCAGCGCTGAGCTTTTTCCTCGGGCTCGGTCATGGCTAGGGCGAGGTACAGGCTCGGCGGCACCGCGCGAAACAACGTCTCCAGGTTCTTCGACAGGACCACGCCCTCGGTGTATTTGCCCGAGGCCTTGCTCGCGGAAAGCAGTAGGGCCTTCTGAGCGGATGTGAGCTTTTTAAAGCGGGCAATCTCTTCAATTTCTGCCGGTGGCATGTTCAGACAGATCCACCACTCGATCATGTTGAGCATGGTCTGGGCTGCATCGGGGAAGTCGGCCAGGTTCTGCGTTGCCATCCAGAACCACGCGCCGAGTTTGCGCCACATCTTGGTGCCCTTGACCACAAACGGCGCCAGCAGCGGGTTCTTGGTGATGATGTGGCCTTCGTCGGTGACCATGATGATCGGACGACCGAGGTACTGATCGCGTTCGGCGAGGTTGTTCACCGTGTTCATCAGGCTGATGTAACTGATCGACATCTGCGCCTCGTAGCCCTCACGGGCATAGGTGGCGAGGTCGACGATCGTCACATCGCTTTCTGGCCAGGGTGTGCCTGGCCGGTCGAAGAGGGCACCCTCGAAGCCTTGGCAGAACAGGTCGATGGACTCGGCCATCTCCTGCGCCCGCTCGCGACGCTTGTCGGGCAGATGGGCGTCGCTGGCGACCTGGCGCAGTGCATCGCGAACGTGGCGTGTCATGACCTGCTGCTCGGTGGCCGCGCAGTGTCTGGCGGCATCCAAGATGCACTCGCGGATCAGGCTGCGGTCTGCCCGGGTCAGCCGCGCCTCTTCCTTGGCTTCGCCGCCGGTGATCATCAGGCGGGCAGTGATTTCCAGCTCGCCCAGCACGTCGCGTTGCTCATCACTGTCCGTCTCGGTTTCATCCAGGTCCTCGGTCGACAGGCTGGCCACCTGATCGGGCTGTTCGATCAGACGGCGAGCATCGGCGAAAGGCGCCAAGCTCAAGCCACTGCCGGGTTTGAGCTGAACCTTGTTGACGGAAAGCCCTTGGGTGGCGAAGTAATCGCCCTGCAAACCGAAGGAATTACCCGCTTCGACAATGAACAGCCGTGGTCGATACACGGCCATGACCTGCATCAATATCGAAACCAAGGTGGCCGACTTGCCGGCGCCGGTTGGACCGAACAACAGCAGGTGGCCATTCATGGAGCGGTCGAAACGCGACAGCGGGTCGAACGACAAGGGCGCACCACCACGGTTGAAAAAAGTGAGGCCCGGATTGCCGGTGCCGATGCTGCGTCCCCACAGGGGCAGCAAGTTGGCGACATGCTGAGCAAACAGCAGTCGGGTGTACCAGTTGCGCGTGTCTCGAGCCGGGTTGTAGACCATCGGCAACCAGCGCAGATAGCTATTGCACGCCGCGACTTCGTCGCCCTCGCGCACCGGCTGCAGGCCGGCGCCGAGCAGCACGTTGGCGGCCTGGGTCGAGCACTGGCGCAGTTGCTGTTCATCGGCACCGCGCAGGTACAGCGCCAAGGTGCCGCGGTACAGCTTGTGCTGTCGGCCGATCAGCGCGCGGGCCTCTTCCACGTCCTGGCGGGTTTGGGTCGAGGCGAGGTTCTCGCCGATGGCTTTGCGCGCCAATCGGTTGAGCTGCTCCTCGAGCACATCCTGAGGCGTGATTACCAAGGTCAAACACATGACGGCCTGCTCGGGTAACTGATCGAACAAGGCGTTCAAGGCCTCGCCCTTACGCGTTTCGCCGGTCAGCTGACCGATATGGGGCGGTCTGCGCAGCTTGTCGACCACCATCACGGCATGCGGTTGCTGATCGAAGTACCACAGGCCCTGGTCGCTATCCGAGCGTGGCTCCTGAAAGAACAGTCGCTCGGCAAAATTGTGGTCGAACGGCAGCGGCAGTCCATCGCCGTCATCCTCCTCGGGGTAGGGCACTTGACGATAAAACGCTGCGGGTGATTCGCCGGTGAGGGCAGGGGCCGGGTTGAACCAGGGCAACAACCAGGTGTAGAAGTCGCGCCCGGTCAGACGCCGCGGGCTGACCCCGCAGGCCTGTAACGAGGCCACCAGACGGTCACACGTCCTGCTCAACAGCTGAGCCGGGCTCTGCGTATCGTCGTCACCTTGATCCCCCAGCCAGCGATAGACCACTAGCCGAATCCGCCGATTGCTGCCGCGCCAGGGCAGGTGAGACACGATATGGTCGTCGAACAGTCCGCCCGGTTTGGCGATGGCGTCGAGGTGACGTTGCATCGACGCGAGGAAAGCCTCGGTGAACGGCGTGCCTTGTGCCCGTGGCGCGATGTAGCGCTCCAGGCGTTCGAGGTACGGGGAAAAGTCACTGTCGTCCTGGCAGTAGAATTGCACCACCCAGGGCGCCTGGTCGAGCTCGTCGAAGCTGTCCTGCAGTGCGTCTTCCAGGGCGTCGCGCGCCGCCATCAGCCACTCTGGTTCACGGCCCTCAGTGCCGATCGGCTGCAGCTCAAACACGGCGCCCACCGAGCGATTGTCGTCGAGGAGAAAACACTGCTCGTCCTCAAGGTATTCGACCCAGGGCAAGTGGTCGGTGAAGCTGGGATTGTGTGCGTACTGGGCGGCCTCATCGGCAAGGGTGGCGCGCCGACGCTGTGTCGCACGCCAGGGCTTCCAGCGCGGCGGCTCGCGACTCGTGTCATCGGCCATCACAGATCTTCCAGGCGCTCGCCGGGCAGCGCGTATTGGACCTTCTCGTACAGCGGGAACACGGTCGAGTAGCCAGGCACCGGCGTCTGCTGGGTGCCGGCCAGGTGCGGGTAGACGTACATAACCAAGTCCGGGTTGGGCAGGCGCGGGAACTGGGTGCGGATCTCGTTGGCGGCCGTGCGGGTATAGGCACTCTGGTCGCTGATCAGCCGCTCCGGATCGAGCACCGGCCGGCGCAGTTCACCGCGAGCCTCTTGCAACTGTTGCTGCGAGCCGACCGAGCCACTGCCGTTCCAGATGTCCAGCATGGTTTGATCGCCATGAGGCAGCAATTCATCTTTGCTGGTGGAGCAACCGGCCAGGTGCAGGATGAGCAGCAGGCTAATCCAGATCCAGTACCGATACGGATGGGCTTTCATGATTCACTCTCCGGCCTTTGGGTTCGTAGTCGATGCTGATTTCATGGTCCAGGTGCAAGGCCACCTTGGCCCCGGGTGGGACGTAGATGGCCGCGAAGGCTTCACCGTAGAGCTTATTGATCCAGTCACGGATGTCGCCAATGCCACCGCTGATGACCGAGTTCAACGCGCTGTTGCCGCTGTTCTGGGTCAGGCCCAGGTTGCCGCTGGCCGAGTTGATGAAGGAGGTATTGGTCTGCTCACTGCCCAATGCGGCGGCGAAGCCGGCACCGGCCGCAGTGATCAAGCTCTGGCTCCCCAGGTACTGCTGGGCGTTGGAGCGGCGTTCGCCGGAGATGCAGGGAATGCCGTAGGGATCAGAGATGTAGCCCAAGCCGCCGCGGATTTTCTCGGTGTCCGATGTCTGGGGGCTGGTGCGATTGCGGCTGACGACCTTCTGTGGCTGCGGCACCGTGCGAACGGTACCGTCGCTGAAGACAAAGGTAATTGACTCGACCTGGCCGCGGACGCAGGACAACGTCCAGTCGCCGGCGGCGGTGCCGCTCATGACCGCGCCGACCACATCCGGCAGGTCGATACCGTTGGCGGTGAGGTTGTCCGGCCCCACCAGTACCTTGAACGGATAAGGATCGTTCACGGTGCCGTCCACCGGCACGCGGCCGATCAGGGCAGTCATGGCGATTGAGCCTATCAGGGTCGAGTTTTCGGGGATGGTGTAGACGGGCCTAGCGTCCTCGGTGCGATCTTGGGCGTTCTCCAGGTCACGCTCGCCTTTGGCGACGGCGCGCAGGTGGTCCTGTCCGCGGTCGATCGCGTTGTCATCCAGACCGTGCAGGTCCTTGAATTTCGACGTCAGGGTCGACAACGGCCCTTCAGTTTTCAGGGCGTCCTCTTGGCTGGCGCGTGCATTCGACGGTTCGATCCACTGCACCGCGTCCGCCGGTGGCGGAACACTCGAAAATTGCTGCTCGTCGCCTGGCTCGAGGCCAAAGCCCACCGGCACGTCGGAGTTCGCTGCGGGCTTGCCAGTGAGCTGGTCTTTGAGCCTGGACAGCAGCCTCTGGGTTTCGCGGTGCTGTTGCTCGGCCTTCTGCCGGGCGTCGTTGGCCTGCTGGCGCTGCTCGGTGACCTGCTGGGTGACACTGCTCAACGTGCTCTGGATGCGAGTGTCGATGTTGCCTTCGCGCGTGCGCAGCCGAGTGTTCTCGATCTGCAGCGTGTCGTTGCCTTTCTTCAACGACAGCATCTCGCTGCGCATCGCCTTGACCTGTCCGATCAGCGTGGCGACGGTGTCGCGCGGGGTGTCGCCCGCGATGCCGAGAGCCTTTGCCTGTTCCGGACTGAGCGTTGCCTTGTCGGGATCATGAGCGGGCTGGCCAGTGGGTACGGCCACCCAGGATTTGCCGATGATCAGTACGATCCCCAGCAGGACGCCGGGCACCAGCCATTTCAGCAGGCTGTTAGCTTTCATGATCGGCAGCCTCCGGTGCTGGCGGGGGCAGTAGCAGCGCGTGCTTCAGGTCGCCGCCGCGAGTGACGAGGTAGGCCACGGTGGTGTCTTCAGGCGTGCCGGCACGGCCGAGGTCTGCGTGCTGGAACGTCGCGGCGTACAACGTGGCCTGCAGATGACGCGGGTCCAGCGAGACCTTGCCGGGGCCCCGGTTCACGATCTTTACCGCTGTCACCCAATAGTCGCCCAGCCTCCAGGCGGCGAGCGCCTTGATCGATACGCGCTCGGTGGGCAGCAACGTGTTGAATGCAGTGGCGTCAATCAGCGGCATCCGGCGGACACCGGGCAGTGGCGTCACGGTTCGCAGTGGTGCATAGAGGTTCTGCGCCGCATAGCGGGTGAGCACCACCGGAACCGGCGTCGCGGCAGGTGCTGCGTCCTTCGCGGGTTCCACGTCCGGCGCCTGAGCCTGGGCCACGATTTTGACCGGCTCCAGCGCCACGCTGCCGTCGAGCGCTTCGATGTCGATCAGTATGATGTCCCCGGACTTCACCGACTGCAGCTGCAGTCGCGTAGGGGGAAGGGCTTCCGCGGCGCGCAGGTACACGGTTCCGCCCACGGACTGCACGCGCAGCTTGCTGGCGATTGCACTCGGCAACCCGACGCGGACATCTTCATCCAGCATCAGGATGCGTTCCTGGCCAACGGTGAGCGGGACGGCCAGCGGCAGGCGGTCCCAGTATTTGATCTCGACGGCGCCTGCGGTTGAGCACCAACCGGCAACCGACACCAGGATCAGAATCAAGACACGCATCATCACGCACCTCCGGGCAGTGTCAACTTTTGCGGTGTGCCTTCGTAGCAGTCCAGGGCCAGGCCCCACTTGTTGTGCTCAGGGTCGACATCGAAACGCACCACGCGCAGCGGATAACGCACCACCACTCTTTTCACCGGCTCGGCGGCGTAGTACTCGTCGGCATTGAGGTCGAGCTTGACCAGCCAGCTGCGTGCATCCAGCTGCTTTACCCGCAAATTGGGATCGTCGCTGTAGCCACGGCCCAGCACTTCGTACACGCCGCGCACCCGGCCTCGTAGCTCGCCCGCCGCCTTGCGGTACTCGAAATCGCCGTCGAAGAAGGTTTTGCACGCCGGGGTGAGGTAGGGTTGCAGGGCGAAGATGGCGCGGTGGTAATCAGTCTCACCATCGGAGGGCCAACGGTTGAGTTGACCGAAGATGTACAGGGCGAAGGCATAGATGTTTTCGGGCGGCACATCCCACCATTTTCGCGTGCTCCCGGAGCGCAGATCGGGTGGCACGTGGACGGTCAGTTCAGACGGGGCCGACTGCCAGCCGTACCAGAGCCCGGCGCACAGCACTGCCAGGATCGCCACAGCTAGGCGCAGGCTGAGGATATGCGCCTGCTGCACATCTACCTTATTACGGAAGCGGCTCATGCGGCGGTCCTCACATGCCGACGCGTACGTCGGACGGTCCACGGACCGGAGTGCAGGATCAACTGGTTGGTGCCGATGCCCCAGTGCACCGCCAACTGCCACTGCAGGCGCCGGTACAGCCAGGTTTCGGGGCGGGCGCGCTTCGCCCGGCGCAGCAGCTTGCCGCCGCCGAGCAGCACCAACGCCATGCACAGGAACATGCAGGTGGGGAGGGTGGCGATGGAGGCGGTCGCTACCGCCAGCGGCGCACCGAGGATCAAGCCCAGCGTGGCGCCGACCATCAGCGCGACCCACATTTCGTCGTTGGTGAGGCCACGGAGGACGGCCGGGTCACGGTTGAGGCGCTCCGGCAGGAAGGTCAACGTGCCGTCAGGCAGGGTTGGAGGGGTATCGGACATGATGACCTCACAAAATCGTGGCGGCTTTGGTCAAGAACCACAGGATCACCACTACCAGCAGTGCGCCGACACCGACTACGGCGCCGAGGTCCTTCCAGGTTTTGCGCTGGTTCTGTACGTCGGCGTAGACGGTGAGCGAATGCCAGGCCACGCCCAGGAACGCAAGGGTGGCGATCAGCAGCCCGAGCAGGATGCCGCCGTCGTAGGCGTAGTTCTTGATGGTGTCGATCAGTCCCGAACCTTCGCCGCGGGAAGGCGCTTCCATGGTCGGTAGATCAGCCCAGACCAGGGTCGAGCTCAGCAGAACTAGACCGCCGAGCAGGGCCTTCAAACAGGTTTCCCGCAGAAAAGCGAGCGAACGGTGACAGCGACGGGAGAGGTTCATGGCAAATCTCCTGGTTTACGACAGCATGAAAAACATCAGCACGATCAGGGTGAGGGCAAGGCGCAGCGTGCTGCCGCCGAGCGACCCGAAGTTGATATTGCCGGCCGCCCAACCGCGGTAGCCGGTCCACAAGGCCCAGGCGCACCAGAGCAGTGCCAGCATCAGAACCGAGGAGCGCCACAACACCGAACTGAGCTGCGGGGTAAACCCGGAAACGGCGGAGAACGCGGCGAGTTGGGCGTCAGTCATGCTCATCGGACGGGCTCACGTGAGGCGCCTCAGAGCGATAACTGCCGGTCAGCTTAACCATGTCGGCCGGCTGCGCTCGGGAGGGCGACAGGTACTTGTTTATGCCCTGGCGGATGCGCTCGAGGTCGGTGGTGAACCTTGGGTAGTCGAAGCGATAGCGAGCCCCATCGGCATTGGTTGAGCTGCTGCGCGCGCGGTCGGCCAACTGTTCGATGGCAGTGACCTGCCGCTGCACTAGGCCCAGGTCTGAGCGCTCACGAGCGTCTTGAGCAGCGGCACTGAGCGTAACCAAGCAGGCAAGTAGCAAGGGATATTGGAAAGATGTCATGGCGAAATCCAGCCGGGAATCTGGCCTTCACCTTGATCAGTCAGGCTGGTATTGGCATGGGTTAAAGGGAATTTCGAGGGTTCGGTTTAAACAGGCGAAGTGACGAACAAAAGTCGGTTTCTTTGACCCGTTCTATCCAGACTGGGCAATCGTGGACAGGGGCGGGATACCTTAATCTGAAAATGGAGGCTTTGTTTGAATCGCGCTTGAGCTCACTGAACATCGTGCTCTGGTAGACAAGCTTCGAAGCACACGAGCCCTCACACCGGCCACACGTTGATCGCCGAGCGTAGCGCGAAGAACCGGTATGCACCGAGCTTGTTCTAGGTTTCTGATCTTATCTCTCAGCTTCGCAATGAGTTAGTTGGCAGACTGGTCTGTATGTTCCCTCAACGGCAGTGTATGCATTGCCAACGAACTCAAGTTCAAGCGTTCGCTGAGCTGTTCAAGCTTATCGAGGGTGATGCTCGAACGACCGACTTCCAGTTTGGCAAGGTAGGCGCGGCTGCTGGTGTCGGCAAACCCCAGCTGAGTCGAAGCCGCCGCCCCCTGCGCCTTCGTCCAAGTTTGCGCGGTTGCTTGGTACAAATATAGGGCTAAACGCCATCAATCGAGTGGACTACCGCAATGGAATACCCTAGATTCTCGGCAAATTGTCACGGACGTCGAGATGGATTCAAACGATTCGGGCGGTGTAGCCGCCAAACACGGTTTCCTTTTCCAGGACTGTGTCGCCGCTTTCCATGTCACTCGGATGCTCCGAGACAAGAGCATCCGCAGTGTCCGGTGTGAGGTGATGGACGATATCGATATCGTCTCCGACGGCTACGTCGACTTCGTGCAGGTAAAAAGTACCGAGAAAACGCGTTGGAACATTTCGGACATCGTCAAGAACGGCAAGGGCGCCGATAAGAAAACCATCCCCTGCAGTTCGATCCTGCACAAGTCGATGCAATGCAAATCAGATCCTGGTCTATCCCGGCGGTATTCTATCGTCACTGAAGACAAGGTGAATAAAACCCTAGAGTACCTGACGATCCCCCCCTCAGCACGGGCAGGCAAGCCAGGTAGGCAGGATCTGATCGACGACCTCAACAAGCGCACAGAAAACTACCAGACTGCCTCCGATGTTAGCGTCGCAGACTGGGTCGATGCAGCCAACTGGCAGGTGTATCACACTGCGCGCGAACTGGAGCTTCTGGGGATTAAGAACATTCGGATGGCCTCCCAGGATCTGCACGGCATCATCCTCAGCTCTGAAGCCGTCGCTGAAGACATCTGGTGGCGCATACTCGATACCGTTACGCGCAAGGGCGAGCGTTCACGGCGCATTTACAGTGTTGATGATAAGTCCTATACCCGACCAGACCTCTTCGAGTGGTTCAAGCTACGTGTCGAGGATGACCAGTCCAAGTCGGGCCGCAAAATCTACGTCAAACGGGACTTGCCCCACATTCTTATGCCATTCAGGGCGCCTATGGCTACGGCTTGCGCTAAGCGTAACGGGCAGGTTCTGAATCAAGAGTATTTTCTGCAGAAATACCGCTATAAGCACATCGTGGATAACGTCTGCCAATGGCTGGATGAGGTCTTTCTCCGGCCCAAGGAAATGGCCGATATTCACAAACTGACGCTTGTGGAAAAGCGCGAGCGGCTGCGCACATCTGTCTTCAAGTCGCTCCACGACGTTCGGGAGTTCCTGGGCCGCGTACTGTTACACGCCACCATCCGGCAGCACCACGAGAGCCAGCCGATACCCTGCATGCTGCACGTTGAGAGCCCAGGGGCCGAGAAAATTCTTGAGAACGTGCACATTGTCCGCCGCGATCCGGAAGGCGATCAGCTTTGGATTGGCTTCAGCGAGCTGGTGACGGACACCGACATCGCTGTGCGGCTGCCGGAGATACGGGATAAGTTGTACGAGGTCATCGAAGATTGTTTCGATTCTGCGCGCAGCAAAATCCTGGACGTCAAGGACGATGACTACCTGCTTCGCCATGACATCGACGAAATCCTCGATGGCAGCCGGCCTTTGGATGCTCACCTTGATCGCTTCAGGTTCGTCCTGTTCGTGGGGTATGACTCTTACTTGGTGACCGACCCTGAAACCCCGGGCCATGAGGATGAGCTGGAGCAGGAAACGGCAGCGCTGTTTGAGCAGTTTGCTTCCGACCTCGTAGAGGATTCGCCGTTCGCGAATCTGTGCGTCCACGTATTTATTTACCCCGCTCCAAGCCTTGAGCGGCTAACAAAACTGGTCGAAGACAAGGTGAGGGCGGTGGTATGACGCAGGTGTATGAGCAGGCGAAACACAGCCTTCAGAGTGAGGACTTCTCGTCGTTCCGGTATCTGTCTGTGATCAACAGGCTGCTGTCCAACCCGGTGTCGTATGAGCTGGGTCGTGATTTGATCGTCCGCGCCCTAGATGCCCGCGATCGTTTCGTTGACCACACCACCCTTCTGAAAAATATGGTGAGAAAGTCAGGCCTGTTCCCCTACCTGAAAAAGGAGTTCTCCGACCTGACGCCGGAAGAACTGAGAGTGCTGGATCTGTACCGAACCCCGTTCTCGGACAGCTTCGTTTTTCACTCGATGCAGTTCCACATATTCGATCTGCTCAAGGCTGGTCAGAATGTGGTGCTCAGCGCGCCTACTAGCATGGGCAAAAGCGCCATCGTGGACTCGCTGCTCGGCCTGGGTGACCTGAAACGGCTCGTGCTGGTGGTTCCAACCGTGGCCCTTGCCGACGAAACGCGTCGTCGGTTACAGGCGAGGTTCGGCGATCGATACCAGATCATTCATCACAGCTCGCAAGAGTGCCATTCCGATCGGGCCGTATACGTCCTGACGCAGGAGCGGGTGAACGAGCGAGATGACATTGCCGACATCGATCTCTTCGTCATCGACGAGTTTTACAAGCTGGCCTTCCGAGAACTCAAAAACGGCACAACGGATTACAAGGACGAACGCGTCATCGAGCTCAACATCGCGCTAAGCAAGCTGCTTAAGGTCTCCAAGCAGTTTTATCTGACCGGGCCGTTCGTCAACAGCATTCGCGGCCTGGAAAAGCTTGGCTACGCGCATACCTTTGTCTCCACCGACTTTAATACGGTGGCGCTCGACGTCCAGACCTTCGGTATCAAGCCCAACGACGACGATGGCAAGCTTGAAGCGCTCGCCAAGATCTCGCAGGACTGCGTCGGTGCAACGATTGTTTACTGCAAGTCGCCAACTGTTGCCGGCATTGTGGCCCGAGAGCTAATCAGGCTCGGGCACGGTAAGTCGACCGAGAGCCCGCATATCGACTGGGTCAGCGAGGAGTTCGATCCCGAGTGGGATTACACCGTTGCTCTGAGAAACGGCATCGGCTTGCATTTCGGTGCGCTGCCGAGGGCGCTCCAGCAATACACCGCCGACCAGTTCAATGCTGGAAACTTACGCTTCCTGCTGTGCACCTCCACCATCATCGAGGGCGTCAACACCGTCGCGAAGAACGTCGTGATCTACGACAACCGCGATGGCATTCGCAGCATCGACAAATTCACCCACGGCAATATTAAAGGGCGCGCCGGGCGGATGGGCGTTCACTTTGTGGGCAAGATCTTCTGCCTGGAGGAAATTCCAGAGGACAGCCTCAACCAAGAGGTGGAGATACCGCTCGGTATTCAGGATGTCGAGACCCCGATCAACTTGCTGGCCAGCGTTCAGCCTGACCACCTTTCTGAGTTTTCGCAGGATCGCGTCGAGGAGGTGTTCGCAAGCGATCGCGTCTCTATCGACCTCGTGAAGAAGCACTCCTACTTCCGTTTCGAGCAGTTCGAAGAGCTGCAAAGCATGGTCGAGATGATGGACGACACCGAGTTCGCCACGCTCGTGTTTCACTGGGGCCCCGCGACCAACTTCCTCAAGACCTTTGCAAAGATCATCGCCCGGCTGGTACCACATACGTTCAGCCGCAACGGGGTCAAGGTTAAACCCACTGATGTCCTGGTCGCCAAGCTCGCCGGCTACGTCAACGCGTCGAGCTATTCGGATTACCTCAAAAGCCAGATCGCATATGCACGGCAATGGGTGACCGAAGGAGACAAGCGCAAGCTGTCCGGCGCCCTGAACAATGACTTGAAGATTATTACCAATACCTTCGGATACACCCTACCAAAGCTGCTCGGCCTTATGGAGGATGTCGTCAAACACCATGCGCTAAAGCGAGGAATCCGCACCAAGATCGACTACACACACGTCAAAATGGCATTCGAGAACTTCCACCTGCCACCAGGGGTCAATGCCCTGGAGGAGATAGGAATTCCGATCCAGACGCTGCACCGCTTGGCTGACCTGATGGAGTTTCCGGAGCAGGCCGACGTGGATCAGCTGGGTCAGTTTATACGGGAGAACCAAGACGCCTGGGTACGATCGGTTGGTTACGTGGATCATATGTTCATCAAGCGTGCGCTTGGTATCGGATGACACTAAACCGGGGTCAGCATTGGGTCACGAATGTTGTGAAACATTCATGACACACTCAAAGGTACTTTTTGAATGTAGCCGTCGTGATGGCAACCATGCATCCCAGCAGAGCCGCACAAGGGAGCAGCACCCAAATGGGATTGAGGGACCAAGGCAGGGAGAGGTAGATCACCCAAGGGCTCACGATCAGCGGTAGTAATGTCCGCTTCGCTCGGTGGTAGACAAAGCTGCTCTCCCGGTCCGCTCCGAATTTGCGAAGGTCACGTCGCATCAAGCCGTCGACAGCACCGGTGACCACGGCAAGCAGGAACAGGGGCATGGCCAGGGTGAGGACGGCCAGGCGAACTACGAAAGTGAAGACCGTGAACAAGGCTGCCAGCAGGTAGTCCTGTAGCAGGACGTAGGCCTGGGCAAACTGCCCCTGCAGCGACGTTTCGCGACTGAGCAGCTTCAGTTGCGCGTCGGATTGTGCCCACCCGGAGCGGACCACGACCCACTCGTTTAGGTGTTGAAGTACTTTGGCGGTTGCTTGCGCCGGTTCTTCCACAAGCAGGGAACTCTTGAAATGGCCGCTCAACCAGCCCAGCTCACTCAGCCACATGGCATGGCTGTGATGCCAGCCCTGTTCCGGCCAGAACCACAACAGGCCCACAAACTCCAGTGCGATGGAGAACAGCAGCGAAGCGAACAGCAGGCCGAGCAGCCGTAGGCACAGCTCGATCGTGCCGAAGATGAGGCCCGGACGTGGTGGTGCAGGCGGTGGGCTGGTCTGAGGGGTAGGCATATGGGCTCCGCAGTGTTCGCTTGCTGGCGGGGCGTTTACGATGTGCGTCTACGCCCTGGTGGTGGCATCTCGGGATCGAAGTCGACGGTTGGTGCACCTCCGGTAGTGGTCCACCAGTTAGCCGCATTGGCGTTGTACGAGTCGCGCATACACGCGGCCAGGGTCTGTAGATCCGCCGGCATCGCATCGTCGCTGGCCGGAGTGGGCAGCGGCATGCGCACCTTCCACAGCTGCCCGCCTTCCTGGAATGAAAACATCTGTCCCTTGGGTAGGGCGATGATGTGTGCGGGTTCGATCAGCGGCACCGCGGCGGCGGTGACACGGTCCTGAGAGGACGAAGTGAAGTCCGTACGGGCCTCGGGATCTGCGGTGTCTGTCGCGCCAGAGACCAAAGTCCGCGTCTGCACATTGACCTTCGGCAGTTGATTAGTCAGCAGTTCCGCAGTCGCGGATTCCCGTACACGGAGCATCTGCAGAGTGTTGAAGTTGCCGATGACCTGGCCGGCTTTGGCCCGGCTGCCGATGCGCGCTTCGATATCACTCAAGGTCTGGGTGTAGGCAGTAACCTGGATACCCGCACCGCCGCCCTTGTTGATCAGCGGGATGAACTCATCGCCCATGAGCTCGTTGAACTCGTCGGCGTGCAGGTTGATGGGCACTTTGTCCGCAGCGCTGGAGGAGCCCGGCAGGCCGTGGTCGATGCCGTGCTTGTAGATATGGCCGGCCACGGAGACCAGGTCGGCGAACATCGAATTACCGACAGCGGCGGCGACTTCGGCGTCGGACAGGGCATCCAGGCCAACGTAGACGATGCCGCGTTTGCGGATGATCTGCAGCCAATCGAAGATCGGCCGCGGATCGTCCAGGTCGGCGTAGTTGGGGGCCAGTAGTTGCGCCGTCTTGCCACTGGTGAGCTTTTCCAACAGGGGCAGTAACGAGGCGACGATCTTGTCGAAGTAGGTGCGGTCATAACGCACGGCCGAGCGCAGACCATCCATCACCGGGTCAAAGATGCGCTTCGCAGCCAGGTACTGCTCAATGGCCACCACGCGCTTTTCCCGGCCGATCATATGCCGCGGCACATTCTTCTCGTTGAGGCGACCCTCGATTTGCACGATCGCTTCCCAGGCTTGCGCGTCGTGGCGGGCGAAGAAGTGTTGGGCGTACTCGATGAACAGCGCGTCGATGTTCACCACATGACGCTGGATCTGCAGGTAGTCCGGACGCCGGCCCAGTTCGATCAAAGCCCGGGCAATGATGTTCACAAAACGCCAAGCGAACTCGCGAAACGCTGCGGAGTTGCCTTCGCCGCTTAACTGTCCGGCGATACGGGTAGCAACTTCCGAGATGCGACCGAAGCGGCCGATGGCGTTGTAGCGTGCGGAGATTTCCGGCCACCCGAGGTGAAAGACGTAGAATTCGTGCTCGCGGCCCGCGCGCCGTGCCTCCACGTACATGCGCTTGAGCAGGTCGGCGTCGCCCTTGGGGTCGAAGACAATCACCACCTCTTGGGTTGGACGGTGGATGTCCTGGGTAATATAGACCTCCGCCAGGCGCGTCTTGCCGACCCGGGTGGTGCCCAGTACCAAGGTGTGTCCAACACGCTCACCCAGCGGCAAGGTGGCTTCCTGCTCACTTGGCTCGACGCCGTGCAGCAGCGGCGAGCCCCCAACCGGTGGCAGCGGGCGTACCGGATTGAGTGGGTTGTCCCAGGCGGTGAGGCGGGGAAACAGCGAGAGCCCTGAAGGCGCCTTTTCCAGCAGACATTCCAGGCGCCTGGCCCACTGATAGGCAACCGACTGGTTCACATAGCAGGCCAGAGCCGGGTCCTGAGCCTCGAGCAGGCGCTGGGTGTGCAGGCGACTCCAGCGAAAGCCACGCCCCATGAACAGACGCTTGCGGCTCACCGGAATCTGTCGACTGGTCAGCGAGTAGCGCGGCAGGCGACGAATGTTGCGCCGATAGCGCAGAACGATCCGGGCCTCGTTAAGCCGTTTGAGTCCGAGGGCGGTGTAGGCCAGGGCCATGCCCATACCCACATCGGGCGACAGCGCCACCGCCCAGGGCGAGTGCAGGCACAGGACGCCGGCACCGGCGCAGATGCCCACTGTGTACAGCTCCACTGCAGGGCGCAGCAGGGATTCCATCGCATGTTCGCCCATGATCCTCCCTCACTGTTCCAAGCCGGTGGGCGTGATGAGCACTGGGTAGTGTTCCAGCTCCAGCCGCTCGGCGATGTCGTCGCCACTCACCGGCCAGATGTTCAGTCCAGGGGCTGCCGCCTGGATGCGGCGCAACGTCTGGGCGTCGGCGACCTCGACAGCTAGCCCGCTGGCGCCCAGGTCCTGCAGGGCCTGCGCATGCTGCGACAACCAGGCCAGGGAGGCTGGATCCTGCCCGACCAGGAACAGCGGCGTTATGCCTGGCAGGTCCAACTTTCTAGGCGGCACTGCGCCCGGCGTGAGGCGCGCGCTGTGCACCGGCAGCATCCAATTCAGCGCGCGTGGATCGAGGGGCTTGGTGGGAGACGCGATCACGGTTAGCGACAGCCACGTACAGATGGCCAGTGCCAACAAGCGCGAGAAGCTCATGGCTGTGACCCTCCGCGAAGGAACGCGATCGCTTGGATGCGCTGCCAGTGCCGACTGAACTGTGTGCGGTAGCGCGCCGCGGGCGCGCCGCCGGCTGGACGGTGATAGCGACCAGCAGCCACGACCCAGTCACCCACATCGGCATAGTACGCACGCAGCAGCTCGGCGGTGACGGACAAGTTTGCCCGTGGATCGAGTGCATTGCAGGCGCTGGGGTAGCGGTCCGGGTGGTAGCCGAGGTTGGTCTGTCCCAGACCGACATCGATGCGCTTGGGGTCATGACGTGTGAGTTCTAGCCTGAGCGCAGCACAGGCCTCATCGCGACTGGCAAAACGCTGCGGTGTGCCGGCGACATTTAAGGTCCAAGGCCAGGGCATGAGACGACCGTGTAGCGGGGTGCCGCTCTCCTGCAGGGCGATGGCGAACAGCACCGAGGCGGGGATGCCGGCCCGCGCGGCGGCCAACTGGTACGCGGGCGGAGGTAGAGCGTCCGCCTGGACCACGGTCGCGCCGGTCAAGGCCAGCGCGAGGATCAGTCGATGCGCTGCCATTTTCCATCCACCTGCTGAAAGCGCGCCGGCAACGGTCGGGTGGCGCCTAGGGCGAACCATCGGCCGCGGTCGTGGTTTAGGGTGACCTGGCCGCTGCTAACCTGGGCTGGGGTAATGCCTGCGCCATGCGCCCAGTTTCGGAGATTCGCGTCGTCACCCTGGCTGCCCACCAGGTACACGTCCAGGCGGGCACCGGCACGGAGCCACTGCTGGGTGTTGGTCGCGCAGGCCGGGCAGCGTTCTTCCACGAACAGGGCATAGCGGGTGTTGCTGACCGTAGCGGACTCATCGGCCAGACCCTGCACCGGCAGCATTCCGGGGAACAGTCGTGCCCAGGCGGCGGTGTAGGCTTTCTGGTAAGCCAGCTCGCGTTCTGCGCGTTTGGCTTCGAGGCGGACCTGCAGTTCGGCGTAGCGTTGACGTTCCTGCTCAGATTCGGCCTCGACGCCCAGGGTGGTGAGAGGGTCGAGCTGCGGCGACCAGTAGTGGCGGGGCCCGGTCTGCAGTTGCTCGAACTTGGTCCATTCGTCAACCGTTAGCCCCCACACTTTGGCCTGCGTCGCGTCCGAAGGCTGCCGATCCAGCGGCGCCTGCTCGCTGTACTGCTGGTCTGAGCCGAGCATGTTCGGTGCACTCCATCTCGGCTCTGCCAGTAGGCAGGTGGGGAGCAGGATCAGCGAGAGGGCGGAGAGTCGAAGCATAAGCACCTCTTCACGGCAGGGGCAGTGTGCGATCGCCATGGCCGGGGACGTGGAAGACGGCCTCGTCTTCGCGAATCGCGCGCAGCTGCCATCCGTTCAAACTGTCGCCGGGCTGCAGCAGGTGCACGGTCGACAGCGAGTGGGCACCGGTGGGCAGGGTAGCAACGAACCTCACCACGCCTCGGGTCTCGATACCCAGCAGGGTGAACGGAGGCGCCGGGGCTTTGGCCTTGGCTTTCTGGCCCACGGGCGCCGCCGGCCGTGTGTCGGCCGCTGGCACGGAGGCTCTTGCCGACAGCGTCTCAAGCGCAACTTCTGTCCTGCCCAGTCGCTGTTCCAGTGTTCTGAAGTCGGCGCTGCTCGGCCCGCTCGGTGCCGCTTGAACGGCCTTAAGCGACGCAGCCATCTCATCCAACTGCTGGCTGAGCGCCCTCTGCGCCGAAGCGTGCTGACCTTGCGCGTCTCCCAGCGCCGCCACCTGCGGTCGCAGTGTCGCGAGGGTATTGCCGAGCGCATCGACGTCGCGCCGCAACGCGGGAGCCGGGTCGGCAGGGGCACTGCGGGCTGCGGCCTGGAGTTCGGCCAATTGCTGGTGTTGGTTGTACGTTTCGCCAGCTAGCACGGCGGCGCCCAGGCACAGGCCGCCGATCAACAGGGCCTGAAAGCGGTGGACCTTCATGGCGCGATCTCCGATGTCGAGAGTGGCGGTTGGGGCTGTGGCGAGCGAAGGGTATAGCAGACGGTCCGGTCGACCGGGTCGATGTTGATCCTCCAGGCCGGTCCGCCGATGATGGTCAAGGCGTCCAGCAGCGAAATCGGTCCGAGTTGGTGGTGCACGGCGGGCAGGGGGCGACTGAATAACCGATCCACCGCTGCGCTGTCGGGGCAGAGTGAGTAGCCCGACCGTTGCAGCACGTGTCGCAGTGCCTCACCGACATTCGCGTGCAGAGCAGGCGCGATCTGCACGTTGATGAGCTGATACAACGGCTGGCGCTGCTCCAGGGTCGGCTGTGTATTAGCCAGGGTGTATCGGTCCTGGCGGACCCATAAAGGTAGCGTGGGTTTCTGCTTCTGCAGTGAGGCCGGCGATATTGATGGCGCTGCTGGGGCGGGCGCCGGTGGCGACGTGTTGCAGCCGGCCAGCGCGATCATCAGTCCGAGGGTGGAGAGTGTGGGGGTATGCATGTCCGGGTCTCGACAGAAGTTGCCGATACCTTGGCGAAAGTGCGAGCCGCGCTCCCACCGAAAAACCGAATCTGGCCGTCCGGATTACCGTGAAGCACTCATGAAAAAGGCGCCCTGTGGGGCGCCTTGGGTCAGTCTTCAGTGAATAGGGACAACTCTGGGAGTGGCGCTGCGTCGGGGTCAAAGATCAGCAAGCGGGTGTCGGCGTGACCTGCCAGCAGCAACAGCTGTACAACACGGGCGGGACATCGTCATCGCGCATGCGCGTGCTGACTTCGCTGGCGCTGCAGCCGCAGTGCCCTTCGGCCTCCATGCTCCAGGAGGTCGAGTACAGCTTGCACCCCACGGCATGGCTGCTGAGTTCGAAGCACTCGAAGAAGCCTGTCGGTGAAGGGTGCCAAGCTCGCTCTTGCAGGTACTCGAATTCCGTCGTTGGCAGGTGGGCAGAGCTGATCTCCCAACTGCGGCTGTAGTGTCCCGTGGAAAAGGACAACAATTCGATCAGGGTCCGTGCTGCCTCTTCGCTGGGGAGGTCGCCGAGATGCATCGGGCATCCAAGGTGATGGCCGATGGTCTGGTAGATCACGCTACTCCCCAGGCCGGCGCCCGGGCAGCGCATGCGGACAAATCTGGGCACGCTTCGGCCGTCGGTGATGACCGCGCAGTTGTCATCGAACAGGCAGGGTTGGAAATTGATGGCCTCATTGGGCAGTTGGATTTGCGCCGGGTGCAGAGGGCGGTAGCAGGGTGGACAATTGTCGGCCGAGCTGATTTGGACGACGCGTTCGTAGCTCAGGCCGCGGAAACCGCGAAGGAAGGGATTGCGAAAGGATGGGGGCATGATGGTTCTCCAGAGGCGCAGAGGCCACCCCGAACTGGCGGTGACCTCCTGGGCAGGGATGGGCTGTCAGATCCAGCCATTTTCGGCGAGCGAAAGCGGGGTGCCTTCGCCGACGATGATGTGGTCCAGGACGCGCACCTCAACCAGGGCCAGGGCCTCGGTCAGGCGTCCTGTGAGCACTCGGTCGGCGGAGCTCGGTTCCGGGCAACCGGAAGGGTGGTTATGACTGAAGATCACGGCGGCGGCGTTGTGCTCCAGCGCCTTGATCACGACCTCGCGTGGATAGACGGAGGCGCCGTCAATGCTGCCGGTGAACAGTTCGTCAAAGCTCAGCACGCGATGGCGTGAGTCCAGGCAAAGCAGCGCGAACACCTCGTGTTGGTAAGGGGCGAGCCGCAGTTTCAGGTAGGCTGCAGCGTCGGAGGGGGTCAACAGCAGTTCGCCGCGCTGGAAGTAACGTTGATCCAGCAACTGCAGGGCTTCGGTGATCAGTGCATCCTCATGGGCGCGTTGGGCCAATGCCGGGTCGAGCGCGTCGACCAGGTTCAGGGCAGTGTTCATGGGCAATTCCTCGTGGGAGATGGAGCGCCCCCTGGGGGAGTGCCCCAGGCTGGTGAAGTGCGTGATTCACAGACGCGTGAAGCGATGACGCGCACCGTGTAGCGGGCTTTGGCATCCCTCGCACGCTCGGGTGGAAAAGGACTCGATGCCGGCGCCGGTCTGCGGATCGAAATCGGCGCTTAGTGGCATCAGGGCCTGCAGTTCGGTGCGCAGGTGCGCGATGCGTTGCTCGATTTCAGCCTCGCTGTAGTACAGCGAAAGCGCGCTGAAATCGTCATACGCGACCGCTTGCAGGCATTCCTCGCAGAGCCAGAAACTTTCCATGACGGCCTCCGACGTGAGTGGATAACAGGCGCTCGTGGGAGCGCCTGTTGGTGGCGGTCAATGTGCCTCAGGCAGACTGACGTGCTGCGGTGGAATTACGCGCGGGGGCAGAGGCGGGTTGGTGCTGTTCGGCGACGGTGTCGACTTGGTCCGATTCCGCTGCAGCGTGGATAGCGGCGGGGGAGTCGGTGCGAGCAGGTGCTCGGTAGCTGAACTGACCATCGACCTTGATCCACTCGATGAAGATCAGCCGGCCTTTGAGGCTGGCACCGGGTTGGCCTTTACGCTCGCCTTTTTCGTAAAGAAAGGGGTCAACCCAAAGGTCGCCAATGCGAAACGCGATCAGGACCTTACGTTCAGCACGGACGTCTTCCAGGTGTTCACGGATCAGCCGTTCGGCTTCACCGCTGGCGACCTTGCAGTCGAAGCGGGTGTACTCGACGTCGTCCGAGGCCCCGTGCAAGGCGGCAATGTCACAGGCCATGAACGGTTGCCCGCGACGTACAGGGACTTCGCGAACGCGGTTCAAGTAACCAATGCCTTGGGTGTGCAGGTTGAAGTAAGTGGTGGGAGCATTATTGCTTGCAGTCGTCATGGTGGAACTCCTGTTCAGCAGAAACGCGGATATCCACCGGCCCTGGCGGCTGGTGAGTTCCGCAAGGGGGAGGTGCAAAGAAAGCGTGGTCGGTAGAAGGGCGCTCATCACCGACAGGTGACCGTGCGAGCTGCCGAGCGCTGATCGCACTGAGGGAGAACCACCCGAAGCGGGCGTAGCCTTGAAGGTTCCGGCTACCTGAACGCTGTCAGCGACAACGGTGTGCAGTTCATCTATAAGACTACGCCAACGGCTCGTCAACAGTGGATTAGGGGAGGCTCGGGCGGGCGGAAGTGGGTGGCACTCAGTGGATTCTGGGTGACGAAAAAATAGCCCGACGGTCATCAGGCTAGGAAGAGCTAGACCACCCTTGATCCGGTAACGTGACACCGGAGTCCATCGCAAAACCTCCGCTGTCGATCCACCTGGATCAACCGACCCTTGTCGTGGCCTGGGCCGAAATCAACTGGCGCGCATCCGCGCACAAAAGGTGCCCAGTGTTTCGCCGGCGGGCACCGGTGCTGAGCATCGTCGCCGAAGCGGATGACCCCTGAGACCTGACACAAGCCGCACGGGTCATCCACCTTGGGGACCTGAAACGCTGGGGAGAAATCCGAAGAAAAAGTGAAATGCGGCTCCGAACTCTTCGAGTCTGACCGAGCTGCCCGGAGCGAATCGGTCTGGGTACGCCAAGCGGCGACGGACCTGATCACTACACCAGTGCTGCCGTACGCCGTCAAGTCACACATGCCCGCTCAGAAGGCGCCTGGCTGCTTGGTGCTCTTGGGTTTGGCGACCGGCTTGGTGCCCTTGCACTCCGGATAGCGGGTGCACGACCAGAAGCTGCCGGTGCGGCCGTTGCGCTGGCGCATGGCGCTGCGGCACACGGGGCAGCGCGGGCTTTTGGTCGCCGGTGGCTGCAAGGTGAGCGAGGCGTGGCCACGCACCAGCCGGGTCAGCCATTGCGCCTGCCTGGCGAGAAAGGTTTCGACGCTCAGCTGTCCCGTCTCAATACGATCAAGCGCCTGCTCCCAGAGTGCGGTCAGCGCCGGATCGGCGACCTCCGCTGGCACGGCCTCGATCAAGGTGTGTGCCGCCGCCGAGGCGACCAGGCTGCGTTTTTTCTTGGACAGGTACCCGTGATCGATCAGGCCCTGGATGATCGCCGCTCGGGTGGCCTCGGTCCCGAGGCCGCAGCTGTCCTTGAGTTTCTGTTTGAGTCGTGAGTCCTCCACCTGGTTGGCGATGGTTTTCATGGCCTTGACCAGTGTGCCTTCCGTGTAGGGCTTGGGGGGCTGTGTGCGCTGCGCGTTGATCGTGGTGTCGGTCAATGCCACCGCTGCCGATTCGCGCAGTGTGGGCAAGCGTTGGGTTTGCTTTACAGGTTCGTTGCCGTCGGCCTCGTCGATCACCGCCTTCCAGCCGCGTGCCAGGATTTGCTTGCCGCGCGCCAGCAACTGATCTTCGTAACTGTGCAACACCACCTGGGTTTTCAGGTACTCATGGTCGGGCAGAAATTGTGCGAGGTAACGGGCGCGAATCAGCGTGTAAACCGCTCGCTCGCGCTCAGAGAGCTGGGTCAGGTCTAGCGTCACAGCAGTGGGGATGATGCCGTGGTGGGCGGTGATCTTGCTGCTGTTCCAGGCCCGGGAGCGTCGGCTGGGGTCAGCCTCCTTCAGCCATTGTCCGAGTGACGGGGCGGCCGCCGCTAGGGCGTGGAGTACGCGTGGCACCTCATCCAGCATGCTTTCCGGCAGGTAGCCGCAGTCGGTGCGTGGGTAGGTCGTTGCCTTGTGGGTTTCATACAGGGCTTGGGCCACCGCCAAGGTTTCCTGGGCACCGAGGCCAAGCTTAGCCGAGCAGATCTCCTGCAGCGTGCCCAGATCGAACGACAGCGGAGAGCCTTCGCGCACGTGCTCGACCTCGATGCGGCGGATCTGGGCAGTCCCCAGCTGGCTCAAGCGCCGCGCCGCGCTCTGTGCGACCGCTTCGTCAATGCAGTGACCGGCTTTGTCACAGGCAGCGGTCGGTGGCTGCCAGCGCGCCTGAAAGACCGTCCCGTCGGCCTCCAGCTGCGCATCGACGGTCCAGAACGGCTGAGGCTCAAAGCCCGCTATCGCCCGATCTCGCTGGACCACCAGGCGCAGCGTCGGCGTTTGCACACGCCCCACCGGCAGCAGGCCGTCGAAGCCGGCACGGCGCCCGAGCAGGGTGAAGAGCCGGCTGAGGTTAATACCCACCAGCCAGTCCGCGCGTGAGCGTGCCAAGGCACAGTGGTACAGGGGCAAGGTCTGTTCACCCGGGCGCAGCGTGGCCAATGCACGGCGAATTGAGGCATCGTCGAGGGCGGAGAGCCACAGCCGCAGAGTCGGTCCTTGGTACTGACAGCGCTCAAGAATTTCCCGGGCGATCATCTCACCTTCACGGTCGGCGTCCGTGGCGATGATCACCTCGGAGCAGGAAAGCAGCAGTTGCTGGATGACCTTCAGCTGGCTAGCGACTTTGGGTTTGACCACCAACTGCCATTGGCCAGGGATGATCGGCAGGTCCTCCAGCGACCAACGTTTGTAATTACCATAAGCCTCTGGTGGTGCTGTCTCCAGCAGATGGCCCACGCACCAGGTGACGGTGACCCCCTGGCCTTGCAAACAGCCGTCGTGACGCCGGGTGGCCTGCAGCACGCGGGCGATGTCGCGGGCTTGAGATGGTTTTTCGCAAATAAACAGGCGCATACGTCGGCCCTCTCGGTGAGGTACCGATAGGGTGGCGGTGTTGCGTGAGAGAACCAGCGAAAACCTGAATGCGCCGAGATCATATCGGCGGTTCAATGGAGGTTAAAGGTTACTTCCTTTGCGCGAGGTGAGCGGCCAGCGTTTGCAGAAACTCCAAGGCAAACTTCTTATCTGCTTCGCCAAGCTCCTTGATCAGCGATGCAATTTTCTGGCCTTGGTCCTGGGGGCGAGGACTGATGGCTAGCAGCAGCTCATCGGCGGGACAGCCGTACATATCGGCCAATTGCAGCAGCTTGTTGACGGTTAGTTCGACCACGCCGCGTTCAAAGCGCGATACGGCTTCGGCGCCGATTTCCAGACACTCGCCGACTTGCTCTTGGGTCAAACCACGTGCGCGGCGATACTTCGCCAACTGGCGACCGATGTGTTGTGGGCTAGGCTCTTTGACTGGCAACGGGGGCGCTCTCCAATTCGACCCGTATGGTTGACCAGCAACCCGAATATATGAACGCCTCATAAGGTTGACTAGCAACCCTATGAGGCGTATCACCTAAATTGAGTGTGATAACCCGCCCGTCAAAACGGAGCTTACGACTTGGACGGATCTAACGAGCGTGAGGCAGATGCGTTAGCGATCAAGGCCTATGAGTTGTTCATGGCAACCCACCTGGAACCGGACAATCTGAAGGCGCGCGCGAGGTTGATCGCATGGGTTCAGGAAAGCCAGGCGCACTGGCGGGCATTTCTTGCTCTGGACCAGTACCTGGCTGAGGTGACGCAGCTGCTGGATGCTGATCAGCGGGGAGAGCCCCGGCGGCATTGAACCACCTGCAGTATCCAGCGTTGCGCGCCGAACGGGCAGCGAGCCCTCAGGGGTATCGCGCTGCAGGCTGTGATTCCACTGAGGACCACCCGCTTAGCCGGACTTGCGTGGAGTCTTCTTGCTAGCCCCCTTGCGTCCGGAGCCGCTGCTTTCATTGGCCTTTTCGCGCATGGACACCGAGGCCAGACGGTGGGGTAGGATGCCGATGCGTCGGGCCTCCACCTTGAACGTGACCCGCGCGTTGTCCTCGCTGTCCTCCCATTCATCCTTGACCGTCCGGCCCTCGACCAGGATACGCATGCCTTTCTGGTACAGGGTGCTCCAGTGCTCGGCGTCCCGGTGCCAGAGCTCGACGGGGGCCCAGTAGCCGCCGCGATCCTCGTAGCCGCCCTCGCGCGGTACCGGATTGTCGAAATAGACATTCAGCCGCAACAGGCGTCGCGGTTCATCCGGGGGGTTGTTGAACTCCTGGAACTCCGGGGCGCTGCCGATGTTGCCTTCACCAACAAAGAACGTGCTCATGCTTGCTACTCCTCGGTGGGGGAACGGGATAGATCGAAGATGGTCTCGGCGGCGTGCAGCTTACTGACGCCGGTTTCGGCCTGGCGATACAGCGACTGCAGGCTACTCATCTGCAGGTTCAGGGTGACGCGGTTGACCTCCAACTGGTACAGCGCCTCCCGCAGCGAAGGCGCCAGATGCGGAAGTGCCATCGCCTGCTGCCACACCTGTACCCCCATGCGCTGGAAGTCCGGGCTGCGCCAGCGCAGGAAATCGGTTCCGGAGGCGCTGTGCTGGACGACCAATCGCAGGTCCAGGAGCGAGAAGGGAGGCTGCGCCATGATGGTCAGCATCACCGCCATCAATCCGGCGACCCGGGTGCGCAGGCGCAGGATCGTCTCGGCGAATTGCTGCAGTTCCCCCTTACCCTTAAAAGGCTTTAAAAGGCCTTTTAGGGAGGCACCTTGTTCGAACTCGCGATAGGCATCCGCTGACAAACGCCGGACGATCGCTTCGGCCAAGGTCATGCTTCACCCCCTTCGGATGGAATGTCCTGCGCGGGCTGAGCCTCTGTCTCTGCCTGATCTGGCTCATCGCAAATCGAGGCCGTGGAACCGCGTGCGATGGGTGGGGCAAATTGGGAGCGGCGGCTGCCCTCGAGAATGTTTCGCGGTGGCGTGCCGAACTTGTCGATGGCCTCGCGGGCGCGGGCGTTGTTGGCGGCCATGTCATCCCGGCTGACCCCGGCCAGGCGGTAACGCTGCGCCAAACCGAACAGGCTGCGCAGCAGATGGGCGCCACGATCGATCCAGACTTCCATGTCGCTGCGGCCGATCAAGGCGGTGTGATGGGCGAGCAGCACGCGGCGCACCAAGGTGTCGTAGTCGGTCAGCAGGTAGACCGCGAGAAAGCCGAGCTGGCTGCCGATGAACAGCGGCAGGGTGACGGGATGGATGTTGAGGTTGTCGCCGACATCGACTTGGGTGGGCAGGTCGCGTTCCACCTGGCTGATCTGGCTGGTCAATGTGAGCATTTCGGCCTTGGCCTGCAGCAGCTTGTCTTCCAGCTGGAGCATGAACCAGTCGGCAAATGGGTCGTCCTGGCTGCTTGCGTGCTTGAGCAGGTTGGTGACGCTGATGTAGCCGGCCATGCCCATGATGGGGTGCACACCTTCGCGGGCCATGCGGCCTTGCCACAACCGCGCGGCATGATGGGTGTGCAGAGTGAGGGTGATGCTGCTGCGCAGAGAGCCCAGGTTGAGCTGATAGTGATCGACCATCGCCAGTACCTCGCCGTTGGAATGACGCAGACAATGGGCTGTTCAGTGAGGCGCGGCGCGGATCAACGCGAAGGTGGTCCGCTCGCATTTACAGGCAGTGGATTTCCCTGGATTTGATGGCACCGGCATTGATTCCGCTGGCGTCCAATCTTAAGGCGCTGCGCCTATGCCGCGACAGCGTTGCTTCAGTTCCTCCAGGCACGCCAAGGCGAGTGGAGAGGCCGTGCGTTCGCCGCTGCGCCGTGGACGCTCGCAGGGCGGTTCTGCCTTCGGATCGCGGTGGGACGTGGTCACTGGCGGAGTCGTCTCGGCACGGGCCGCCCACAAGGTAAATTCCCCTTGGCATGCGCGCTTGATCAAGCCCATCAGGTAGGCAACCGGTTTGCGGATCTCGCCGCGGGCGCACCGCACCGACGCTTCGTTGATCACTGCTTGTTGCTGTTCAGGTTCGAGCTGGCGCATCGCCTGGATGGCCATGCGTCGCTCGGTTGGGCTTAGTGGTAGGTCTTCTGGCCATCGGGCTTGGCCGAACTCCACCTGCGCCAGTACCGTACTTGTTTTGCTTTTCTCTTTTTGTACTGTACGGCCGGCGTCGGCATTCCGAATCACAGTCGAAATCGGCGCGTTGCTGCAGGGTTCGGAATCCGCTGGCGATGCGCCTGCAGTTTGAACCTGGTGGCTTTTTCCAGGTTCGGAATTTTCCGCACCTTCGCTGGTTAGGGGTAGCGATTGCTGCTGAGCTGGCATAGCAGGTGAGGCGAGTTTCTCCTTATCGACCGCCGCCACTTGTGGGTCTGCGTAAATTTCCTCAATCACATGCTGCGCCACCTCACGCACGCCTTTCGTGGCGTGGGTGAGGTTCTGCTGGAGCAGCGCCGCGTAGCCGCCGTCGAGCTCAAGCTGTTCGGCGGGAGTCAACGGGTCGCCGTGCAGCACATAGACGCAACCGCGCAGGCAGCCTTGCGCATCGCGGGATCGATCAACCAGACTGAGCCAGCGGGTAGTGCGGAGTACGTTGAGCGCTCGGGCGATGGTCTCGCGCGATGCCTGCATGCCGCAGGGGCTGGTGGCCAGGTAGGGCTGCAGATCCTGGTAGCGGGGCGTCTTTACTTGGCGTTCGGTGATCAGCCAGCGCAACACCTGCCAAGTGTTGCGCTCCAGCGGCGTCAGCCGGCGATCAAGCAGCAACGCTTGGGGCAATGGATCATTGTCGCCATAGTAGATGGTCCGTAGCGGTGCCTCTGCAGCGGAGGCAGCCATTTGGGTCTGTGCCGCCTGCCACTCCAAACGACGCCGGAGCGCGTCGTAGCACTGGCGCACCACATCCTGCCAGTCGACCTGGTAGAAGTTCAGCATGGCGCACCTCCGTACAGTTCAATCTGCTGCCAGATCAGGGTCAGGCTGATGTGTTGTTCCTCCGCCAGCATCATCATCGCGTCCAGTGGATCGTTGTCCGGATCGTCTCCCCGCAGTTGGCTCCAGCGGTTCCACACGGCATGCTCTTGCGCTTCGCTGAGCTGAACCGGCCGACCGCGGTGGGTCTCGATTTTAAGCACGCGACGACGCAGCGCGGTTTCCGAATGGTCCAGGCCAAAGCAGCGGTACATGATGCTGGAACTCGCGCCCAATTTGAGAGCCCGGTTGATCAGCCGCTCGTTTTGTTCATCCCGTTCGGCCTGGGCGATGAGGCGTCGCAGCACGGTCGTGTCGACTTTGACCTCCACCCAGGCGATGGACGAGTGCGCCAGATGGGACAAGGTGGTTGGTGGCAGCGACTGCAGTACCTCGATGTCTTCATCGGCCAGCCCCAAGGCCTTGCACCGCTGCAGGCGTCCATGGCGCAGCTCATACAACACCTGGTTCAACATGGCATGGTTCAATAGGTTAAAAGTCGTGGTCATGAGGCAGTTCCTCACGTTAACGAGTGGGCGACAGCGTCATATCGATCAGCCGCCGGGCGTGGCGGATCAACGCAAATAGTTGCTCCAGCTGGGCATCGGGGAGCCGCTCGAGGCCAACTGTCAGAGAGGGGCGTTCGGCAAATGGCAGGTCGTAGGCCCCGATCAGCAGCTGACCAAACAACGCGGCCGGCAACTGCTGACGTTGTTCCCAGGCCACGTCATCTTGCAAACGCAGCAGGGCTGAGAGCAGAAGCTGAATGCCGGTGTATCGCGGGCTGAGCCGCTCGCGGTGCTCCAGTGACAGGGTAAAGCCCAGGCCGTCAGCTTGCGGCCTGACCAATGCACTGGCGTCGGCATATTTGGCTAGATCGGTCGCCAGTGCAGCGCAGGTCTCGCGCAAGCCCCGGATGCCATCCAGCACGGTGGTGTGTGGTGTAGCTGAGCTCACCGGTGACCGAACGTCATGAATACCGCCGGGCTGCTTCACAGCCGGCAGCTCGTCACTCAGCGCCTGTCGAATATGGGAAAGGCGGGGTTCTTTCGCCGACGAAGGGTCGCCGCCACTTCGCCGTTGCTCGGGACTAGACGACTCGATTGATGTTTCGGAGGCGTGCACGTTTTCTGGTGACGGGTGTGGAGGATCGTCTTCCACGCTTTGAGGCAGAGGGTGAGCGTTGTTTGATGCGTGAGGCGGCACACGCTGTTCCTGATGCATTTCCAGGGCCAGCAGGCGGGGTGTCTGGTTCAGGATCACTGCCATTTTGGCGATCAGCTCGTCCTGCAGCGCACTCGAATCCAGTTCGGACTTTTCACCTTCGAATGTCGACAGCACCTCTAGCCACAGCAGAGCGAATTGTTGAGCATCACCAAAATACTGGTTCCAGGTCGACTCCGCTCGGCGCCGCAGTGTGATGAGCCGCTCGATGGCGGGCTTGCCGAGACCTGCATAGAGGACCTGTGGAATTGCAGGTAGCAGATGCTCGAGCGCATCGAACATTCGGCTGATATGAGATTGCGAGACAGGGTATCCACCTTGGTTCAAGCGCGCGGAGAGCTCACGCTGGCTCAGGGGGGCACCAGGCTTCTGAAACATTTCCTCGAGCTTCGCCACAGCCAATGCTCGCTCAATGAACGTGAGCTGGCCATGCAAATCGCTCTCGGCCAAGTGCCCGAGCAAGGCATGCGATTCGGATTGCCAGGGACGGAACAGGCAATGGATACGAAAGAAACGCTCCTCGCGGGTTTCCTGCCAGAGCTCACCGAGGATGCTCAAGCGGGTGTTGCCGCCGTTGCGGATGATGAAATGCTGCTCATTCGGGCGACGCGTTATGGAAGGCGGCTGGTCCAGGCCGCGTTCGCGTATCGAGGCTTTGAGCTCGTCATACAGCGGGTTGCGGATGACACGCGGATTGAGCTCGTAGGGATGCAGTTGCTCGAGGCTGACGACCATCGGCATGTCGCCGACAGGGCCGGCCGTGACCTCACGGCCCGGCTTCTGCGGGAAATGGACTTGCTGCAGTTGACGCGTGATTTCTTCGGAGGTCGGCGGCTTCATCACAGGTCCTCGGATCAGCCGCGACGGATAAGTCGGCTGTCAGCTGTTGACGTTAGGCTAGGCCCGCTCCTCGGCGATGAGCTCAGCTGGTCGGTCCACTCTGGAAACAACTCGACCGCCAAAGCGCGCATTACGTCAGCTGCGCAAGGGCTATTGCTACCGGATGGTGGGGCGAAGTCGACGCGGTGCACGGGCAGCCCCAGTGAGGCCGCATTGAGATAGGCCACTCGATCGGGAATCACCGTGGCGCAGACGCTGACATGAGGATCGGTCTCGAAGGATGCTTTCAGGCTCTCCATGATCAAGCGGGTATCGCGGCGATTGGCGTTGACCTGGTTCATCAACAGCTTCACCGACGGCAATGCTACCCCCAGGTAGCGGTACGGCTCCAATTCCTCAAACAGCCCAAGCGTGCCGCGCCTCAGCTCGCGCGCTGCAAGCATTTCCGGCGGGACTGGGCAAAGTGCACAATCGGAGGCGAGGATGGCCATCTCCACCACGACGCTGCGCGCGCCTTGGGTATCGACGATGAGCACATCGTAGCGATCCTGGAAGGCTGGCAGCAGGTTGCGCAGTCGAAGGCGGCCATCGTCCGCTTGCATCAGCAGGGCGTTAATATGCCCGGCGCGGTCGTTGGACACGATCAATTCAAGGTGTTGAATGACGGTGGTAGTGATCACCTGCTCGGGAGCAGTGAGCCGTTGCGAGATAAGTTCGTAACTGCCGGCCTCTCGGAGCTTGCACAAGGCGAAGTAGCTGGACAGCGTCGGTTGGCTGTCCAGGTCCAGCAGCAACACCCGCAAGCCTGAGTCGGCGAGCAATCCACCAATATTGGCGGCGACGGTGGTCTTGCCGGCGCCACCCTTGGTCGAGATCAACGAAAGAACTTTCATGCCGCTAGACTCCTGTCGACAAGCGATCCTGAACCCACTGCTCAATCTCTAGTGAGTCCCAACCGACGGCACGCGTGCCGATGCGGCGGCATTGCGGGAACAGTCCGGCTTTCATCAGGTTGTAGATGTGTGAGCGTTTGAATCCGGTTTTTTGTTCGACCTCATCACGACGCATGATGTGGCGATCGGCAGGGTTGATAGGTTGCACGGTGTCACTCCTTAGCGCCGGATGGCGCGTGGTGGGATGTGACACTCAGTGAAGGCCGGCAGAGGAGAGAAATCATTGCCAGGCAATGGCACCCATTGCCTGGCAATTCGCTCTTAGACCTGTAGGGCTTGGGCCAAATGACGGCGAGCTTCGGCAAATTTCCGATCAAGGGTGCGTTTGCTCAGACCAGGAAGACCAGGGAGCTGCTCGGTAATGGCTTCGACAACTGCAGCCTGGTTCTTGAAAATCGACCGCGGTTGGCCGCTTCTGGATTTGCCCAGCATGACCGCCAGTAGGGCGCCAATGATCGTGTAGTGCACGAATGCGGACGCTTCGGAGGGAACCTCAAATGCGCCAAGCTGCGCGGACAGCCCCTGGTGGTCGAGGGCGAGAGCCGCCGCCTCGTCGGCGATTGCCGAGTGCGCTTGGCGTAGTTTTTCAATTTCGCGGGCGCCGGTGTCTCGCTCCGCTTGCAGGGCCAGATACGCAGTCAGGCTTACGCATTCGGAATGGTCGATATTCTGGGAAAATAGGAATGCTGGCTTTTCTTCTGGGTAATTGCGTGCAAACCAAACCCGGAGATCAGAATGGCGAATGGACCAATAGACACGTTCAGCCTTGTCGTTAGAAGTGATTGGGCGTCCAAGGTAGGTCGCGGACAACTCGCCACAGAAGATAGCGTCGTAGATACATTCGGCGTAGGCGTGGAGAAAGGGCCATTGCGGGAAATGCTTGAGCAGACTACCGGGGTGAGAGAGATCTACCTGCAAAATTTCGCCTTGGTGGTCGGCGAGGTCGCACCAGAGGATCGCGGCATCGATAGGGTGGTAGGAGTTTCTGATCGAGAACATGGTAAACAGCCTCCTGCTGAATTTGTCCTAAATTCGCTGGCGGGGGCTATAGCTCTAGGCCTCTGTCGAGCGAACCAGATTCCTAAAATCAATTTTGGATCCAATTCTGGTGACAGCTCTACATGGGGATAGTTCGCTCCACAATAGACGCGGTAGCGACAGTTTTTGGCGTAAGGCAGGAGGACAGCGACAAACATTGAACAAGCAGTTGCCTTAGGGGTATTGCAAACTCCGGCTTGAACGCCTCGATCGCATTGCGACGCGGATGAGTCAAAATGACTGCGTAGCGACGATTTCGTACTGCGCTACGGCCTACGTTACTACAGCTGTACAACGTGGTTGTTCGGCTGGTGAAGTCAGCGATTTAACATGTGTGAGAAACCAAGATTTGTTGGCTGGGCGTTCTGGCATCCGCAATTTACCGGGCGATGTTACAGAGGGGGCCGGTGTTGCAGTGGGCGGTCAGGTGTCGTCATTGGAGGAGGATGCCATCGCGGGGTATGACCCGGAGCGCATCATTTCGGCCAAGGACCGCAAGAAGATGGATCGCTTCATTGAGTTTGCACTTGTGGCTGCGCACGAGGCGCTTGAGCAGGCAGGCTGGCACCCGACTAATGGCGCAGACCAGGAAAGGACCGCGACGATTATTTCATCTGGCGTGGGTGGGTTTGGTGCGATTGCCGACGCTGTGCGGACCACCGACGTGCGTGGCCCTCGCAGATTGTCGCCATTCACTGCGCCGTCTTTTCTCGCCAACATGGCGGCGGGGCACGTTTCCATTCGGCACGGCTTTAAAGGGCCGCTCGGCGCCCCGGTAACGGCCTGTGCTGCCGGAGTACAGGCCATCGGCGATGCGGCCAGAATCATCAGAAGTGGTGAAGCGGATATCGCCATATGCGGCGGTACCGAAGCTGCGATAGACCGTGTGACCCTGGGGTGTATTGCGGCGGCACATGCGCTATCCACTGGTTTTGCCGAGCACCCGCAGCAGGCGTCGCGTCCTTTTGATAGGGATCGCGACGGCTTCGTTATGTCCGAAGGTGCGGGGTTATTAGTCATCGAGTCACTGGAGCATGCCCTTGCGCGTGGCGCCAAGCCCCTGGCGGAGTTGGTCGGATATGGTACCAGCGCCGATGCCTACCATCTTACGGCAGGCCCGGAAGACGGTAGTGGCGCACGGCGCGCCATGGAGCAGGCACATCGGCAGGCTGCTGTCAGTCCTGCCGATGTGCAGCATATCAATGCACATGCAACCTCCACGCAAGTCGGAGACAAAGGCGAATTGGCCGCCATTCACTCGGTGTTCGGGAGTGGCTCTGGCGTGGCGATCAGCTCGACCAAGTCTGCCACTGGGCATCTTCTGGGTGCGGCCGGCTGGCAGTAGCCGCATTGCCTTCCACCAGCACGGAGCAGGCGCCGCACTGCGCCAGTCCGCAGCCGTACTTGGTACCGGTCATGCCCAGATCATCGCAGATCACCCACAGCAAGGGCGTATCGGCGTCGGCATCGACCTGATAGGTCGTCTGGTTGATTCGTAGTTCCATGGCTCACCCGCTTGATCATCGGTTGACGTGCATCGTTATAAGCTGTGACACGCAGCGAGGCGCATCACCGGTAAAGCTTGTCTTTCGCTCAACTTGCCGCGTTGCCGAGCGCTTCCGCCTCGAATGGCTGTCCACGCAGCAGCGCAATGTCACGACTGGGCGCGGAACCGAACAGGCGGCCATATTCGCGGCTGAACTGCGAGGGACTTTCATACCCGACGGCGAATGCCGCCCGCGAGACGTCCAGACGCCCCATCAACATCAACCGACGGGCCTCGTTCAAACGCAGCCACTTCTGGTACTGCAGCGGGCTCATGCCGGTGAGCTGGCGAAAATGATGGTGGAAGGTAGGTGTGCTCATCTGCACCCGCGCCGCCAGCTCGTCGATGCGCAGCGCAGCCGTGTAGTTGACCTTGAGCCAGTCGATGGCTTTCGCGATGCGATAACCCTGGCCATCGACAGCAGTGATCTGCCGCAGCCGTGCCCCTTGATCTGTATTGAGCAGCCGATAGTGAATTTCCCGCAGAATCAGCGGCGCCAGCACCGGGATCGCCTCGGGTTCATCGAGTAATGCCAGCAGGCGATCGAGCGCGCCTTCCAGGGCGGACGACATATTGCCAATACCAGCGCCCGTACCCGTAGATTGATGCCGCTTCGCAGGCAAGCCACTCTTGGTGATTACCTCGGCGAGCATGCTGACATCCAGTTTCAGTACGAGGCCGACACAGGGCTGTTCAGAACTAGCAAGAATCACTTCGGAGTTGGCTGGCAGATCCAGAGACGTGACCAGAAACCGCGAATGGTCGTAGCTGTAACCCTCACCACCGACCCACAACCGCTTTTCCCCCCGGCCCACCAGAATCAGGCTCGGTTCAATCATGCATGCGGCGGGGGGCGCCGGCTGGTCGCGACGAAACAGCGACAGGCCGGGTATGGATGTGGCGAAGTCACCCTGTACGCTCACGCGCGGGTCAATGTTCAACGCCAAAGGTGACTCATGGCGCAGGGTGGTATTGATCATGTCGGGTCGCTCCTATTGACCGAACTCTAATCCGCTGAACAGGCGTTTCCTATCCACCACCTTGCATCTCCATAGGATTAGGCAAGCATTCAAGCGGAATGCACTAGGGCAGAGGCGGATCGACCGGGAGAATGTGTCGAACTGTTACAGGAGAGCCTCAATGCAAGTCTTCGCTTATGGCGCCCATGCGGGCGACAAACCGCTTGAACCCCTGCGCATCACTCGTCGCGATCCCGGCCCGGAAGATGTGCAGATCGAGATTGCCTATTGCGGTATCTGCCACTCGGACCTGCACCAGGTGCGCGCCGAATGGGAGGGTACGAAATTTCCGTGTGTACCCGGTCACGAAATCGTCGGCCGTGTCGCAGCCGTAGGTCTGAAGGTCACCGGGTTTGCACCGGGTGATCTGGTCGGAGTGGGCTGCATCGTCGACAGCTGCAAGCATTGCGAAGAATGTGATGAAGGCCTTGAGAACTACTGCGACGGCATGATCGGCACCTACAACTTTCCGACTCCGGACGCACCCGGCTGGACACTCGGTGGCTACTCGCAAGCGATCGTTGTGCATCAGCGCTACGCACTGCGTATTCGCCACCCCGAGGCACAGCTGGCTGCCGTTGCGCCGCTGCTGTGCGCGGGCATCACCACCTGGTCGCCGCTGCGTCACTGGAACGCGGGCCCCGGGAAGAAAGTAGGCGTGGTGGGCATCGGTGGCCTGGGTCACATGGGCATCAAACTGGCCCATGCGCTGGGCGCGCATGTGGTGGCTTTCACCACGTCCGAATCGAAACGTGAGGCTGCCAAAAGCCTTGGCGCCGATGAAGTGGTGGTCTCAAGCGATGCGCAGCAAATGGCCGCGCACCTGAAAAGCTTCGACCTGATCATCAACACAGTCGCCGCCCCTCACGACCTGGACGCCTTGCTGGTACTGCTCAAGCGGGACGGCGCGATGACACTGGTGGGAGCGCCGGCCTCGCCGCATCCATCGCCCAACGTGTTCAACCTGATCATGAAACGTCGCACCCTGGCTGGATCGATGATCGGTGGCATCCCGCAAACCCAGGAGATGCTCGATTTCTGCGCGGAACACGGCATCGTTTCGGACATCGAGCTGATACGTGCAGAGCAAATCAATGAGGCTTACGAGCGGATGCTCCAGGGTGACGTCAAATACCGTTTCGTGATCGACAACGCGACACTGGCGGAGTGAACAACGGCACGTCCGGGCAATCGCCCGGACGTGTATCGACTTCGGCGGTTCGTGTAAACCGAAGCGATCGACTCATGCTTCATTTGACAGCACGCAACACCAACACGCTTTTCGCACCACAGGTAGATCCAATGACTTCTCGCTCTACAGAAAAACGCGGCTGGAGCGCCGTGCTGGCCATGTCGTTGGCCGCATTCGCCTTGGTCGCTTCAGAATTTATGCCCGTCAGCCTGCTAACCCCCATTGCGGCAGAGCTGCACATCACCGAAGGCCAGGCAGGCCAGAGTATTTCCGTGTCCGGTGCATTCGCACTGGTCACAAGCCTGGTCATTGCAGCGATCGCTGCTCGCGTAGAACGCAAGAAGCTGCTGCTGTGTCTGACCTTGCTGATGATCGTGTCAGGTACGGTCGTCGCGCTCGCGCCGGGCTACCCCTCATTCATGCTTGGGCGTGCCTTGATTGGCATCGCTATCGGCGGTTTCTGGTCATTGTCGGCGGCGACCGCAATGCGTCTGGTGCCGCCTGATCAAGTTTCCCGAGCGCTGGCCATTGTCAATGGTGGTAACGCTCTCGCTACGGTAATCGCAGCCCCGGCGGGCAGCTTCCTTGGCTCGTTGATAGGCTGGCGCGGTGCATTTTTCTGTGTTGTTCCTGTCGCAGTGCTGGCTGCCGTGTGGCTGCTGATAAGCCTTCCGTCCTTCAAGGCCGATCGCCACGTAGGTAGCGGCAACGCCCTGCGGCTGATGAAGCAGTTGCCAGTAGCATTGGGGATGGTAGCCGTCAGCGTATTTTTTATGGGGCAGTTCATGCTGTTCACTTACCTGCGTCCATTTCTTGAGGTCGTCACCGGCGTCAGCGTTTCAACATTGTCTTTCATGTTGCTGGGTCTGGGACTTGCAGGTTTCATCGGGACCTTTCTGATCGAAAGATTCATTGGCAATTGGCTCTACCGCACGCTGACGGTTATACCTCTGATAATGGCTGTCATAGCGCTGGCTCTAGTGGAGTTCGGCGCATCGCCTTTGCTGACTGCAGTGCTGCTCGGACTATGGGGGCTGGTCGCTACTGCTGCGCCCGTTGGATGGTGGACATGGCTGGCTCAAACGCTTCCCGATGATGCAGAAGCCGGAGGAGGCTTGCTCGTGGCCATTGTCCAACTGGCTATCGCAGGAGGGGCAGTCATCGGCGGCCTGGCATTTGATCTGAGCGGTTATAAAGCCACATTCGAGCTGAGCGCAATCGTATTGGTCGCGGCGTCTGGGCTCGCTTGGCTAGCTGGTCGCAGTGCCACTGAAGTTCATCTCCTCGAGTCGAACGCGACAGCCTGACGAGATCAGAAAACGCTCAGCGCATGAGGTATGGACATGAGAAAAATAACGCTCGATCCACTGTGTGGCTGAGCCTCTCTACGATTTTAATCTTTGCATCGATAAGCCCTGCTGCCATGGCCGAGCGCTCATCGTTGCACGAAAGCCCTGATCAGAAAGGTACGAGCAAAGAGGTGCCTATCATGCCAAACCGATCAACCTCGCTGACCAAGGTCAGACTCGAATTTGAAGGCCATGACGCGGTGGTGGAGCTGAATGACAACCCGGCCACCTGCGATCTTGTGTCCATGCTGCCGCTCACGTTGAAGTTCAGTGACTAAAACAATGTCGAGAAGATCGCTTATCCGCCTCGTAAGGTCTCAACCGATGCGGCTCCGTTCGGATTAAAGCCATCCGTGGGAGATTGTGCGCTCTATGCGCCATGGGGCAATTTGGTGGTGTATTACCGAAGCTTTCAGAGCTCCCGAGATCTGGTTCATTTGGGCCGTTTTATTTCAGGGATCGAGCAGCTTGCAGCGATGGAAGGGGAGTTCAGTGTCCGTTTAGAGGTGAGCGAGTAATTTGGGTATTGGCGTTTCGGCTTATTTATTGGGATTCAGAAGCGGTCAGTCCAATCGCCATATGCACTACCAAACGTCGCCGGCTCGCTGGCAGTGGAACGCTTCGCTTGGTTCGCCCATTCCACGGATCGAGCATCTGCTATGGGGTAAAACTTCCTAATTCCAGAGGGCATGAGCTGTAATCCCCATTCTGATCTGGTGCGGCCATGGCTATCGGCCGGGGCGTGCCGTGTATCTGCGCGCCTATGGGAGCTTTCAGGTCATTCAAAAAAGCCTTATGGCCTCTATCCGGATGGGCGTGGAACCTCTTGACGATAAGGCAGGGGACTGCGCAACCGTGGCGTGATTTTACGACAGGGATGACGAAGAGCTAGCTGCGTGACCGCATATAGCCATGAGCTGGATTGATGGCCGGGCGCGCCGCCGGTGAGATTGATAAGTCTCATTCATGGCTTCAATCGCTGCGACGTATTTCAGTTTTGCTGTCAGCTGATACCTTCTTGCTGGTAATCAATTTTGGCGACGTCAGCTTTGAAAGTAAGGCGGCTCGTGACGTCGACAGACGAAGTAAGCAAAGAGATCTGACGGATGAAAAGAGCGGTTTGGCAGTTGGGGTTCGGCACGCTGCTTCTAACCTTCGGGTTTTCCCCGGACGGAGCAGGCCCGATGTCGGCCCTGGCCGAACCGAATGCCGTGACGTTTCCACCACTTGATCAACTTGAGCATTACACGACTGTACGACGTGGTGTGACCAGAGAGCACATGCTCACTAGCCAGGCTGCGCTTGATGCCCTTCAGGCGGGCCAATCTGTTCCTACCGGGTCACATGTCGTTTTGGTGGATTACCAGAGTGATGTCCTCGAGCGGTATCTGGTCGCGCAAAAAATGGGTGACGGTATCGACGACTGGGCGTACCAATGGTTCTGGCCAGATCAAACGGTCAAGGTCGATGAGAAAGTTGGCCAATGCTATGCCTGCCATCAGCGGTCGCGTAGGGAACAGAGTTACATGTTCACCTTGGACGACGCACTGAGTTTCAAAGTATCTACTGTCCACGAAAAACTGCAGTCGAGTACTTCACCTTGAAAAGGGGCCTCATCAAACGCCTCGTGCTTGCGGTCGTGATGGCTACGCTGCTGTTGTTTTCGCTTGCCTACTGGTGGCTCGATAATCTTGCGCACGAAATCTTTGGAACGGTCCTGTTCTCTTTGATCGGCTGGCACATAGCCCGGAACCGGAACGGGCTTAAAGCGTTGTTTAGATTCCCCTGCGACTTGAGTGGCGCCATCACGCTCGCATTACATCTATTCATGATCGTTGCTGTCGTTGCTTTGCTGTTGACGAGTCTTCTGATTTCAAAATCGGTTTTTAGTATTTTTGCCCTCCAGGAAAGCTTTTACCTCCGCGACATCCATTGGTTCGTGGGTTATTGGGTGGTGATCCTGGTGGGCGTTCATGTGGGAGTGCACTGGACGCGAGTCATGGCAATGGTGGGTTTGGTCTTGAAGGTTCCTTACCAAAGCATGATCAGAACAATGGGACTTCGGATTGCTGCGGTATTGATGGCGGAGTACGGGGTGTGGAGCTTCTCGGTGCTGGGGGCCTGGACAAAGTTAACGTTCAATTACAGCTTGGACTTCTGGGATTTTACGGTCGCGGTTATTTCGTTTTTTGCCCACTGGGTTGCGGTCCTCTGCCTTGCGGCGATCATTGCTCATTATGTGATGGTGGTTGCGCGACTGGTCGCTCGGCGCCCAGCGTTAACGAGTAAAGCGACTTTCCCAGTGCGCAACGGGTCACCCCTGGATCGTCAAACTCACCAGCTTTAGGGAGTAGTAACCACGGCAACCAACAAGCGAGCATCCTGGTTTTTCACAGTTCTGTAGCGGTTAGTCCAAGTCAGGTTAGCGCCCAGGCGTGCCCCGCAGCCCATCGGACCAAAGTGGAGCAATTATGAAAATACGCATCGATGTCTCAGGCGGTCCGGTTACGGCAACGCTCGACAACAACGATTCCTCCAGAGATTTCGTTAAACAGCTGCCGATGAAACTGACACTGGAAGACTACGCCTCGACCGAGAAGATCAGCGACCTGCCCGAGCCATTATCGACACAGGGCGCGCCAACTGGCTTCACGCCTTCAGCGGGTGACGTCGCTTTCTATGCGCCTTGGGGAAATCTCGCCATTTTTCATAAAGGCTTCAAGTATTCGAGTGGCCTTATCAAACTCGGCAGGATTGATTCCGGTCTGGAAATACTCGCGCGCCCGGGGCCCCTTAAAGTGACGATCACCTTGGTCGATGAGTGATACCCCAAAGCAATCAGAACCAGGCCGGCAAAACTGTCTGTCTGTGGCGTAGGGGGCGGTGCGGTCCTTTTCGTTTATACGTTTCACACTAATGGCAGAGAACTAATGCAGCTGACTCGTGCCAACTTTGGCGATTTTATCTACTTTTTAGCCGTCGCCCGCCATTCAAGCTTCAGTCGTGCGGGTGTTGAAGTAGGGATAAGTGCATCTGCGCTGAGCCATGCGATCAAGGGGCTGGAGGCGAGATTGGGTGTTCGTTTGCTCAATCGCACGACCCGCAGCGTCACCCTGACGGCAGCCGGTGAGGAGCTGCTGGCATTGATAAGCGAACCTGTCGACAAAATCGACCAGGCCATTGAGCTGTTGAATAAGTTCCGTGATGAACCCACTGGTCGCATACGGCTGAATGTTTTCAGTGACGCGGCGCTCCTTCTGTTGGCACCCGTTTTATCGACATTTGCTCATCGTTATCCCGATATCGAAGTGGAAGTCTCAATCACCAATAGTATGGTGGACATCGTTGAAGGAGGCTTTGACGCTGGGATCAGGTATGGCGCTACCGTACCTGAAGGCATGATTGCCCAAAGCCTTTCACCCTCTGTTCGATGGGTCGTGGTAGGAACACCCGATTACCTCGACAGATGTGGCATGCCGCTGCACCCAGAGGATCTGAAGCAGCACAGTTGTTTAAGGTTTCGGCTAGGCAACGGTCGGATGTACAACTGGGAGTTTGAGAAAGAGGGTGAAAAAGTAGAGATCCCAGTGTCCGGTAATGTCGTGCTGGATGAGACGCGGATGATGCTCGCCATGGTCACCCAGGGGGCTGGGTTGACTTATTGTGCCGAACCCATAGTCGCGCCGCTTGTCGCGGAAGGGATTTTACAAGTGGTTTTGGAGGATTGGGTCAGTGTCGGTCCAGGCTTTCATATCTATTACTCAAGCTACCGGCAGGTGCCGATCACGCTACGTTTGCTGATTGACTTGATCAGAGAGTTGAGCCCGCTTGGATAGTTGACGGTCGACAGCAGTTTTGCCGGATTCGCTTTGGGAGAGAGATCTAATATGTCCAGCTTGAACGCATTGCTTGACGCCATCCACTCCGAACAGATCGAGGGTCGAGAGTCTGTACTCGCCACTGTTGTGAAAGTCGAGGGTTCGGCGTATCGCCGTCCGGGGGCGCGCATGCTCGTTTCACAATATGGACGTCCGGAGGGCACCATCAGTGGTGGCTGTCTGGAGGATGATGTGGTGCGAAAGGCCTGGTGGTTAAGTGAGTCGGGCCCGGTGATTCGTACCTACAGTACGGCTGAGGCCACAGACGAAGAGGGTGGTGAAGAGTCCCTTAGTTTCGGGCTGGGCTGCAACGGCAAAGTGTATGTGTTGTTCGAGCGAATACCAGCCAGCAAACAATGCGCTCTGCTTGATGCGTTACGCAAAGTAAGGAGCAAGCAGAGACCCGTAGCGATCGCAACGGTAATAGCGTGCTCGCGCAATAGCCGTGCAGATGTTGGAGACCGAGTTTTCCTGGAATCTGGCGCGGCGCCCCTCGGGGGGTTCTACCATCCTGCACTGAGCGAGCGAATTACCGCTGATCTGCGTCTCACTTTGGACCAGCAAAAATCTTCGCGGCAACACTATGCCGAAGGCTTTGCAGACGTAGAGGTTTTTCTAGAATACGTCGCGCCACCACCGCGCCTAATGATCTTTGGGGCGGGTCATGATGCGCAGCCGTTGGTACGGATCGCAAAAATCTTGGGGTGGCATGTCACCGTTGTTGATAGTCGCCCGCATTTCGCCCGTCCGGAACGTTTTCCCGAAGCGGATCTGGTATTGAGCGCCGATATCGGCGGGCCTTTCGAATTTCGAAAGTTCGTGGAGGGGGCGTGTGTCGCGGTAATGTCCCATAGCCTGAGCCAGGATGCGCATTGGTTGAAAGGCGCGTTGCAAGGTAACCCTCGTTACATCGGTCAGCTCGGGCCACGTGATCGGACCGAGCGTCTGCTTGATGAAATAACGCGACAGACAAACAGCCTGCCCGCGCTGGACCGATTGCACTATCCAATGGGTTTGGACATTGGTGGAGACAACCCGGAAAGTGTAGCGATGGCGGTGCTTGGGGAGATCGAGGCTGTCATGAATCGGCGAGCGGGTGGAAGTTTGAAGTTGCGGGCATCGGCGATTCACGAAACTTACCAGCTTGAGCCCAGTTGTTCCCGTAAATTCTCCATGGCTGAGTCGTAGAAGACTTGAGTTGGAAGCTCTGCGGGATATTGGACTCGCCGAAGCGCAGCACGCATCCGAGGGCAAAACTGACCAAAACTCACTAATCGAGATGCCGTCCCTCGTTAATCGCTCGATATAGAGCGCTGTGAATAATCTGAAAAATCCTGAAAACATTTTATTGCTGAACATCTCTCATTGGTGATTTCAGTAAAGTTGGGCTAATCCCCAGGCATCTCGATTGTTAGCATGCCTACATAACAATCCAATGCGCAGCGCATTGGCTCGTCGGGTTTATTTAGCCCGGTCAATAAGCTTGATCTTCGCACCGCGCCTCTTGCGCGTACTTGCCGAACCCTTTCTCCCATTGCCATCAGCAGCTGTTTCAGCCTGTGCTGCGGCAGTTTGCAAACTCATGCGCGCATTTTTCAGCGCTGTGTTCGAGGACTTTATGCCATTCAAGCCCGTCTTTCCTGCTTTGGTAACCGCCATTGCTTTTGCCACGATGCTCAGTGGATGCAACAAGGAGCAGGCTGCTGCTACCCCGGCGCAAGCCCCCCAAGTCAGCGTGGTGACCCTGAAACCTCAGGCTGTGACCTTGTTCAACGACCTGCCCGGGCGTACCAGTGCTTACCGCCTTGCCGAGGTTCGGCCGCAGGTGGATGGCATCGTCCTGAAACGCTTGTTCCAAGAAGGGGCTGATATCAGGGCTGGTCAGCAGCTCTATCAGATCGATCCATCAACTTACGAGGTAACACTCGCCAGTGCCCAGGCCAGTCTGGAGCAATCTCGCTCGCTAACAACTCGGTATCGGCAACTGATTGACGAGCAGGCGGTGAGCAGGCAGGAGTACGACACCGCTCGAGCTCAGCAGATGCAGGCGGAAGCCCAAGTCAAGGGCGCTCAGATCAACCTGAGATACACCAAAATGTTTGCTCCCATCAGTGGACGGATTGGACGTTCTGCTGTGACCGAAGGTGCGCTGGTCTCTAATGGCCAGGCAGCCCCGCTTGCGATTATCCAGCAGCTCGATCCCATCTATGTCGATGTCACTCAGCCTTATGGCGAGGTGCTCAAACTGCGTCGGGCTCTTGAAAGCGGGCAGTTGCAGAAAGCTGCTGACAAGGCTGCGAAAGTTAGCCTGACACTTCAGGACGGTAGCCAATATCCCCTGCAGGGCTCACTGGAGTTTTCAGAAGTTTCAGTCGACGAAGCAACCGGCTCGGTCACCCTGCGCGCGGTATTCCCCAACCCTGATCACCTGCTGCTGCCCGGGATTTTTGTGCATGCGCGGTTGCAGGAGGGGGTTGCCGAGCAGGCCATTCTTGCTCCGCAGATTGGCGTGACCCGGGATCTCAAGGGCACCCCGACCGCCATGGTCGTTACCGCTGATAACAAAGTCGAGCAACGTCAGCTCAAGGTTGGCCGCACCGTCGGTGCGAATGTACTGGTGGAAAGCGGCTTGAGCGGCGGAGACAAAATTATCGTCGAAGGGCTTCAGTTCATTAAGCCGGGGATCCCCGTGGTCGCTCAGGAAGCGATGACAGACGAGGCGAACAGAGCCCCTGTAGCGGCAAACACCAGCGCTAAGTCGGAGTAGACCATGTCGAAGTATTTTATTGATAGACCGATCTTCGCGTGGGTGCTTGCACTGATCATCATGCTCGTTGGGGCATTGTCGATTCTCAATTTGCCGATCAATCAATACCCTGACATCGCACCACCCGCTGTCGCGATTCAGGTTTCATATCCCGGTGCTTCCGCGCAGACAGTGCAAGATACGGTCGTGCAAGTGATCGAGCAGCAGATGAACGGCATCGACAATCTGCGCTACATCTCTTCGGAGAGTAACGCCGATGGCAGCATGCGAATCATCGTTACCTTCAACCAGGGCACGAACTCTGACATTGCCCAGGTGCAGGTGCAGAACAAGCTGAACCTGGCCACGCCGCTGTTGCCGCGGGAAGTGCAGCAGCAAGGGCTGCGCGTCACAAAATTCCAACAGAATTTCATGATGTTCATCGGTCTGGTTTCCACTGATGGCAAACACACCAAGGAGGATCTATCCAACTACATCGTCTCAAACATCCAGGACCCGATTTCGAGGACTTCAGGCGTCGGTGACTTTCAGATTTGGGGCACGCAATACGCAATGCGAGTCTGGCTGGACCCGGCCAAACTGAACCAGTTCCAGTTGACTCCAGTCGACGTGACCGAGGCGATTGAGGCGCAGAACGTACAGGTGGCTTCGGGCACGATTGGTGGTCTTCCGGCGCGCAAAGGTACGGTGTTTACCGCAACTATCATCGGCAAGACGCGACTGCAGACCTCCGAGCAATTTGGTGACATTTTGCTTAAGGTCAATAGCGACGGCTCCCAGGTGCGCCTGAGTGATGTGGCTGATATCAGTTTGGGCGGCGAAAATTACAGCATCAACGCCCAAGCCAATGGCAAGCCTGCCTCGGGTATCGCCATCCGCTTGGCCACAGGCGCCAACGCCCTTGATACCGCCAAGGCGATTCGCGCCACGGTGGACCGTCTGAAACCATTCTTCCCGGCCGGGATTGAAGCGGTGTACCCGTATGACACGACGCCGGTGGTCACCGAATCCATCAGCGGGGTGATGCATACGCTGGGCGAGGCGGTGGTTCTGGTCTTTCTGGTCATGCTGCTGTTTTTGCAAAACCTGCGCGCCACCATCATTACGACTTTGACAGTGCCCGTTGTGTTGTTAGGTACGTTCGGCGTCCTTGCCGCGGCCGGCTTCTCTATCAATACGTTGACCATGTTCGGGATGATCCTGGCGATTGGATTACTCGTCGACGATGCGATTGTGGTGGTTGAAAACGTCGAACGGGTGATGGCGGAGGAACACCTCTCACCCAGGGAGGCAACGCGCAAATCGATGGGGCAGATCCAGGGAGCGCTGGTGGGTATTGCCTTGGTGCTCTCGGCGGTGCTGTTACCTATGGCTTTCTTTGGTGGTTCTACTGGCGTGATCTATCGGCAGTTCTCGATCACTATCGTATCGGCCATGGCGCTTTCGGTATTTGTTGCCTTGGTATTCACCCCGGCACTTTGCGCCACGCTGCTCAAGCCAATCGATCCGACAAAACACGGCCAGCCCAAGCGCGGTTTTTTTGGATGGTTCAACAGAGGGTTCGATGCCTGCATCAACGGATATGAGCACGGCGTAGGCCAGATCATTCGGCATAAGGTGCCGGGCTTCGTTGTTTACCTGGTAATCGTCGCCGGCATGATCTGGATGTTCGCCCGGATACCGACCTCGTTCCTGCCCGATGAAGACCAGGGTTTGATTTTTACGCAGGTGCAGACGCCGGCCAACAGCTCGGCTGAGAGCACTCAAAAAGTGCTTGATCGCATGACTCAATACCTGTTGGACAAAGAGCACGGAGAAGGTAACGCCGTTGCTACAGTTTTCACCGTTAATGGTTTCAACTTTGCGGGTCGCGGGCAGAATTCTGGGATCGCTTTCGTCAACCTGAAGCCATGGGATGAGCGAGACAGTGACAATACTGTGTTCAAAATTGCACAGCGTGCCCAGCAAGAGTTCCTGAAGTACCGCGACGCCATGGTATATGCGGTGGTTCCGCCATCGGTACTGGAATTGGGTAACGCCACCGGCTTCGATTTCTACCTGCAGGACCAGGATAGCGTGGGCCATCAAAAACTCATGGAGGCGCGCGGCAAGTTTCTTGAACTGGCTGCCCAGAGCCCGGTCCTCGCCGGTGTACGCCCAAATGGCTTGGCCGACGAGCCGCAGTACCATCTGACCATCGACGACGAGCGCGCCAGGGCGATGGGCATTTCTCTGACCGATATCAACACCACGCTGTCGGTGGCATACGGCAGTAGTTATGTGAACGATTTCGTTGATCGCGGCCGAGTTAAACGGGTTTATGTACAGGGCCAACCTGACTCGCGCGGCACCGCAGAGGATCTGAGTAAATGGTACGTGCGTAACAATCAAGGTCAGATGGTCCCGTTCTCGGCATTTGCGAGTGCCGAGTGGGTCTTTGGCTCACCAAAACTGTCGCGCTACAACGGCGTTCCTGCCGAGCAAATTCTCGGGACTCCCGCCCCGGGTTACAGCTCTGGCCAGGCGATGGCGGAAGTCGAGCGAATTGCAGAACAACTGCCGCCCGGCGTAGGCATCTCCTTTACCGGGTTGTCCTATGAAGAGCGTCTTTCTGGTTCACAAGCGCCGGCTTTGTACGCTCTGTCGATTCTCGTGGTGTTTCTGTGTTTGGCGGCACTGTATGAAAGCTGGTCAATCCCGATCGCTGTCATTTTGGTGGTGCCCCTGGGAGTGATTGGCGCGTTGATGGCCACGGCCTTGCGAGGGCTGTCCAACGACGTGTTCTTCCAAGTGGGCCTATTGGTGACGGTGGGGTTGGCGGCGAAGAATGCGATCCTGATCGTCGAGTTTGCCAAGGAGCTGAATGAGAAGGGGAAGCCGCTGCTTGAAGCAACGGTCGAGGCTTGTCGCATGCGTCTGCGTCCGATTGTGATGACATCCCTGGCCTTTATTCTCGGCGTGCTACCGCTGACCATCTCCAGCGGAGCGGGCTCAGGCAGTCAGAACGCCATCGGTACGGGCGTGATCGGCGGCATGATAACAGCCACCGTTCTGGCGATTTTTTGGGTACCCCTATTCTTCGTTTCCGTTTCATCCCTGTTCAAAAGCAGACGCAAGAAGCAGGGCGAAGCCGCTACACCTGTTGAGGCAAGCCAATGACCAAATCCCTAATCAGCCTCGCGATCACCGCAGTGGTGGTCAGTGGTTGCTCATTAATTCCTGAGTATCAACGGCCGCAGGCACCGGTTGCGGCGCAATACCCGCAAGGCCCTGGCTATCAGTCAGCCAGCGCTGCCGACCAGGCCGCCGTCGAGCAGGGGTGGCGCGAGTTTTTTCACGATCCGGCGTTGCGACAACTGATCCAGACCGCCTTGAGCAACAATCGCGACTTGCGGGTCGCAGCACTAAACGTTGCGGCTTACCAGGCGCAATTTCGCATCCAACGGGCCGACCTGTTTCCGGCGGTGAGCGCCAATGCCAACGGGACGCGTCAGCGACTGCCGAGCGATCTGTCGCAGTCTGGACAGGCCGGTATTTCCAGCCAATATGACGTCAACCTGGGAATCAGTTCGTACGAGTTGGATCTGTTTGGTCGCATCGCCAGTCTCAGCCAGCAGGCACTGGAAACTTATCTGTCTACCGCCCAGGCCCGACGTTCGACCCAGATCAGCACCGTTTCGAGCGTGGCCAATGCCTACCTCACCTGGCAAACCGACCGTGAATTGCTCAAGCTTACCGAGAACACGCTGGGTGCCTACGAGGAGAGCTTGCGTCTGACCACCCGGAGCAATCAGGTGGGTGTGGCTTCGGCGCTTGATCTCGCACAGGCGCGTACTTCGGTGCAAGGTGCGCGGGCGAGCCTGGCAAACTACCAGCGCCGAGTGGCCGAAGATGAGAATGCTTTGGTGCTTCTTCTTGGCACAGGACTGCCCGCCGATTTGCCGGAGCCGCAGTCCTTGGATGGCGATCTGCTCGCTAACGTACCGGCCGGTCTGCCAAGTGATTTACTCGCCCGTCGCCCCGACATCCTAGCCGCCGAGCATTCGCTCTTGGCCGCTAACGCTAATATCGGCGCGGCGCGGGCGGCGTTTTTTCCTAGCATCAGTCTTACGGCAAATGCTGGCACCTCGAGCGCGAATCTGGATGGGTTGTTCAAGAGCGGCTCAGGCAGCTGGGCGTTTTCCCCTACCATCAGCTTGCCGATTTTCAACGCTGGCGCGTTACGCGCTAGCCTGGATTACTCAAAGATCCAGAAAGACATTGGTGTGGCCAACTACGAGAAAGCTATCCAGACCGCTTTCCAGGAGGTCTCCGATGGGTTGACTGCACGTAAAACTTACGTCGACCAGTTGCAGGCACAGAAGTATCTCGTTAACGCCAGCCAAGATTATTATCGGCTTGCCGAGCGTCGCTATCGAATCGGCGTGGACAGCCATCTGACCTTTCTGGACGCGCAGCGCTCGCTGTTTAGCAACCAACAAGGGCTGATCAACGATCGTCTTGCGCAGTTGCAGGCTGATGTGACCTTGTATCGTGCACTGGGTGGCGGATGGAACGAGCGGGGCGAGCACAAACTCTGAGGACGACGACTAAACAAAAACGCCCGGCGATAGGCCGGGCGTTTTTGTTTTAGCGGTGACTGATACTATCATGATCGCTACGTACTGAGTGGTGGTGTCTTGCTGTCACTTGCATCGCGGGTAATTACAGGCAGGGTACCTTGTCAGTTTGAGCCAAGGTGTTACCTTTACTGTCGATAAGTTCAACCTTCACTTCCTTGCCGGCACTGCTTTCCATCAGGGTGTAATGCTCATTCGGTAAAAACTTATCATAGGAGAGGGTCGCGATACAGCGGTGTTGGCTTTCCTGATAGCTCTTTGTAACAATACCGAGCTCCATCGAATGCGCACCGGGCGATACTTTGAAGTAAGTCAGGTTTTCAGCACGCTGCGTATCCAGGCGCCTGGCCAGCATCTCGTCGCCGATCTGCTCGTGAAGATTGACAATGGATTCACCTTCTTTCAGCTCCGGAAGCTCAGTCGCACAGCCAGCCAGTCCAGTGATAAAGATGAGAGTAGCGGTAAGTTTTGCAAGGTTCATAAGTGTCCTGAGTTCTTTTGGGGGTCGAGAATAGTTATAAGCTTGTTCTGAACCGTTAAATAAGGAAGGGTTAAACGAGATGTTCAAGCCTAATGAAGCATTGGCTTGGAAACGTGCGCCCGTTTTGTTTCTGCGGATGATGCAAGATGATCGAGGGTGGCAAGGATTAAATGCCTGCTCGATATCCAAAATGATTTTGTTGTCGGTATGGGGATATTCTACAGGCTAATTTTTAATTGATTAGCCTGTTAGCTATTGATGCAGTGCTGAGCTTTATTCACCAATGATGCGCCATCCACGCTGCCGGGCGCCTGAATCCCTCAGGTATCGCAGGCGGTATTTTCTGCGCGTCGGACGTTACCGTTATCGAATCGATCGTCGATCAGTCAGTCATTTCTGTCGCTGAGACGATCAGCCCTTAACGATGAGGCGCGAGTTTCGTTCATTGCGAAAGGCCAATTGTTCAATGGTTTGCGTGGCGTGCTCGGCGTCTTCACGAGCCTTAAGAATCACCCCGTGATGTTCGGACTTGCTGCACACCGGGTCGGCGTTGCTGGCGTCCCCCGTGAGCATGAACGCCTGGCAGCGACAGCCGCCGAAGTCCTTTTCTTTTTCATCGCAGGAGCGGCACGGTTCAGGCATCCAGTCATAACCGCGGAAACGGTTGAAGCCGAACGAGTCGTACCAGATGTGCTGCATGCTGTGGTCGCGCACGTTGGGAAATTGCACCGGCAGTTGTCGGGCGCCGTGACAGGGTAATGCCGTGCCGTCCGGCGTGACGGTCAGGAAAATGCTGCCCCAGCCGTTCATGCAGCCCTTGGGGCGTTCTTCATAGTAGTCCGGTGTGACAAAGATCAGCTTGCACGGATTGCCTTCAGCTTCCAGCTTGGCGCGGTATTCGTTGGTGACGCGCTCGGCACGCACCAGTTGCTCTCGGGTGGGCAGCAGGCCGACGCGGTTGAGTTGCGCCCAGCCGTAGAACTGGCATGTGGCAAGCTCAACGAAGTCGGCCTCCAGGGCGATGCACAGCTCGATGATGCGGTCGATCTTGTCGATGTTGTGCCGATGGGTCACGAAGTTCAGCACCATCGGATAGCCGTGGGCCTTCACCGCCCGGGCCATCTCCAGTTTTTGCGCGAAGGCTTTCTTCGAGCCGGCCAGGAGGTTGTTCACCTGCTCGTCGCTGGCCTGGAAACTGATCTGGATATGGTCCAGGCCGGCCTTCTTGAAGTCGCTGATTTTCTGCTCGGTCAAGCCGATGCCGGAGGTGATCAGGTTGGTATAGAAACCCAGCCTGCGCGCCTCGCCGATCAGTTCGGCCAGGTCCTGGCGCACCAATGGCTCGCCCCCGGAAAAACCCAGCTGCGCGGCGCCCATCTCGCGGGCTTCGCGAAAGACCTTGAACCACTGCTCGGTGCTCAGCTCCTGGCCCTGCTCGGCGAAGTCCAACGGGTTGGAACAGTATGGGCATTGCAACGGGCAGCGATAGGTCAGCTCGGCCAGCAGCCACAAAGGCAAGCCGATTTCGGGTTTTGGCGACAACTTGACTGATGAATCAGGCAAGTTCGATCCAGTGCTGAGCACGTGCGACCTCCATGAATTGCTCGATGTCGTCACCGAGTTCCGGCACATCGGGAAACTGCTTCGCCAATTCGCCGATGATAGCCGCGACATCCCGTTCGTCGTCGATCAGGCCACCGATCAGCGCAGCGCTGTCGTTCAGCTTGATCATGCCTTCAGGATAGAGCAGCACGTGGCCTTTCTGGGCCGGTTCGTACTGGAAGCGATAGCCGGGGCGCCAGCGCGGGGTTTTGCTGCGGTCGAAACTCATAAGGTGATCCCTTTGTGCCACACCCGTTGCCCGGTCACGCTGTGGTAGGGCGGGCGATTCAATTCGTAGGCCATGCTCATGGCGTCGAGCATGCTCCAGAGGATGTCGAGTTTGAATTGGAGAATTTCCAACATGCGCTCTTGGCCTTCGCGGGTGGTGTAGTGCTGCAGAGTGATGGCGAGGCCATGTTCCACATCACGACGGGCCTGGCCCAGGCGAGTGCGGAAATATTCGTATCCGGCCGGGTCGATCCAGGGGTAATGCTGCGGCCAGCTGACCAGGCGCGACTGATGGATCTGCGGCGCGAACAGTTCGGTCAACGAGCTGCTGGCGGCTTCCTGCCAACTGGCCCGGCGGGCGAAATTGACATAGGCGTCCACCGCGAAGCGCACGCCCGGCAGTACCAATTCCTGGGAACGCAACTGATCGGGGTTCAGGCCCACCGCCTGGCCCAGCCGCAGCCAGGCTTCGATGCCGCCGTCTTCGCCGGGAGCACCGTCATGGTCGAGCAGGCGCTGGATCCACTCGCGACGGATCTCCCGGTCCGGGCAGTTGGCGAGGATCGCGGCGTCTTTGAGCGGGATGTTCACCTGATAGTAAAAGCGGTTCGCCACCCAGCCCTGGATCTGCTCGCGAGTGGCGCGGCCTTCATACATCGCCACGTGATACGGGTGATGGATGTGGTAATACGCGCCCTTGGCACGCAGGGCCGCTTCGAACTCGGCGGGGGACAGGGGGGTATCAATCATTTGGGCTCTCCGGAACAGCTCTGGCGGTGGAGGTGGAGGTGGCTGGCATTTAACGCAAACGCTTTCACAGGGGTTGCGCCTTCCTACAACTCGATACTCATCCCGTCGTAGGCCACTTCAATCTTTCGACGTACAAGCTCGGCCCGCTCGGGAGAGTCTTCGTCCAGGATCGGATTGGTGTTGTTGATATGGATAAGCACCTTGCGCGGCGCGGGCAGTTGCTCCAGCACTTCGAGCATGCCGCCGGGGCCGTTCTGGGCCAGGTGGCCCATTTCCCGACCGGTGCGGGTACCGACGCCACGGCGCTGCATTTCATCGTCGTCCCACATCGTACCGTCCACCAGCAGGCAATCGCTGCCGGCCATGATCGCCAACAATGACTCGTCGACCTTGCCCAGGCCCGGGGCATAGAACAGCTTGCCACCCGTGCGCAGGTCTTCGACGATCAGCCCGATGTTGTCCCCCGGGTGCGGGTCGAAGCGATGCGGTGAATAGGGCGGTGCGGCGCTGCGCAGGGGCAGCGGGGTGAAGCGCAGGCTCGGGCAGGCTGCGATGGTGAAGCGCTGGTCAAGTTCGATGCGATTCCAGCTCAACCCGCCGTTCCAGTGGGTCAGCATGTTGAACAGCGGGAAGCCGGTGCTCAAGTCTTCGTGGACCATGTCGGTGCACCAGACCTGATGCGGGCAACCTTCACGCAGGCTGAGCAGGCCGGTGGTGTGGTCGATCTGGCTGTCCATCAGGATGATCGCGCCAATGCCGGTGTCCCGCAGCGCGCGGCCAGGCTGCATCGGAGCAAAACTCTGAAGCTGGGCGCGAATGTCTGGCGAGGCGTTGCACAGCACCCAGTTCACACCATCATCGGAAATCGCGATGGACGATTGGGTGCGCGCCTGGGTCCGCAGGCTACCGTTTCGAAAACCCGCGCAGTTGGCGCAGTTGCAGTTCCACTGGGGGAAACCGCCACCAGCGGCGGAACCTAGAATCTGGACAAACATGGTTTCTCCATCATTTTGAAACTGAAAATAAAGCGCCTCGGCAAACCGAGGCGCTGTACCGCAAAGACAAACTTACCGGTTTGCGAAGTACATAGTGACTTCAAAGCCGATACGCAGGTCGGTGTAAGCAGGTTTGGACCAGGACATGGGAATACTCCTTTCAAGTGGGTGGGACGTTTGTCAGGGATACATCTGTAGATTTGGTCGGGATCATTTTACCGCTTGCCAAGTCGAGCCCGACCTACCGCCGCCGTGCTTCAGTTGTTATACCTCGTCCAGTGCCGCCGGACGATCGGACAACAGGATCGCTTCAGGAAATTGCTCTAGGTGCGAGAAAGAGTGACTGGACAATTTGCATGTAAGAGCCGCGACGCAATTGCCCAGTAATCGAACTCGATCCTGCAGAGTGCGAAACTTCATTGTCATTTTCTCCCATTGTTGGGGCAAATTTACGCTGACGGTAAATTGCATCGGACTAGTCCCCTTACAAGCTGGTCTCGAATTTCAAACCTGCGACCCACGCATCCTTAACCTCACTGACACCACCGGGGTTGCCAACAAACTGGAGGTTGGGGCGCACGGTCAGCCATTTGGTCACGCCAAACCCGTAGTAAATTTCCATGTTGGTTTCTGAACCTTGCGTCGGCGTGAAACGAGGGTCGTCGTAATCGCTGACGCCCGCCACGTTGTTCAGTTGCTGCTGATGATCTTTGAAACGTTCATTCACGTGGATGTTGGAGATGGCGACGCCGATCTCGTCATTCGGCCGGGATTTGAACGGCGCCGTGTAATAGACGCCTGCTTGCACAGAGCGATCAATCATATTGGTGGCCTTGTCATGCACCGTAGCATAGGCAAATACCGACAGGCCGCGAGCGGCGAAGTCCGGGTCTTTCCAGACTTGCTGTTGCGCAGCAATCCATGCGCCGTGTTTGCTGTCTCGGGATTTGGCTACGCCATTTTCTTCAGTGTTGACGTCGTTTGCGTTACGGCTGCTGTAATACGCACCCACGCGATATTCACCTGGCAGTCGCCCGGCTCCCAGGGACGTGGTATGGACCAACTCGATGGGTACCAGGGTTCCTTCATTGCCGCTGCCGCTGAGTTTGAAGCCGTTACCTATTTCCAGGTAGGACGGGTTCTGCTCGTATGCACCGATTTGCGCATAAGTGTTATCGCTCAATGCGACCTTTACCCGGCCCGCCCACTGAGTGATTGGCCAGTTATAAATGATATCGCCGGCCCAGTTGCCTGGTTGGGCGCCGCAGAACGCCAGGTTCTGGAATTTACAGGGGAAGCTGCCGAAATCCTCGCCAAAGTTCATGCGCCCCAGCTTGATATCCAGCCCGCCGTCAAAGAACTTTTGGCGGTACCAGAGTTGCGTAAGGCGCCAGGTCTGACCGCGCCCGTATACCTCTTGAACCTGACTGATACCCCCCACCCGCGGGTCGACGATCACGTCATTGGTGAGATTGCGCCCGTTACGATCCGATATCGTGAATTGGAAATCTGCGCCTTGCCAGCCGAATATTTTTTCAAGGTCCAGATTGCTCATCAGCGCAAGTTGGTCGGTATAACGTGCCGTGGTGTGCGAATCATAGCCCCCGGCAAGATTCGTCGCGGCGTCGCCCGTGTAGAGCACGTTAAAGGTATAACCTTTCTCCAGTAATTCTGAGCGTAGACCGCCCCAGTCTCCCAACATCCAGGGGGACTCAGGATTAAAGGCTTCTTGTGCGTGGCTGCTGGCGGCTCCGCAAAGTAGCAGCATTGCGACGGACGTTTTAGTAAGTGTGTTGTGGTTCAAGTGAGCGGTCATGATAATCTCTGTTTTTTTTATTAGTCAGATAATCGAACATCTTCAGATAGATCCTCCACCGGAAGAGTGCTAAAAGGATGTTTTGCAACCGGTTGACGAACGTGGGTAGTCCAATAGACGTCGATATTTTTCACAAGGATGCTCGAGGGTTTTTATCCCGCGTGTGAAGTATTGAGTTCTGCGTCTATGGAGGCGTTGGTAGTGATGTAGCGCACGTCAAGTTGACGGGCGCAGACGGCGATCGATGTAACGGCACGCCTGTTTCTTGCGTAATCATCTAAGTACTTCAATTCGAACATCGGTAACGCTCCCCTTGTGATTGTTATGGAGGTAGCTTCAACTTAACGGCGGCGCGATTACATCGACACCTTCTTGAAATACTGGTCAGTCACTGCCGGCGCTGATCGGGTTGGGCTGGCGTTTTTCAATGGTGTATTTCAGCAGCGCGGCGCTGCGGAATATGCCGTGGGCGAATTTGCTGTAGGGCATGGTCAGGAAGAACGCCATGACCAGGCCCAGATGGATCGCGAGCAACAGGCCTAATGCGCTGGTTTCGCGCCAGGCAAGCAATCCCAGCCCGCTGGCACTGACCAGGAACAGAAGCGCGATGAAGCCACGATCCATGGGTTTCTGGTTCTCGTCACCCTGTTGCGGGTTACGACGCAGATTCATCCAGAGCAATCCAGCAGGGCCAACCAGCAGGCCTACACCGCCGAAAATGCCGAGCAGCACCGGCAGGCTGAAAATCGGGTAGGGAGCCGACCAATCCAGCAAAAAGTGATAAAGAGTGGCAACGCCCGTGGCTGCGAAGCACAACATGAACCCATAGAAGGTGAGGTGGTGAAAGCGGCGGCGCCATAGGGTGAATTCGTCGTCGGCGTTGTTGCAGCCTTCCCCATGTCCGCCATCCAGGTACTTGAGTTGCGCGACGTTGGCGCCGGCCTCCAGTACTGCACTGGTTTTCAAGGGTAGCGGTGCCTCGGCGGGGGAGATTTCGCGCCAGAATCGACGCACGCCGATGCCCAGGGCCAATACGGCAAAACCGAACACCGCGCTGAACATCAGTGCCAACGTGTTGTGTGGAAAAATCCCGTAGAAGTTACCGCCTGGCATGGCAACGAACAGGTTGCCCATGATCATCAAGGTAAGCGACAGGAACAGCGCCAACCCAGCGCCTGAAGCCAGCCCCAAGGTGAGGCCGTTGCGTTGGTACAATTTACCCAGTGGCTGCGGCCAGGCGTAATTGGTGTAGGTTTCCAGCCGCACCTTGGCCATGGCTTTGGGTACGTTGACTGCAAATTCGTGCGGGGCAGCGTATTGGCAGGCCGACAGGCACGCGCCGCAGTTGTGGCAAAGGTTCGCCAAGTAATGAATGTCGGCCTGACCGAATTCCAGATGCCGGGTCATTGCGGGGAATACGGCACAGAAACCTTCGCAATAGCGGCAGGCATTGCAAATGGTCATCTGCCGTTCGACTTCGGTTTCCTGCAGGTTGAGGACCGGGATCAGTTGTCTGGATACCTGGGGATTAAACAGCTGCATGTTGAAGCTCCGAGTTCACAGGAGAAAGACCAAACCCTGCACAAAGCGCGGCCTGTACGCCGGCGATTCGTCCGAAGGCGGTACCGATGGCCATGCCAATACCCGCGGTATAACCCTTGCCCAGTACGTTGCCAGCCATCATTTCTCCGGCGACAAACAGGTTCGGGCTGGCCTTGCCATCAAAGTGCACGGCGGCCGTTTCGTCGGTCGCCAAGCCGAGATAGGTAAAGGTGACACCTGGCTTGAGGGGGTAGGCGTAGTAGGGTGGTTTGGTGAGCGGCCTTGCCCAGTGAGTCTTGGCGGGAGTAAGCCCTTCGGTATGGCAGTCGTCGAGCGTGGTGTGGTCGAACGTGCCGACATGGCAAGCGTTGTTGTAGTCTTCGATGGTTTTAACGAACTGCGTTTGCGGCAAGTTCAACAGGCGAGCAAGTTCTGGCAACGTCCGGGCTGTGGTTCCAGGGAACACCGGCGGCATGAAGCGGCCAAGCGCCTGTTGGTCGATAATCGAGTAGGCCTGCTGGTTGGGTTGTCCCGCAACCAGACGGCCCCAGATCGCATAACGTTTGGGCCAGAAATCCTCACCCTCATCGTAAAACCGTTCGCCATCGCGGTTGACAACCACGCCCAGGGACACGCAGTCGATGCGGGTACATATACCGCCGTCGTAAAGCGGAGCCCGGGCGTCGATGGCAACCATATGTGCCTGAGTCGGGTCGCCGACTGCATCGGCGCCAAGATCGAGCATCCGTCGCAACAACACACCGGTATTGAAGCGAGTGCCGCGAATCAGAAAGTTGTCCGATGGCCATTCACCACGCTCGTTTTGGCCCCAAGCCTCCCGTAACCATTCGCGGTTGGATTCAAACCCGCCAGCAGCCAGGACGCAGGCGCGTGCTTCGATACGCTCCGCTGGGAATCGTTGTCCATCTACCTCGCGTTCGGCCAGGTGAGCTGCGACGAAAGCACCGTTTTCCAGTTCTATGTCGGTGACCTGAGCGTCATAACGGATCTTCACGCCCAGGCGTTCGGCGCTGCGAAAGTAGGCATTGACCAGTGCCTTGCCGCCGCCCATGAAAAAAGCGTTGGTGCGAGCCACATGAAGAGCACCCGACAAGGGCGGCTGAAAGTGCACGCCATGTGAACGCATCCAATCACGGCAAGATGACGAGGCGCGAATGGCGATGCGCGCCAGTTTCTCGTTGGTAAGACCACCGGTGACTTTAAGCAGATCTTGCCAATATTCTTCTTCGGGATAGGCATCGACCAGCACATCCTGAGGTGCATCGTGCATGCATCGCAGGTTGCGCGTGTGCTGCGAATTTCCGCCGCGCCAGACTTTCGGCGAGCCTTCCAGCAGCATCACGCTGGCGCCTGCCTCTCGTGCCATTAATGCGGCACATAACGCAGCGTTACCGCCACCTATCACCAGAACGTCGACCATCGTATCTCCTCGATTCACTGGCAGGGCGAAGTGACTGCCGGCCAGTGGATTAACCATAGGGATGGGCGTAGCGCGGCGAAAGGCGGATTTAGAGGTGAGGGCTTCAGTTTTAGTGAAGGGTGATGTTTCTGTGCAGAGCGGTATGTGGCAGGAGTTACCACGCTCCCAGAAATACAAAACGCCCGATGCAAGTGCACCGGGCGTTTTGATACTGAAATGGATATAGACCCATTTCAGAGACAGGCAGATTTGCCCAGTTCAAGACTTTGGAGACAGGTCACGATGGACTGGCTCCTTAGTCGATCAGCTATTGTCAGCGGCCATCACTTGCTGCCTGGAATTGCAAAGGCAACCAGCTTCGAACCAGGCTTCGTACGATAATGCGGGCGCCCACCCTCGGCGACCACTACAAATTGCCTTCCGCTGACCGGACTGCGATAGGTCATGGGCGTGGCATTTGCGCTGGTGGCCAGGCGGCTGCTCCACAGCTCCCGGCCGGTGGCGGCATCCAGGGCACGGAACGTATGCTCTGCTGCACCACCGATAAATACCAGGCCGCCACGGGTCGTCACGGCGCCACCGGCGGTCGGTGTACCGATCGGGATGGAGACCAGGGTCGGCAGACCGAACGGGCCAATGTCACGCGGTGAGCCCAAGGGCTTGGACCAGATGAGCTTGCCACTGACAAGATCAACAGCGCCAATCAGGCCCCAAGGCGGCGCATTGCAAGGAATGCCAAGCTGCGAAAGGAAGTTGACCCGATAAGCACCGTATGGCGTGTCAAGCATAGGCTGCTCGGCTTGTCCCCCAGCGTCCAGACCAGGTGCAATCCTGAAATTGCGTTGCGTTGCTTCTTCGCGTGTCACCAGTTCGATTCGGTCAGGGACCTGAGTCCAGTTGACAATCATCAGCCCGCGATCAACGTCCAGCGAGATGCCATTCCAGTTCACACCACCCATGGAACCGGGATCGATCAAGACATTCTTGTCGAGCGTGATGGGCGTGAACTGGCCCTCGTAGCGCGATTGCTTGAACATGATCCGGCAGACCATCTGGTCGATCGGCGTTGCACCCCACATGTCTTTTTCGCGCAGTTGAGGCCCCCGGAAAGCAGGGAGGTCGACAGAGGCAGGCTGGGTTGGGGACAGCCATTCGCCTTTCGCAATATCACGCTGAGGCACAGGCTGTTCTTCCACCGCCTTGATCGGCTCGCCAGTCTCGCGGTCGAGCACGAAAATCTCGCCGCGCTTGGTCGGTTGGATCAGCGCTGGCCGCATGCCCTTTGCGGTAGGCCAATTCAACAGAGTGGGCTGAGAAGCGACGTCATAATCCCAGATGTCGTGGTGCGTGGCCTGGAATTTCCAGCGCAGTCGACCAGTCTCCGCGTCGAGAGCGATCACCGCACTAGAGATATCCTCGTCATAGGGACGGCGCTGTCCACCGTAAGCATCAGGTGTCGCGTTGCCCACTGGCAAATAGATAAGACCGAGCTTCTCATCCGCGCTGATGGGGGCCCAGCTATTGGGCGTGGAGGGCGTGTAGTACTCTCCTTCAGGTGGTAGGCCGAGGCGATTCGGCGCGCCGGCATCAAAAGCCCAGGCGAGCTCGCCTGTCACCGCATCAAAAGCTCTGATAACGCCGGACGGACCACCCCAATATTGCCCGTCGGGAATGCCGCCACCGACGACAATCTTGCCGCGGATGACTTGCGGTGCCGAGCTGACGTAGAACAAGCCATGTGGGTAAGGTGCGACGCCCTTTGTCAGATCGACCGCGCCGTTGTTACCAAAGCCTGGGCAATACTCACCGGTTTTCGCATCCAGTGCCACCAGCGTGGGGTTGTGGCTGGGGGCGTAGATGCGCTCCGAGCAAAACCCATTGGCGTCAGGCACTTTATAGTACGCCACGCCCCGACAGGGTTTGCCCGACTGCGGTACACCGTTGGAAATGTCGCGGCGCCACAATTCTTTGCCGGTTTCCGCATCGAATGCATGGATGCCGTTATTGCCATCACACGCGTACAGGGAACTACCCATCATGATGGGGGTGCCTTCGATCGCGTTGAGATCGCCGTTAACCGGCGCCATGTCGACTTCCCAGACTTTGACCAGCTTCGAGACGTTGGTTGTGTCTATGTCGGCAAGCGGGCTGAAGCGGGTCCCGCCCTGGTCATTGCCGTAGGCTTGCCAGTCGGTACGTTCGTTGTTGGCCAGTGGCTCAGGCAGTTTCGCTGGCGCCTGCGATTGCAAGCCGCGTCTCAACATCGGAAAGTCCGGTGCATCGGGTCCGAAAGCGTGACTGACGCTCCCCAAGGCAATTGCAGCTACGAGGCCGCCGGCAAACGATGGCCAGCCGCGTGGAAGCTTCCGGGTGTTTGGCAAAGGCTTGAGTCGGGTGAAATGCGGTAGCAGAAGTACTGCTCCGAGAACGAACGGACCAATGAGCCGGGGCGCCAGTTGCCAGCCGTTGTAACCCACTTCCCAGAGGCTCCAGGCCGTGGTCCAGACCAGCGTCGCGGCATAGACCCAGACGCCTCGCGCATCGCCGCGCCAGAGAAATACACCGCTTGCGATGAAGGCCAACCCGGTTATCAGGTAATACGGAGAACCTGCGTCCGCAACCAAGATGACACCGCCAACGGAAAGGGCCAGGCCGAGTATCAGTAATACAATGGCAAAGATACGACATACCCATCGCGAGGCTTTCGTCGTATCGCGCTTGGCATTCAAAGAGCCAGGCTCTGCGCCAATAGGGGTCATAAGGGTTTCTCCATGTGATCAATAGGACACACGTGTGGGGAACAAGCATTGAGACGGCTCATTTGAATGACGCCGGAGGCAAGCCATGGGTAAACACCTTGGCGTTGAATATTGTTGCTCCTTGCCCCTTATCTCCATCACTGGTGACGGAGTACAAGGTGTTCGTATTGGGATCAATGGCGAGGCTGGTCGATAGCAGGTTGTGCCCTTGTTCGCGCCCCGGCAGCAGCACCTGGCCAATAGGGATACCGATCTGGTTAAAGACCATTACACGACCTTGACCATAGATCGCCACATAGACATTGCCATCGGCGTCGACCCGCATCGAATCGGGGGAGGGCCCCGTGAAACGGTAGGGGATGGACGAGCTGATGGTGGCGATGGTAGTAGCGTTGGCCAGGTCGATGCGATGCAGAAGATTGCGCCCAAATTCGGTTGCCCACAGCGTTTTTCCGTCTGGACTTAGCGTAACGCCGTTGGCCATTGAGAGATGCGGCAAAACGACAACGGGAGGAGAAAGATTGGGAGAAACGTAATAGATGCCGCCCTTTGGCTCGGTCGAAATACCTTTGAAGTCACTGAAGTAAAAACCACCTTGCGTATTGAACACCAGATCGTTAGGCATGTAGCCGGCGTCTGGAGTAATGATGGTTTGCATTCCTGTGCCGTCTGGCTTGACCGCGAAAATCGCTCCCAGGTTGCGGTTCAGATCGAGAGCCGCGATGAACAGACGTCCGTCGGGATGAAATGCCAGTCCGCCTGGGAAAAGGTTCTCTATCGTGGCTACGATTGAAAGCTGTTTGGTCGGTGACAGGCGAAGTACGCGTTTACCCGAAACATCACAGAAAAGCAGATTGCCATCGCGGTCAAATATGGCGCCTTCCAGTACCCGACCTTCGTTGGATGCTTTGAACCAGGTTTGGGCGGTAACTGTTGAAAGGCCTCGTTCCGATACTGGGATGGGTACGGGGCCTTGGGTCTGCTTATCGTAGGCCAATGCTGAAGAGGAGGGGAGTTGCTCGGCGTATGCGCCTGTAGTGACTCCGGCGCTAATGACCAGACAGGCCAGCAGGCTGCGGAGCTGGAGTTTTTTGAGCGCTCCATGAACACTGGCGCTGCTTCTTCGATCCGAACGATTCCTACAGGCATGAATGCTTGTCGCGTTTATCGCCGTGTGCGGCGCAGACATGTGAAGTTGTGTCAACGTGGGTAAAGCTGTCGTAGCGAATAGCCGGCTGGGGGGCGCGCCGGATATCGGCGCGACCAACCCTTTGAAATTGAACGTTACGCCAATGCTCATAACGAACTCCATTGTGCAAAGCCTTTTACTCCCCCTCAGGGGCGTAGACTTGTTTATTGTTTGATAGGGTGAATCTGTGTTTCTTGCGCGGTAACGTCGGGTGCACGAACCAGCGAATGTCAGTCCGCCAGAGGGGATCCGTACTTCAAATCTGTTCCCGAGGGTACTGGAGCACGAGGACCTCGGCACCTTCGCCGCCTGCATGGATCTCGAACTTTTCCTCGGTCGATTCCACGACGATCATGGACCAGAGAGGAAGCTCCTCTTCGCCATGCAACACGCTGCCGTTTCCGACGAAAACGTAATAACCCGATGCAATACCAGGGGGCGGACCGTCCACCTTCATACCAGCGCCCAGTCGTAATACCTGAGCGCGCAGCCCATCTGCTTCATCTTCAAAAAGTAGTTCCCAACTCGCTTCTTCACGGGCTTGCATCACAGGTGCAATGGAGAACTTGATGGGCTCGGACGTCAGGTGCCGGCGTTTGCTGGGACGCAGCTGCTCCCGATAGCCAGGTTCACTCAAATAGACCGGTTGGGAGTTTCCGGTGTACATCCGCATGGCGACGAAGGACAGTCCTTGCGGACCCGCCACGATCGGGCCGTAGGCAGTGTGATGGTCTTTGAACTGAACGGTGAGCGGCTCAAGCACCTGACCGCGATTCCCCAGTGTGCCGCTACCGGCGATGAACAACTGAAACATCGACACCCCGTGGAAATGGGGCACTACCGCTTCGTGTGCTCTCAGTTCAGACATTGTTGCCTGAGGGCCTGGGGCCCGCTCTTGGGAGCTCCGCGGGCCAAAGAAGGTCGTTCCCCAATGCTGGTTTCCGGTACCGGGCGAAACGATAACGCTCCGATTTGCAAGGGCGTCTGCCCCACTGCGCGTGTAAATCATCACCAATGCTCCTATTGAATCTGCATGTATGCAGGACAAATCAACCGTCCATACGAGGCAGTTACATGCCCTCGGTCGACGCAAAATCATACTAGCATGTGTTTTGATAATTAGCACAAGTTTCATTGGGTGAAACTTTTGTATCGCTGGAGAATGCTTGGTGAGCGGTAGTGCAAGCTTCTGTCTGGTCGTGCTTTCAGTTTCATTCATCGAAACCTATTCCAAAAATAATTGACTTTCGGCTGGGTGCGGACGACAGTGCGTCGTGGCAGCTCTGCTTTTGGGGAGAGCAGAGAAACGACTGCATCTCTTTACCTCGTCTCCCGATTTTCGATAGCGATCAAGGGCTTCAGTACCGATATGAATAATTACAAATACTTGCTTGAACCACGTTCGATTGCGGTTGTAGGCGTGTCGGAGGATGCAGGGCGTCCCGGCTCTCAGGCAGTGAGAGCCCTGATGAGCAACGGATATACCGGCACGATCTATCCGGTGAATCCAAAATACGAAACCTTTGAAGGTTTGAGGTGCTATGGATCCGTTGCGGAGATCGAAGGTGACGTAGACCTCGTAGTGATCGGCGTCCCGGCGCAGGGTGTTTTAGCCGTGCTGGAATCGAGTGCACAGAAGAAGGTTCCTTTTGCGGTGGTCCTTAGCGGTGGCTTTCGAGAAAGCGGTCCGGAAGGAATCCTTCGGGAGGAGAAAATGCTCGCGATCGCCCGGGCGGCGGGCATGCGTATCATCGGGCCCAATTGCCTCGGTTTTGCCAACATCCATTCACGTGTCTACGCCGCATTCGGCAGCATTACGCGTGAACCGAAACTCGAGAAAGGATCGGTATCGCTGGTGACGCAGAGCGGAGGATTCGGCTATAGCATCGCCCTTGCATGCGCCGAGGCCGGGATTGGTTTCCGTCATGTCATCGCGACGGGCAACGAAAGCGATGTCAACTCGGTACAGCTGATTGAAGCGCTGCTTGACGATGACGAGACACACACCATCGTCGCCTATATCGAGGGAACCAACGACGGTCGTGCCCTGTTGGAAATCGGCCGCAAGGCAACGGCGCGTGGCAAGCCGATCCTGCTCTGGAAGGGCGGCGTCACCGAGCAGGGCGCATTGGCGGCCGCATCGCACACCGCCAGCATGACGGGTGTTTATGATTTCTACCGTGCCCTGTTCAAGCAGACGGGGATCGTCGAGATTAGAGAGATCCATGAAGCAGTAGATTTTCTCAAGGCATTGGAAAGCAAGAAATACCCGGACAACGGTGGTGTCGCGGTGATGGGGGTGTCGGGCGGATCTGCGATCGTATTTGCCGATGCGGGTGAGCCTGAAGGTCTGACCTTGTGTGAACTCGGTAACGATACCCAGCAAAAGTTGCTGGCGGTCGTGCCTAACATCGGGGCCGTCCATAATCCTATCGACCTTACCGCAGGGTATTTTTCTGCGGCCAATGCCCAGAAATTGGAAGCCGCTGTATGCGCGACGCTTGAAGACCCCGCCGTTGGATCGCTTTGCATTAACCTAGCAACCACAGGCGCCTCTGGCAGCCTGGCGGCAGCCCAGGTATTGGCCCGAATTGCCGCGTCGGCGCCGAAACCGATTCTGGTTTTTTCCTCAGCCCCCAACGTTCAGATTGCAGAGGCGCTGCGTGTATTCGCTGAGGCGGGTATTCCGGTGTTGCCTTCGCCTTCGAGAGCCGCCAAAGCCATTGCAATGCTGATGCGATTCAAGCGAACTCAATCGCGCATTCTGCATAAGGAAGGGAATGAGGTGCTCGAAGTTGAGCGAGCGCCTTTACCGCTCAGCAACGCCATCGGCAGTCGAGCATCGTTGTCCGAGGTAGAGTCCAAGGAACTGCTGCGTTCCATAGGTATCCCCGTCACAACCGACCTGATCGTGAAGGGTTTTGACGCTGCGCTGTTCGACAAAGTCAAAGCTCCCCTTGTCGTCAAGATCGTCTCTGCGGACATCGCGCACAAAACTGAAATTGGCGGCGTAAAGGTAGGCATTCGTACCGCCCAGGAGCTGGAGTCAGCGATCGAGCAGGTGTTAGCCAATGCGCAGCAACACGTGCCTGCTGCCCACATTGAAGGTGTTCTCGTTTCTGAGATGGTAACGGGTGGCTTCGAACTGATTGCCGGCGTGGTCAAGGACCCTTCATTTGGTCCAGTGGTTGTAGTCGGAGCGGGTGGGATTTATGCGGAAGTACTGAAGGATTCCGCATGTCGAATCGCCCCTTTCGGCCTGCCGACCGCTATGGAAATGCTCGATGAATTGCAATGCAGTGTGATCATGCGCGGCGTTCGGGGCGCACTTCCCCTTGATGTAGATGCTGTTGCCCACGCGTTGGTGGCGTTATCGCAGTTTGCCTGGGAGCAGCGCAGCGATATAGCCGAAATCGACATCAATCCAATGTTTGTATTGCCCCACGGTGTGATTGCCGCGGACGCCTTGATTGTGCGCGGTTAATGAACTGCCCCCAAGCTTGTCGCGAGAAAGAGCAATGTACAAAACATTTTGTAAAGGGGTGAATCAGTATGAATGACAGCCTGTCTGCCACATTGACGCATCGGGTCAATGTGAAGCCTATCGACCGCACGTTCGAGGCGCAGCAAGACGATACGATACTTGCCGCAGCCCTTAAAAGCGGGTGTCAGCTGCCCTACAGTTGCCAGAATGGCATCTGCGGCACCTGCCGGGCAAAGGTGCTCGACGGAGTGGTAGATCATGCGGAGTCCAGCATGGCGATACTTTCCAACGAAGACCGGCAGCAGGGATACGCGCTCCTGTGCCAGGCAAAAGCTTTAACCGCGTTGACGATCGCCTGCGAGGTGGTAGAAGCAACACAGGACATCCCCATTCGACGGCTTGTTTCCCGCGTCGATCGTCTCGAGCGCCTGGCCGAGGATGTGATGAGAATTCGCCTGCGGCTTCCTGCCAAGGAGTCTTTCAGGTTTTTGCCGGGGCAATACATCAACGTCGTCATGCCTGGTGGCATTCGTCGCAGCTTGTCGCTGGCAAACGTACCCGACGATAACGTATTGGAATTACATCTCAGAAATTACGGTGGCCCGTTTAGCCAACACGTTTTCAATGTCATGAAAGAGAACGACCTGGTGCGCCTTGAAGGCCCGCTAGGTACTTTTTTTGTGCGTGAAGACAGTAGCAAGCCAATGATTTTCGTTGCCAGCGGCACAGGGTTCGCACCGATCAAAGCCATGATCGAACGCGAGCTTGAAAAAGTATCGAGTCGTGAAATAACGCTCTATTGGGGCGGGCGAAGGGCCTCGGATCTGTATTTGAGTTCCGTTGCCGAGGCTTGGACGAAAAATCACAACATCACGTTCATACCTGTCTTGTCAGAAGCACACCCCGACGACCTATGGGAAGGTCGGGTCGGCTTTGTACACCGCGCGGTCATGGAAGATTACGAGGATCTTTCCCAGCATCAGGTCTATGCCTGTGGCGCGCCCGTCGTCGTGCAATCGGCAAGGCAGGATTTTGTGGCGTTACGCAACCTCCCCGAGGAAGAGTTCTTCGCGGACATGTTTGTGTCGGGACAGAAAACGGCCCAGTAGGAATCGTGTCGTGTGTCGCGATTGAAAATAAAAACAAGCAGATAGAGGAATATGTCCGTGAATGAACTAGCCAGCGAGTTAACGGTTGAGCGACATGAGTCGCTCCTGTGGATCACACTGAATCGTGCCGCCAAGGCGAACGCCATGACGGTGGATATGATGGAGCGCGTGACTGCTGCACTGCATGCCGCCGCTGATGACCCGCAGATAAATGCGGTGATGCTGACCGGCTCTGGCGAGCGCGTTTTCTGCGCAGGGGTCGATATTCGTGAACAACCGGCGGACGGTGATACGGCACGCCAGCGAGAACGAAGGTCGTTGGCGTTGGCGGCGCTGCAGGACGCCGTGATGGACTACCCCAAGCCAGTTGTCGCGGTGCTCAATGGTACCGCGACGGGAGGCGGCGCGATGCTTGCGCTCCTGGCGGATGCCTGTGTCGCAGTCGATACCGCGAAGCTGTCGCTTCCCGAAATTGATTTGGGTATTGCCACTTTCTCGGGTGCGAACATTCTGGAGGTCATCGGCGGACGCGCTTTGGCTCTTGATTTGATTCAGAGCGGCAGGGCAATGAAGGCTGCCGAAGCATTGGCGAGGGGGCTGGTTTGCGCGGTGGTCCTTCGAGACGAACTCCTTTCGAAGGCTTTAGCACTGGGGCAGGCGTTGGGAGCAAAGAACCCGCGCACATTTGCCGAAAACAAGCGGTGGCTCAATCGTTCGTTGAGAGCTGCATTGTTGCAGGCTCGAGATGAGCATGCACGACACCGTGCGTTGACTCGAGCCGAGCAATAGCGCAGCGCGCAATAAGCGTGGCGTTGCAACTGGCGGCGTGTCCATATCGAACTGAGGGAATATGATGTCTGATCTAGAAGTCAGTACCGTTGGCCGGGTAATGGTAGCCCGGCTAAACCGGCCCGAAAAAAAGAACGCCTTGAGCGAGAGTATGCTGGATTCACTTCGCACTGCATTGCTGGCTGCCGATGAGAATGATGACATCGGTTGTTTCGTCATCACCGGTTCCGGTGACGCCTTCTGCTCCGGAGGAGACCTTGGCCGTCGCGCCGCGGAAAGCGCAGAGGGAGACCCGACGCCGCTCGAGCGTAAAATCAGATTGCAAAAAGTCACCCACCAGGTGGCATTGGCGATCGAGAACTTCGAAAAGCCACTCATCGCGGCGGTAAACGGCGCCGCAGTAGGCGCGGGCATGGATCTTTCGTTGCAGTGCGATTTGCGTTTCGCAGCAAAGTCAGCTCGATTTGCTGAAGCTTATATTCGCGTTGGCCTGATCCCTGGAAATGGCGGCTGCTATTTGCTGCCGCGCATAATAGGTACCGCAAAAGCCCTGGAGTTGTTATGGACGGGCGATTTCGTCAGTGCTGAGGAAGCGTTGGCATTGGGCATCGTCAACCGAGTATTCAATGATGACGAGCTCATGCGGGAAACGCTGGATTTTGCTACGCGCCTGGCGGATGGCCCTCCCATCCAGCAACGCAGCATAAAGAAGCTGTTATACCAATCGCTGCGGACTGATTTGCGGACGAGCTTGGAGTCGGTGGCTGCGCAGATGGCCGTGGTGCAATCCACGGATGATTACAAAGAGGCCATCAAAGCTTACAAGGAAAAAAGGAAACCGCGGTTTATCGGCAAATAGCGTGTCGTGCCTGGACCGACCGGTCCAGGCATCGTGGTGATAGTGGAGGTATCCGATGGAACTGCGTCAACTGCGCTACTTTGTCCGGGTAGTTGAGTGTGGAAGCATGGGGCGAGCAGCGCTTGAACTCGATGTTGTCACCTCGGCCCTCAGTCAACAAATAAGCCGACTGGAGAATGAACTGTCCGTTCGGTTGTTGCTAAGAAAGAAGAGCGGCGTGCAGCCTACCAGCGCCGGATTGGCATTCTGGCATCGAGCACAACTGGTGTTGCGCAACGCAGAAGATGCGGCCCATGCGGCCAGGACTGGACGGTTCGCCGGGCATGTCACAGTGGGATTGGCTCCAACGACCTCAGGCGTGGTTGCACTGCCGTTCATGGAGGCGATGCGAGAAAGGTACCCGGATATTTCCCTTCGTATTGTCGAGGCGTTATCGGGCAACCTGGAGCGGATGCTGAGCGCTAGACAGATTGATCTTGCAATATTGTTTGGCGCTGATCATGGGCGCAGATTCAGCACTCAACCACTGGTAAATGAACGTCTTTTCGCTATTTCCGCAGCTGACTTTTCCCTGGTCCGCAAGAGTGAAGCGCTGTCAATCAGTGAGCTTTCTAATGTCCCCCTCATATTGCCCGGCAGTACGCATGGTCTCAGGGCGCTGATAAACAATGCTTTTGAAAGAGAAGGCTGCACGATGAACGTCATCGCAGAGATCGACGGACTTGCGATACTCATGGACGCGGTGGGGGCGGGGCTGGGGATGACGGTGCAACCTAGCGCGGCACTTGCAAGGCATGACAAAGACCGTTTCGATACGGTACCCATTTCCGAGTTCAATTTTACCCGCTTGAATCAAGTCGCCAGTTTGTCGGACGATGAGTTGTCGCCGGCGGGTTTGGCAGCGCGTGTTGTTTTGGCCGACGTCGTTCGCACGTTGGTTTCGGATAAACATTGGCTGGGAACGCAATTGGTAACGGTGCCCGACTGAACAGGGCGCGGTCGCCAGCGGTCTCGATGTGCCTCCGTTCTCGAGTTCGGTGGGTGGAACTGAAGTTGGCGAGTGAAAAAGCGTCATGCTAGTATGTTATTTTGAGACTGATTCTCGTTTGTTGGCGAATGAAGCATTTCGTGTCGAGGAGGATCGTTACGATCAACGATTATGATGGGGTTTTTCAAGAATGATGCGCTCTGTGCAACGTATCTTGGCAGTTTTCGAAAGCTTTAGTTCAGACCGCAGCAGCCTTACACTTCAAGACATTGCAGACCGTATCGAGCTACCGAAGTCGACGACGTTTCGTATTGTCCAGAGTCTTGAAAAGGCTGGCTACCTGGTACGCCTCGAGCAGCAATATTGCTTGTCCTTCCGGTTCACGCGCTTGGCTGGCCTGGTAAAAAGTACCTTGGGTATTCGTGAGATCGCTCGCCCCGTATTGCAGGAACTCGCGGAGCAGACTGAAGAAACAGTCTCCATCCATGCGGTGAGTGATCGCAATCGAGTCTGTCTCGATTCGGTCACGACCAGTTCGGCACCGTTGCGCGCGGTGGTCCAGGCGGGTGAACAGATTCCCTTGTTGGTAGGGTCTGCTTCAAAGGTCCTGATGGCCTATATGCCCAAAGCCCAGCTCACGCCGTTAGTCAAAAATGTTGCCAAAGCGACGAAGCGCACAAATGGGGCGGTGCTCGAAGAGTTGGCCATGATCCGGGAGCAGGGTTACGCAGTTTCCCATGGGGAACGGCTGTTAGGCATCTCGGCGATCTCAGTGCCCATCAAGGATGTAAATCAAGAGGTGCACTATTGTTTGTCGGTGGGTGCGCCGACTGTTCGAATGAACATGAATGAAAAGGAGTTTATCGAATTGGCGGTCAAAGGTGCCGAAGTCATATCGCGACAATTCGGTGGAGAGGTGGCCTTGCCCGCGCCTACATCCGACTGATGATGTGCGCCTGGCCTCAAGCCTGGATGTCTCGACAGCGGCTCATCGCGAGAGCGAAACGCTCCGCTGATCACATCCATGCGAACAGGCCAGTTGCGACATCCGGGCGAACGACGACATTTCACGATTTGAAGCGCCCCACCAGCCCGTTCAGTTCATCTGACAGATTCGACAACTTGCCGGAGTCATCCTGTGCAGAGCTGGCCAAGCTCTCCACCAGCCGGGCCTCGTCATAAATTTGCTGGATATGCCGATTGATCTCTTCGGCCACGCTATGCTGCTCTTCAGCTGCGGCGGATATCTGCAGGTTTTGATCCCTTATTTCATTGACCGACAATTGGATGCCTTCAAAGCTGTCCCGAGTGCTCTCAATGGACGACACGCTGGCGTGCGAGAGCTCCAGGCAACTTCCCATTTTGCCCATGACCTCCTGGGTCTTGCTGCCTAGCGCGCCGAGCAGTTGCTCGATTTCACCGGTCGAATCGGATGTGCGCTTGGCCAGTGCTCTGACTTCATCTGCCACCACTGCAAATCCTCGGCCTTGATCACCCGCCCTGGCGGCTTCAATGGCTGCGTTCAGGGCCAGCAGATTGGTTTGCTCGGCAATGGCGCGAATGGTGCCAAGGATCTGGTTGATACTGCGGCTGCCGGCTTCGAGCTCTATCATGGACTGCGACGACTCGGTCAGACGGCGTCCCAGGCGATTCACGTTGTCCGTGGTGATCTCGATTTGCTGCTTGCCCTCCGCCACACGGCGATGCCCGTTCTCGGCGGACTCTGCTGCGCCGCTGCATGAGCGGGCCACCTCATTGGCGGTTGCGACCATCTCGTTGAACGCGGTCGACACCAACTCCACCGCTTCGCGCTGCCTCCCGGCGGCCTCGTTCATGTTGTTGGCAACCTCGCTGTTAACCTTTGAGGCGTTTTGCAGATTGCTCGATGCAGCGCCGATGTGTTGGATCAACTGACGTATGGCGGTGAGAAACCTGTTAAACCAGCCTGCCAGTTCGGCGGTTTCGTCGTTACCCTGAAACTCCAGCTCGCGACGTAGATCTCCCTCGCCCTGTGCGATCGATTGCAGTCCGCTGCTGACCCGGCTGATGGGCTTTACGATGGACTTGGAGAATGCCACGGCGACTAGCGCAAAAATAATAGTCAACCCTCCCACGATGAGCGACGTAAGGTAGGTCATGCGAGTGGCCGCGCTCATGACTTCACTGCGCTCGATCAAACCGATATAGCGCCAGCCAAGATCAGGCGACGTCCAGACGTTGGCCATGTAAGAGAGCCCATTGAGTTCAACCTCGGTTGATCCTTGTGAGGTGGCGGCCAACTTTGCATAGGCCGTGCCCAGGTCCTTGAGAGGCTTGAAGCTGTGCGTCGTGTCGCGGGGGTCGACCAGTACGATGCCGTCCTCGACCAACATCACGTAGCCGCTCTCTCCGAGCTTGATGCTCTTGACCTGTTCGGTGAGGTTTTTCAAAGACACGTTCACGGCTAATACACCTTTGACGATGCCATCGCTCGTGATCATTGCTCTGGCCGTCCCCACCAGCGCTGCATCTTCCTTGCCGTAATCATAAGCCGGGTAAAAAGCGGGTGTCCGTACGGTTTTGCCAGGGCTCGCCATCGCCGCTTTATACCAGGGGCGTGAACGTGGATCGTAGTTGGCCAACTGAGGGTCATCTGGCCATTTGGCATAGGAGCCGTCTTCCAGACCGATGGAGAGAATAGCCGCGGATGGGTGGGCTGCACCGTAATGCGCAAACCTTTCGATCAGTTGGTGGGCGGCAGGAGGCAATGGCCGGCTGGCGGCATCGCCGGTCTGGTAGTTCTTCAGTGCGCCAACCGATACATAAACTGGATCGGTTGCCATTTGATCGACATTTTGCTGGCTAGCGTCGAAAAACTGGCGAATGTTGCCATCGATCTGGCGTATTTCCCGCGTACTGCCATCCATAAACTGATCAACTGCCAGCGTTCGTGTGTTGGTAACCGAAATCACTGCGACCAGGCTCACGGGTATAAAAGCGACCAATACGAACGTAAGCACAAGCTTATTTTTTATTTTCATCGTGAAGCCCATAAACAGGGAGGACGGGCAAACGGCCAAATTGGAGCGGTAATCGCCTTTACACCCGATCCTGTTCGGGTGCGATATGTTCGGCGGCTGAGCCGATGAGGCGGACTGTTTCAGTCCGCGCACATCTTGAACCGCTCACCGATTAGTTGGCTGCAAAAAAGAGTTATGTGGAGAGTTCTTGCCGCATTGCCTTCTGGGGCTGCGGTAGTTCACTCGCCTTGCTGTCTGCCGTGTCGACCACCGAGGTGCGCAGGTTTATCCCACGAGTCTCAGGAACAAACTGAGTTGTGATCAGGCAGACCACTGCAATCAACGTAACGTAAAACGCCGGCGCCATCGGAGAGTCAAACGCCTGGGACAGGTACGCAGCGATCAATGGGCACGTTCCGCCGAACATCGCGACACTTGTCTGATAAGAAATTGCGTGTCCGGTTGCACGGAACGATGTCGGAAAAAACTCAGCTGCGGCGACAAAGCTGGCTGCGCCATAAATTCCCAATCCGATTGCGAGAAGTGTCTGCCCACCCACGGCGCTAGCGAAAGAACCCGAGGCAGCCAAATACATGGCCGGATATGCCGAGAGCGCAATCCATACCGCACCGAATGTCAGTACTCGCTTACGGCCATACCGATCGCTCAATAAACCTCCTAACGGAAGCAGGGCTGAAAGTACGATGACTGCGATGGCGTTTGAGATCAAAGCCGACGTGGAATCCAGCTTCCCGACCTTAATCAGAAAGGTGTACATAAAACCGAGCAACAGGTAAGCCCCTACCGAAAAAACCGGTTGGACCATGAATACGTGCAACATCCCCCTCAATCCACCGCAGCGAATGGCCGCTATCAGCGGATTCTTTTTTGTTTTGCTGGCTTTGCTGGCCTGGCGTGCTTGCTTGTACTCTTCAGGCTCATCGATGTTGCGGCGCAGCCAAAAGCCGACCAGTCCGATAATTCCCCCGAGGAGGAAAGGGATGCGCCACGCCCATTCCGAATACGCTTGATCTCCCGCTCCAAGCTGTAGTGCGACGACCAAACCGGCCACGACGGCGTTGGGCAGGTGAGAGAAAATCAGCGTGAAGCCAAGCCAGTATCCTCTGCGGTTCTCCGGCGCCGACTCGACGATGTAGCTGGTCGAGCCGGTCGTCTCGCCACCCAGTGCCAAGCCTTGTGCAATTCGACAGAGCAACAGCAATAACGGCGCGGCGATCCCGATGGTTGCGTAGGTCGGAAGCAGCCCAATAATCGCGGTACCCAGTGCCATGAGCCAAACGGTCATCGCCATGACCCTGATACGGCCAAGGCGGTCTGCTAGATAACCAAACATCAAGCCGCCCAGGGGGCGTGCAACAAAAGCCACTGCATAGACTGCGAACGTGCTTAGAAGCGCAGCAGTTCGATCAGATCCGGGAAAAAAATGGACGGATAAAATGGGTATTGAGAACCCGAATACAGCGAAATCGTAGATCTCACCGAAGTTCCCGATAGCGCCAGCGGCGAGCGATCGCCGAGAGCTAGTCGTTTTCGTCTTCGTCATGCGTCTTCTCCTGTGACAGGATGGTTTTTATTAGTTGATGCAAAGCGGATGCATCAAGACTGCAGGATGAAACAGTGTTGCTTCGCCATCAGGCCTTTAGAGATGTTCGAGGCGTGTAATCAATGTTGCGTTTTCGCCGGATGAATCTTGGTAGTCAGCGGGCGTAACATTTGGGAAAAGCGTTTGCCCGATGACGCAATCCGCTAACGAAGGTTATGTTAGAAAGACGCGTATTGCTGGGGTTTAAAAGCAATACGCGTTCACTATTTGTTAATAGGTTGGCAAGGCTTGCCGGGCCAAGCCGGTCGTGGGCTTGCTTCGCTGAGAAGGTGCCACTGGCATACAGCCGCATCAATACAGACTTGGTTTGCGTATAGTCTTCGATCGATTCCGCGCCCATTTATCGACCATTCAGACTGTTTGTAGCGGCCGATCGCGACATCCTCTCGACCTAGGTAAATGGGATGGACGTGGCGCTGTTTCAGAGGTGTTCTGATGAGTCGTATCGCCGCGAAGGGCGCGGGATCTGTGATGACTAGCGGGGCTATCTGCCCCGCCAGACCTGATCAACGTCTATTACAGTTGGAGGAGGGCTTGAGCTGAACTGCGGAAATAGAGCTGTAGAACGTGCTCAAGTCTTTTATCGGGACTGGATCGCTGATCTGGTGATCCGCTTGCTCGAAGAGGCTTCGTGCCGCATTGGCGATCAACATGGGAGCTCCCAGATCATTGCCGAGCAAACAGGCTGCTTTGAGGGTAGTTGTTTCGCTCGAAAGTGCCGTGTTGTCCAGAGCGTGATCGGATAACAATTGGGTATAAATAGAGCGAGAGGACTCACTCCATCCCGATGTCTTTTCCAGGACAAGTGCCATGTCTTCCAATGTCAGCCCATATCGCAGGCCTGCTGCCGTGCATTCATAAGTAATCGCGCTGCATAGCGATGCGATCGCACCTGTGACCAGCTCGATGGCGTCACCTTCAGGGCGCGCTTGAGGGGTGCTTACCGTATTCGGCGTCACGATATCGCCGTCGTACAGTTTTGTCGCCGCCATGTTTTCGATGAGCCCGACCATGTCTTCGAGCTGCGCGTTTGGCCCCAAGGTGTTGGTTCCGATTTGCAACAATGCCCTGACCAGAGCGGTTAGCGGCATCGGGACATCCCTGGACATTCCCAGCGCGACGGCTTGATCGACGTCTTTGAGCATCAATGCGAGGGCGAAATTGGTTGAAGGTTTTCCCTGTGCAAGCGCGGGTAGCATTCTGTCCGTGGTTTGATTTCGCGCTTTGTTGCGGTTCAACACGTCCGCCATAAGGGGCAGTGACAGGCCGGCTTTTTTTCCCATGGCGACGACCTCAAGGGTCCCGAGCCGGCAGCCGGCATTCATGGCGTTGTTGACCATTTTCATGGCTTGGCCATCACCGACCCTGTCGCCACAACGATATATCGTTTGGGTAATAACTTGTAAAACGGGGAGGGCGCGCTCGTAAACCGTATCCGAGCCCGCAACCATCAGCGTGGCTTTACCTTCGGCAACGACCAGGGGACTTGCAGACACCGCAGCATCCATCATGTCGATACCGCGTTCGGCCAGTTCCTCGGCCATACGTCTGGTCTCACCCGGAATGCCACTTGTTTGATCAATGATCAGCGTACCCGGCACCAACCCCGCCGCGAGTCCGTTTGGACCGAACAGCGCTGACCTGACGTCCGAGCTGCGTGGCAGGCACAGGAAGATGACGTCACACCGGCGAGCCAGGTCGGCCGCCGTGGGCGCGACGTCGGCGCCCAGTTTCTTGAACGTGTCGACGGCGGCCGTGTTGATATCCCACACGCATAACGAGTGAGACAGGAATCGACGAGCGAGTTGACTGCCGAGGGCACCGAGTCCGATGTATCCGATTTTCATTTCCTGTCGCCTCTCTTGTGACCATTCAACCGACGCACGCGACGTTTAGAGGGAATGGTGCAGATAGTTTTATTGTTATGGGTTGCGATGAAAGCGTATTGCCTGAACGCTAAAACAATGACCCGATCATGCCGCCATCAACGCTGATGCTCGATCCAGTGATGAAACCCGCCTGCGTGGATGCGAGAAATGCGACCACGCCACATACCTCGTCTTGCTCCCCCATGCGGCCGAGCGGCGTGAGTTTGCGGCGTGCCTCTGCCTGCTCCGGGGTGTACGCGGCGGTGCCGGTGCGGTGCGATGTGTCGATCAACGCCGGCGCTACGCAATTGACAGTTATGCCAGAGGAGCCCACCTCGTTCGCGAGATGTTTCATGTACGCGGTGACGCCGGCGCGAAAAACGGTTGAAAGGCTATGGTGCGGCATGGGCTGTTTTACCGATGCCGAGGTAATGGCGATGACGCGACCCCATTGCTTCTTGAGCATCTGAGGAACCATTTCCTTGGCTACCTGGATGGTCCCCCAGAGTTGATTTTGATAGGCCTCCTGCCACCGTTTCTCTTCAGTTTCGTCGAGTGTCGCCCGCAGCGGATTGGGGGCCCGTCCCGTGTTCAGGACGAGGATGTCGGTGCCGTTGAACATAGCGTTCACCGTATCGGCGAGGTGCTTTACATCAGCGGCGATTCGCATGTCGCCGGGAACGGCGACTGCACGCACGCCGTGCTTTGCCGTTATTTCCTGGGCGAGGGCGGCCAGTTTGTCCGCCGAACGTGCAAACAGCACCACATGAACGCCCTCGGCTGCCAGCGCGTGAGCAATGTTCTTGCCTAAACCTGCGCTGGCGGCGGTGATTACTGCCACTTTTCCGTTGATCTTCAGGTCCATGATTTACTCCGACACGATGATTTCATTGCCTTCGACGCTAAATCGATGTGGCATGTCTTCGGAGGCCCATTCCAGGTAGGAAAGCACTTCGTGGAATCGAGGATCGTCGTGATTCAGCACTTCAGGCCGATACCGTGCGTCCATGACCATCGGAAGGAACGAAACCTTTTGTATACCGTCTTTGGTCGCCACTGCTTTGGCGAGCAAACTCAACGTACAGGCCTTACCGTAGGGCATAAAAGGATATTCGGGATCGAGGTCCGCGTGATTGCGAACCGCACCGTGAGACCAGGCGGGCTCGCTCCATGAAGGCGCGGGAAACGACTTGGTCATTGCGAACACGCCGAGACTGTAAAAGATGGCCTTGCCCTTATACATCTCGATCGCTTTGGGGATATGCGGTGCGTGGCACACCACCATATCTGCACCTGCATCAATGGCAGCATGGGCTATGGTCACCTGGTAATCGGAGATCACGCGCGGCAGCCGGATGACGCCGGAATGAAAAGCCAGGATAACGACGTCCACCTCACCTTTTAGCTTCTCAATGTCCTCGACCAGATTCGCCAGGTCGCTGGAGTCAGGTTCCGTGCGAATGCGAACGGGTTGGTGGGGACCTCGTGTTTCGTAGGAGGTATTGACCTTGATACTGGTCACTCCAGGCTTTTGCGATCCTGCCTCGCTGCCGGCAGGGCCGAGCGAGGTATAGCCCAAGTAACCGACCTTGATACCGTCGTGTTCAATGATGGCTGGACGTCGTGCTTCTTCCAGATCCCGACCTGCGCCTGTCACCTGGATGCCGCGCGAGACGAAAAAGTCTCGGGTATCTACGAGGGCATCCGGGCCGCTGTCGTAGCTGTGATTGTTTGCCAGGGTCACCGCGTCGAACATGCCATTGGTGAAAATAGCAGCCATTTCAACGGGCTGACCGACCTGAGGTGCATGGTCTACGCGCACGGTGCGGTCCGAGTAGGTACGCATGCAATTGATGAAGCGCATATCGGCCGAGGCAAGAGTAGGCAGGACGAGCTCTGTATACCCTTGCACAGGGAAGCCGTCTTTTGCTCCATGCGTGGGCCCGCAGTCCCCGCCGATCAGTATGGTGGCGTTCGATGTCATCTTCCCTCCTATTATTTTTGTGGGAGATATACGGTTCCATTGATTGGAACGTATGCTGGTAGATAGAACTTATAATAACACTGCCAAAACCGCATGACCACGATTAGTAGAGATATCATGTCGTTGGATAATCAGCCATTCTACAAAGCTAGGTTTTACTGATCGGAACAGGTATCGATGAAAGGAACATGTGTTAATATCGATTCAGACATCCAAGCCGGGCGAGGGCGCTACCCGGTTGGGCGTTCCTGTGGTAGCTCGATGGCCGGGGGGGCTTCTCTAAATTCGACATTGGCGCCTGGCTATGATTTGAAATTAGTTATTTAATTCAATCGCTTACATCAAAATAAAAGAGGGCTGAAATGGCAGACTCACTGGATCAGACTCAAGGGTATACGCCGGCTGGGCGGCTTGCTGGGAAGGTCGCTGTTGTTATTGGTGCGGGACAAAGCCCGGGCGAAGGCATGGGCAACGGTCGGGCAGCGGCCATTCGATTTGCGCGTGAAGGGGCACGCGTCCTGGCCGTTGATCGGCAAATCGAGTCCGCTGAGGAAACTGCAGCGATGATCATTCAGGAGGGCGGCTCCGCCGCTGCCTTTTCTGCGGATGTGACCCGGGAGCACGAGTTGGCCATTGCCATGCAGATGGCGAAAAAACGTTGGGGGTCCCTGGATATCCTGCACAACAATGTGGGCGTCAGCCTCGCCGGTGGCGACGCCGACTTGATGGACATTACCGAAGATCAGTTCGACAACATTTGCCGTATCAATCTGCGGGGTACCGTCTTTGCTTGTAAGCACGCAGTAGCAATCATGCGTGAACAAGGGGGCGGGGTAATCGTCAATGTGTCATCCGCGGCGGCGTTGGGTAAGTATCCCTACGTCACGTACAAGGCTACAAAAGCGGGTGTTATTGCTTTTACCGAGCAGTTGGCGCTTCAAAATGCCCCTTATGGGATCAGGGCAAACTGTATCCTGCCAGGCTTGATCTCGACGCCAATGGCAGTTGAGGCGCGTATTCAAGCGTGGAATCAGACGCGTGAGCAGATCAGCGCGGAGCGCAACGCCAAGGTGCCTCTCGGCCGCCAGGGTACTGCTTGGGACGTTGCGAACGCGGCCTTGTTTCTTGCGTCCGATGAGGCCAATTTCATCACTGGGATCTCATTGGCGGTGGACGGCGGCCGGCTGCTCAATCGTATTTAATCGTAGTCCCCCACTGCCGGCAGTGGGGGCCATCGGTGCATTACCGCTCAATCAACGTAGCCCGACAATACCCATCCAGTACTGAAGTTGATTTCCTTGCGTCTCGACATCAACGCTTCGAACGTACTTGAGATGCCCGTCATCACCTATCCGGAATATCGACAGTGTCGCGGGCGTTACAGTCAGCCCTTTTTCATCATAGTATGCGGCCAAGGCCTTGATACTCGCCGTGACGAGCAAGCGGCCACTGGGATCACAGGCAAATGTTCGGACGTGAAAGGAGCGAGTGTCCACATGCTGAACGAGTGTGGGCTCGCCTGTTTCAGGGTTTATAGCGTAGACGGCTATGTTGTTTTCACCTCCGGAGAACACTTGGTGCCCCTGGTGGGGGTGCGTCGCATCTGCGCGATTTACCAAGTAAACAAACTTCCCGTTTGGATGGACATGGATCGCACCGGCGAGTTGTCGCGGGTGCACGTGCTCAGGGGTTCGCAGCGTTCCCCGCGTGAAGGCTGGCTCGGCCTCGATCCGGTCACCGTCATGTCGGAACATGTAGAGGTGGTTGGTTCGCTCGTCGGCTGCGTAAAGCCACGGATGCGTCGGATGAAAGTCGACATGCCGCGGGCCGAAGTCATGGCCATGATTCGGCGCAACCACATCGTTCATTTGGAGATGCTCTTCAGTTAGCCGAAATGAACGGAGTGCCCCGGGATCTTCCAGTTTGTCTGTCGTTGCGTTGTTGCCGCGGTCAACTACCAGGACGTGTTTGGCGGATGGATAAAACATGACCTGGTGCGGATAGACTCCAAAGTCGGTGTTTGGATCCTGGGCCAGGCAGTTGCCAATGGTGTAGTCCGCGTTGATGCGGTGCACGGTCAATGCGCCGCGCTTGAAATTATGGGCATTGACGATAAACCGTCCCAGGGGGTCGATACACAAATGTACCGCTCGGTAGGGAAGTCGCGCAGGTAAGCCGTGAGTATTGAGTTGCCCATCAGGTCCCAACGAGTAAGCGCTGACGTGATTGTGATGGGACTCCACCCTCGGGCCACCGTCGCTTGTTGAGACATACAGGAAGCCGCCGGATGGATGAGACCATGCGTATTGCACCTTTGAGGCCACAGTGATGCTTTCCATCCTGCGAAGCGTTGCGCTGTCTACGTCAATCATATAGCGCGTGATGACATCATCTACGGCGCTATAAAGTACGGCGCGGCTGCTCATTCAAGCCTCCGGATGGTCAATTGTGAACATGGGAACGGACATGCCGCTTTCTGATTCTTTAAACACGACCCTGACCCGCTGCCCTATGCGAACACTGTCCAGATCAACATCGACAATATTCGTAAGCATCATCAGTCCCTCGTCGAGGCGCACATAGGCGATGCAGTACGGTGCTGCTGCGCCACGTCGTGTGATGCTGAAGGTGTAGATCGCCCCGGTCCCGCTTGCGGTGATCCATTCGACATCGGTGCTCCAGCAAAACGGGCACAACGCACGTGGATAATGATGCGGTTGATGGCAGGCATTGCAGCTCTTCAAGAGCAGGCGCCCCTCGGCCGCAGCGTCGAAATAGGGTTCATCACCGGGGTTCAGGATGGGGTCGCTGATGGGGCGTTCTGTGTAGGGGGTCGACATGTTTTTACTCCCTTTCCATGATGACGGTGGCTGCACCGTGCCGATGACCTATCGCGCCGCCGATGCCGGTGGCGAGGGCCAGCGAACAATTGGGCACTTGCACCTTTGGATGAGCCTCGCCTCGAAGCTGTCGTACGGCTTCGATTATTTTTGTGATCCCGCCGCGATTGGCGGGATGGTTATTGCATAGGCCGCCGCCATCGGTGTTGAACGGCAACTTGCCGATGCCCGAAATAAGGTTGCCGTCCGACACGAATTTTCCGCCTTCGCCTTTTTTGCAGAATCCCAGGTCTTCAAGTTGCAGAATGACGGTGATGGTGAAGCTGTCGTAGATGGAGGCGTACTGGATGTCGGCCGGCGTCACACCCGCCTCTTCGAAAGCTCGAGGGCCGGTCCACGCGGCGCCGGTATAGCTCAAGTCGAGGCGTCCGCCCATCTGGTGTTTAGTGGATTCACCGCAGCCAAGTATCCGGACGAGTGGTCTGTTGAGGGCCTTGGCAATCTCCGGGCGGGCAACGATAACTGCGCCGCCGCCGTCGCTCACTACGCAGGAGTCGAGACGCCGCAGGGGGTCAGAAATCATCGGCGATGCCAATACATCTTCGACCGAGACCACTTTGCGCAGCATCGCCAGAGGGTTGTGTTGCGCATGATGAGAGGCGGCGACCTTGACCCACGCCAGTTGCTCGCTGGTTGTGCCGTACTCATGCATGTGGTGCATCGCACACATGGCATAGAGGTTCAACGTGACTGGGTTATAGGGCATCTCGAATGGCGCGTCCGGTAGATTGACTCCTCGTACGCGCGCCTGTATCCCTGAGATACCTTCAGAGTTGGGGCGACCGGCCAGTGTAATCAGCGCCACGTTGCATCTGCCCGCTGCTATTGATTCTGCAGCGTGGGCGATATGGGCGAGATAAGAGCATCCTCCCATATCGGTCGAATCGACATGCCTCAGCTTGTCCAGATTCAGGTAGTTGGCCATCGACCATACATTCCCACCGGGAGCATCGCCCGCGCAGAAATATCCGTCGATGTCATCTTTGCTTAATCCCGCGTCTTCAATTGCCCCTTTCGCCGCCTCCGCATGTAGCTGCGCCACCGAATGGTGGGGGGCCTTGCGTAGGGGATGCTCATACGCTCCGACGATGTATGCCCTGCCTTTTATTGTCATCTCTAGGGTTTCCTCAGTGCATGAAAATGAAGCTCGAATGTGCTTTCCGGCACCTTCGTTCAGGGGGATCGGTCCAGCGTCAAAGACAAAAGTAGCATGTCGCAGAGTTCCGATCAGTGAAATCTGTGCTGATTATCAAAACTCATGCTACCATCGATTCAACGTTGTTTGGAGCGCTGGATGGCGCTGCACTCAAATTACCGGGCCAAACCAGGATGCTCATTGGATGCGAGCGGTCGCGGGGTAGGGGCTGGCCTTATTTTTTTTGAGACAGGAAGATGAGATGAGCGAAAGCCTGATGGTCAGTTACGAAGTCGAAGGCGTTGTGGCCGTAATCACAGTCAACAATCCGCCCGTCAACGCCCTGACTCCCGAGATGAGAGGGAGCATCATTGACGCCGTTGCCCATGCGAACGCCGACCCGGCTGTCGCGGTGATCGTGTTGATGGGGGCCGGTCAGAATTTCATTGCGGGTGCTGATATTCGACAGTTCGGCAAGGCGAGAACAATCACTACCAGCATGAGTGCCGCGGCACTCGACGCCAGCGCCAAGCCGACTGTCGCGGCTATTCATGGATATGCGCTGGGAGGCGGTCTCGAGCACGCCCTCGCTTGCCATTACCGGATTGCATTGCCCGCAGCCAAGCTCGGATTGCCCGAGGTCGCTCTCGGATTGATACCGGGAGGCGGCGGTACGCAGCGTTTACCGAGGCTGGTCGGGGCGGCCGTAGCCACCGATTTGCTCGTCTCCAGCCGCCATGTCCATGCCCCCGAAGCATTGCAGGTCGGGCTTATCTCCCAGATTGTTCCAGGAACACAAAGCCAAGAGCTTCGTGACGCCGCCGTAAGCTATGCAAAAGCCGTGGCGCACGTTCAACCGCAGCGCGTACGCGATCTGGTGCTCGAACCGATGGATGCGACAACCATGGATGTGCTGCAAGCGGCACGCCGTGCAGCAGCCAAAAAGTCTCCTCACAACAAGGCGCCACAGTACGCGATCGACTGTATCGAAGCAGCCTTCAGCCTGCAGTTTGATGAGGCTCTTGAGGTTGAGAGACGCTTGTTTTCTGAGCTGGAGGGTTCTGATGTTGCCAAGGCACTTCGCTACGCATTTTTTGCCGAGCGCGAAGCTGCCAAGGTTCCGGATGCGCCCCCGGGTTTCAAGCCTGCTGGTGTGACGTCCGCTGCGGTGATCGGCGCGGGAACAATGGGCGCGGGTATTGCCATTTGCTTCGCTGATGCAGGCATTGTGGTGAAACTCCTGGAAGCGAGTGCCGAAGCACTGGACAGGGGCCTGCAGCGCATACGTGACATCTACGCCGTAAAGGTCAAGCGCGGACGCATGACCGTGGAAGAGATGGATGCGTGCCTTCAGTTTGTCCAGCCTGTCTCCCACTACGAAGAGATCGGCGACTGCGATGTCGTGGTCGAAGCGGTGTTTGAACGGATAGATCTGAAGAAGGACGTATTCACCAGACTCGATGCCGTGATGAAGCCTGGCGCGCTGTTGCTGACGAACTCGTCCGCGATTGACATCAACGTCATGGCCAATATGACAAGCCGACCGCAGTACGTCGCCGGCGCTCATTTCTTCGCTCCCGCGAACGCGATGAAACTGTGCGAAATCGTGAAGGGCGATCAGACCTCGATCGAGACAGTTGTGCGGGCCATGAAGATGGGCCGTGATCTTAAAAAAGTCTGTGCGGTCTCCGGGACGTGTGATGGCTTCGCGGCAAATCGCAGCCGCGCGCCGCTGGTCACGGAAATGATGCTACTGCTTGAGGAGGGAGCACGCCCTGAGCAGATCGACAGGGTCATGGTTGAATTTGGCTATCCGATGGGACCGTTCGCAGTGAGCGATCTTTCCGGTCTCGATGTCAGCTACGACACGCGCAAGCGCCGCGCGGCGGCTGACCCTCAATACAGGAAGCTCCATGTCCCGGATCGGATGGTCGAACTGGGCCGCAAGGGCCAGAAAAATGGTACCGGTTGGTATCGCTATGAAGAAGGTGACCGCACACCTCGTCACGATGAAGAAGTGATGCGGATCATCGCGACCGTCGCCCATGAGCTTGGCACGCCTCAGCGTACCTTTACCGACAGTGAAATCCTCAAGCGTCTGTTGTTCGCCTCGATCAACGAGGCCTGCAAGATCCTGGATGAAGGCAAGGCATATCGAGCCAGCGACATTGATGTCATGTGGTTGTACGGCTTTGGATTTCCTCGCCATCGAGGTGGGCTGCTGTACTGGGCTGACACGATCGGGGCCAAGCAAATCCATCTGCAAGTGCAGCAATGGCATGAGCAATACGGCAAGCGTTGGGCACCTAGTCCGCTGCTGTCGAAAGCGGCCAATGAAGGGCTGTCCCTGAGAGAGCTGAAATCAGTCATATGAAAAGCACGGCAACGATGGCCGTGTGCGGCCGGTAACGGCTGTTCTGGCAGATAGGCATTTTAATGAAAGCAACGCCCTGGTTGCTGTCCCCCAAGGGTTACGAAACGCTTCCCATGGTCGGCAAAGGGGCCAACAAGTAGAAACGAAACGGAAGAAAAATCATGAGCAGTGACACGTCCACACAAGCCTTGTCCGAGGGCGAATTCAAAATTTGGCAATGCATTTTATGCGGTTTCATGTATGACGAAGCCGAAGGTATTCCAGAGGAGGGCATACCTGCTGGAACTCGGTGGGAAGATGTTCCCCAGGATTGGATTTGCCCTGAGTGTTCGGCGACGAAGCTGGACTTCGAGATGGTCGAGATTTGATTAATAGCCTTTCCGGCACAGTGTTTTTTCGGTGATTGAGGGCGATATCAACCGAGCCCCTTGGCGCCAAATGTAGAGGGAATTCAGATGTCCATTGAAACCAATAATAATGTCATCGCCGACGCTGACCATCCGCGCGTCGGCCTATTCATCGACGGTGAATGGATTTTCGACCGCCCCTCTTGCTTTGAAGTGTTGGACCCCAGCACCGAAGCATCGCTCACCAGCGTTCCCGGGGCCACGACCGCTGACCTGAAGCGCGTGTTGGCCGCCGCTGAGCGGGGGTTCAAGATCTGGCGGGACACACCACCGGCTGAGCGCAATATTATCATCAGTCGTGCCATCGCAGGCGTGCATGCACGTTCCGAAGAAATCGCGCAGATCATCACCCGAGAGAACGGTAAATTAATTGCAGATGCGCGTGCCGAGGTGGAGCGTTCGGCGAGCTTTTTCGATTGGGACATGGCGCAGGCCCTGCGAGCCTACGGAACCATCGTTCCGGGCGAAGCCCAAATGCAGAAATCGATTCTTCGCCAGCCAATTGGTCCAGTCGCTGCGTTCACGCCATGGAATGTGCCGCTGAGCGCGCCGTCGCGAAAAATCAGCGGTGCACTGTGCGCCGGGTGCTCCATAATTTTGAAAGCGCCTGAGGAAACCCCTGGCGCGGCAGTAGCCATGGTTCAGTGCTTCGAGCAAGCCGGTTTGCCCAAGGGCGTATTGAATCTGGTGTTTGGCAACCCGGCGCTAGTGTCCTCGACCCTGATCGAGTCGCCAGTGACCCGCATGGTGACCCTGACGGGGTCGGTAGCAGTCGGCAAGCACTTGAGCCAACTGGCGGGTGCAGCCATGAAGCCGGTGCTTATGGAGCTCGGCGGCCATGCACCGGTCATCGTTTGCGAAGGGGTCAATGCGGCGGAAATCGGCAAGATGGCACTCAAAAGCAAAATTCGGATCAACGCTCAGTGGTGCGCTGCGCCAGGTCGTTTCCTGGTACACGAGAGTATTTACGACGAGTTCGTGGCGGCGTTTGTGGCAACCGCCGATCAGGTACGTGTGGCCGACGGCATGGATACGAAGGCAGACATGGGGCCGGTCACCAGTGCCCGGCGCCTCGTAGCGATGCAGCATTTTGTCGATGACGCATTGGTGCGTGGCGGCAAGGTTGCCGTGGGTGGGCATCGCGTAGGTGAGCGTGGCTATTATTTTGCGCCCACCCTGCTGGTCGATACCCCACTGGATTGCGCCATCATGACCGATGAGCCTTTTGGTCCGGTCGCTGTCGCGGTTCGTTTCTCAACCCTTGATGAGGCCATTGAGATTTCCAACAGTCTATCTGTGGGCTTGGCTGCTTTTGCGTTCACCAATTCACTGGAAGAGGCCGAACGATTGAGCCGTGAGCTGGACGTGGGGGTCCTGTCGATCAACCATTTCGGTGCGCCGGATCCTGACACACCGTTTGGCGGTGTGAAGGACAGTGGTATTGGTAGAGAGGGGGGGCCGTGGAGCCTGGACTCATACATGGTCAGCAAGACTGTGCTACAGAAAACTGCTCGCGTCTGACTAAGTGCCCCCAGATCCCGTGACGGGAGATTGGGGGCTTTGGCTTTATTTTCGATGATCAAGTCCAATCCGGTAACCACTTGGATTCATCGGAGCATTCACTGATATGGACATTTCCTGACGCACCTCCTGCTAACGTCGGAGTTTTTTTGATGCGCAAGGCATCAGTGCGCTTCGCAAGAGCACATCCGACTAAGGAATCTGCCCATGAGTGCCAATAATGGTCGCCTGCCTTTGATCGGGCTACTTGCCCTGTCCACTACAGCGTTCTCACCATTCTGACCGAGACGATGCCGGCAGCGGTTCTGCCTGCGATGGCGGAGAGTCTTGAACAACCCCCCGCTGGCATAGGTTTATTGGTTTCCATCTATGTATTGGCATCAGCTGCAGCCGCAATCCCCATTGTGGCACTCACTCGAGGTCTGCCTCGAAAATCGTTGTACATCACGCTCGTGCTGAGTTTTGCAGTGGCTAACGGAATTACCGCCATCTCGATGTCTTATGAGGTGACGGTCGCTTCACGGGTGGTAGCAGGTCTCGCCGCGGGGTTTGTCTGGCCAGTCATCTGTGGTTATGCCATCCGGTTGGTCGGTCGCAAAGACATGGGACGAGCCGTCGCGATTACCCCCGCTGGAAGCACCGTGGCCATGGTCGCCGGGTTGCCCCTGGGTAGCATGCTGGGCTCATTGCTGGGATGGCGTTTCAGCTATGGACTGCTCTCGCTCCTTGCGATGCTTGTCATCATTTGGGTCATGCTGGTCGTGCCGTCCATGCCAGGTGAGCAGCGCAAGGAAGGCACTTCGATTCGTGATGTCGTTCGCACCCCGGGGCTGAGAATGATCTTGCTGTCGGCTTTTTGCGCAATCCTGGCTCATTACATGTTGTACACCTACATGGCGCCGCTTGCGGAAAAAACAAAGCTGTCAGGCGGGACCGCTCAGGGCCTGTTTCTGTTTGGTACGGGCGCCATCCTGGGCGTACTGATCGCCGGACGTTTCGTCGATACAAGGCTGCGGCTCATAGCGACCGCCGCGTTGACCTGTACGGCGGCGACGATGGTTGTGCTGATCGCTGCTCCGTATCAGATGATCGCTTCGGCTGCGATCTTCGTGTGGGGAGCTTCGTTCGGCGGCATGCCAACCGTTTTCCAATCAGCGACGGGGCGGGTGGCAGAAGGTAATGCGGAGCTGGCAACGGCGATATTGACGACCTTCTACAACTTGGGGATTTTTGGCGGAGGCGCTTTGGGGGGGCTGTTGCTGAGCTATCGAGGGACAGCAAGCCTCGCGGGCTTTGCGCTAATCATCGTTAGCGTTTCCCTAGTGGTCGTTATGGAAGGGAGACGTCACGCCTTTCCGCGGCCGTAAATTATTGCGGGATATATCTCACTGAAAGAGCACGCAGCGCAGATGCAATCCTCACGACCGCGCTTCATTGCTGCCGAATGGTCAGTCGGCATTCACCGAATCGCGACCTGGCGATGTTCAAGGGATGCAATTCTGTTTGTCGCGATACCTCTTAACTCGTTGTTTTTAACGGGCGACTTCTTGATTCTGTGACATCTGTCTTTGCAGGACGTGCAGCTCATAGCGACGCCACAGTTGCTCAACGGGACTCGCGGCAGCGCATGATGGGCGAACACTGCTGAGAAATGCTCATTAGCGTATCAACAAGGTGCCGTATAGCCAGCGGCCAATGGCGGGGCTAGGTTTGTCTCGCTGGTGCAGAAGAAATGCTTTCGTTGGGTGCCGGATTTGATCGCGCACGCCACAGGCATTACATGCAGTTGTCATTTAACTTTTTTACCCAAGCAAAGCAGGGCCGGATATGAATATCACCGCAGTGAATACCTTGGAAATTCGGGTGATCGAAGAGGTTGACCAACACTTTGAACAGAGTTTGAAGGCGTACGCGGAGACTTTTGAAAAAAATACACGGGTGCCTGGGCTATAGCGTGATTCGCAGCTCCCGCGATCCTGGCTTGTGGGTCTTCAGTGGCTACTGGAGCGCGGCATCGATGATGACCGCGCACTTTGAAAGTGAGTCGATGACGGCGTTGGTCAATCATTTGGTGGCGTCATGTTCCAACTTGACGTTTGCGAGTTTCACGCCGCAAATCGGAAGGGGGCTGCAGGATGAAGCTTGATGAAGCGCTATTTACAGCGATCGATCTCAATGCCTTGTTCATTCTCTTGGTGGTCTATCGCGAGCGAGGCGTGACGCGGGCGGCCGAACGACTAAACGTAAAGCAGCCGGCGGTTAGCAATACGCTGGCGAAGCTGCGCGTGCACTTTAAAGACCCCTTGTTCATCCGACGTTCGAGGGAGCTGGTGCCCACGGCCAAGGCCAACGAAATCGTGCGGGGGTTGGCGCCGGCATTGATGAGGATCCAGGACGTTATACGCCCCTTGGAAGGATGATCGGCAGTGCTGAGCGCGACCTTGATGGCCTGAAGTTCGTTGGCTGGCCCCGGTTACTGGTGAGCAATACGGGCACTCGCGATGAAGCCGTCCAGGCATCTGCTGATCAACGCGGTCTAGTCCGAAACCGGTATGGAACAATCGACGATTAGGTTTGCATTATTCTGTTACATTGATGGTTGGGCGCAGTGGGTCGATGGAGCTTTTTCGTCATTGATTAAAGGGGCGATGCAATGAGCCTCCCGTACTCCTTGGGTAATCCCTGAGCTGTAGCTAATAAAATCGTCAACGCACCAATCCCTGGTCTCAGGTAATCCAACATCTATTAATTACTTTTATGCATGGCGCCATTCAGTTGGATGTGGTGTTTTCCGGGCTGCGCCTCGAATACATTGACGTCGACGAATTGATCCTTTGTGGGCTTGGACGTAATGCCATGAGGGGTAGTGTCCGGCGTCAAAGCCCAATGCTTCGTTCAGCGCAGCTGGCCAACTGGATTTGATTCTACTGGCGTTCATCGAGCCTGGGCCAGGCCGCAGTCGTTCTGAATGTCCACACATCGGTTCTTAATTAGGAACAACACTATGAAGAAATTATTTTTTACGCTGGCCCTGCTGGCTAGTTCGTTTACCGCGATGGCAGCCGATATGTCCAATGGCGCGAACAACTTTTTCAAGAGTGATAAGGTGACTGAGCAGAAGGTATCCTTCAATAATCAGTACCGAATGAAAGTCGTTGGGAACCTGTATGTCCCGAAGAATTTGAATAAGGCCAACAAAAGCCCTGCGATTATCATTGGCCACCCGATGGGTGCGGTCAAAGAGCAAAGCTCAAATCTTTACGCTCAGAAACTCGCTGAACAAGGCTTTGTGACCCTTGCGATAGACCAATCGTTCTGGGGCGAAAGCGAGGGGCAACCCCGTAACGCCGTGGCGCCGGATATTTACTCCGAAGCGTTCAGCGCAGCGGTAGACTACCTGGGAACCCAGTCGTATATCGATCGCAACCGCATCGGTGTTCTCGGCATCTGTGGCAGCGGCAGCTTTGTCATCAGTGCGGCAAAAATCGACCCTCGGATGAAGGCGATTGCCACGGTCAGTATGTATGACATGGGCGCAGCCAACCGCGACGCGCTCAAGCACTCGCAAACACTTGAACAGCGCAAGCAGATCATCGCAGAGGCGGCTGAGCAGCGTTATGTAGAATTCACGGGTGGCGAAACCAAGTACACCGGCGGCACCGTGCATAAACTGGACGCGAACACCCATCCCATCCAGCGCGAATTCTTCGATTTCTATCGCACGCCTCGCGGTGAGTTCACCCCGGTCGGGTCTTCGCCTGACGTGACGACGCATCCAACGCTGACCAGCAACGTGAAGTTCATGAACTTCTATCCGTTCAACGATATTGCGTCGATTTCGCCTCGTCCTATGCTGTTCATCGCTGGCTCTGAAGCACACTCGCTGGAATTCAGCCAAGAAGCCTTCAAGCTGGCTGGTGAGCCTAAGGAATTGTTCATCGTACCAGGTGCGGGCCACGTGGACTTGTATGATCGGGTGAATCTCATTCCGTTCGACAAGCTGACTTCTTTCTTCCGAACCAACCTGAAGTGACCCATCTTTGAAGCCGCAACTGCCCGGTTTGCACAGGATGTTGTGGCTTCAAGTCTGAACGTAGGTCGTAGTGCGCATCGCTCGACTTGCCCTTGGTGGGACGTTCATCCCTTGAGTCTTCATGGCTCTTTTAGGCCCTGCACGCTGTGCAGGGTCTTTTTTTTCGTCATGACTAGTGTCGCAAGGCGGCGATCAATAACGCCATAGCCCCGGAGGGTTGCCGACGGCTTGGGTAATAAAGATGAAGCCCTGTCCACAGCGGGCACCAGTCTTTCAGTACCGGAATCAGGTGGCCGGCCTTGACGTAGGGCTCGGCGATGTCTTCAGGTACATAGGCGATACCCAAGCCCGCAATGGCTGCATCAAGGCAATCATAAATACTGTTGTAAATCAGCTGACCGTCAACCCGTATGTTCAACTGCCGGCCATCTTCCTCGAACTCCCAAGGCCACAATCCACCGTGGGTGGGAAGACGCAGATTGATGCAATTGTGCTGCATCAGGTCTTCGGGCGTCCCTGGTTCAGGGCGACTGGCGAAGTGGCGCCTGGTCGCTACTGCGGTAAATCGCATGTCAGGACCGATGCGTACGGCGATCATGTCCTGGGCCACCGCTTCACCCAATCGAACGCCGGCATCGAAACGATCCGCAGCGATGTCGATGAGTCCATTGTCCGCGAACAGCTCGACTTTTATCCCAGGGTATTTCGGCAGGAATTTCTTTAGCTTTGGGGAGATGATCGATCGGATGGCGTGATCCGATGCGGTGATGCGTACGGTCCCGGTGGGGCTTTCGCCCAGCTCTGACAGCGCCAGTAATTCAGCGTCGATCTCTTCGAAGCGGGGGCCGACAGTTGCCAGTAACCGTTCACCGGCTTCCGTTGGCGAGACTGAGCGGGAATTGCGCGCAAGCAAACGCGTGCCCAGATTTCGCTCCAGTGAGCTGACGGCATGGCTGACCGCGGATTGAGACAGGCCGAGATGCGCTGCTGCTCGAGTAAAACTCTTTTCGCGGGCGACGGCGATAAAGGCCATCAATCCACCAAAGGATTGCTTAAGGATGTCATCTTGCATGGCTTGAATGATCTTCGTGAGTGCGCATGAACAATAACATTCCGGTACGCGGTACGCAGAGTTTACGGGGAAGTTTGCAGCGATGGTGAGTGACAGGGAAACATCGCCGAGTAGGGAGGCCTCGCAGTGGAGGACTGCCGGCGGCCATGGGAGATTTGCTCTGTGGCTTAAGCCTATGACGTTATCTGACGGTGCTCGGACAAGCGAATGATCAGTCGCGCTACAAAAGCCCCTGTCAGGATGACCGCGAACAACCGCAGGGTCTGCATTGCCAGCACCAATCCCACATCGGAATGCGTGTCCACCGCGATGATCGCCATCGTGTCGAGTCCGCCCGGGCTGGTGGCCAGGTAAAACGAGAGGAAATCCCTGTCCGATATTGAAGCCAATAGCCAGGCAGATAATGCGCAAAGCGCGATCAAAAGCGTCGCCCCCATTATCATCGCCGGCAGGCGCCGCCAGACGTACCCCAGCGTTGGGCGGTCAAAGCGCAAACCGACGTAGCAACCCAGTGCGCCGTAAGCGGTAGCGAGGAGCCAGTCGGGCAGCGCGATGTGCAACAGGCCGCTGATTTGCAAGGCGCCACCCAGCAGCAACGGCATCAGCAGCGCCCCGGCGGGCACTCGATTGCCCAAGGCAACACCGACAAGCAGCGTGGCGAGGGTCAGCCCTAGATTCAGTAACCCGAAGCTTTGCGGCTCGACGTTTGTAAGCTCCGTTTCGCCCCCGGTCGGAGCTCCGACCCAATGGCTCACCAGCGCGCCGATCATCACCACGCACACGACTCGTACGTACTGCATAGTGGCAACCACTCGCGAATCGGCGCCGTACTCATCCGCCATCGAGACCATTGCCGAGGCAGCGCCTGGAGCCGTTCCCCATGCGGCTGTGCTGGCCGGAATACCGGCCCATACCAACACGAGCCCGACCAGAGCACTGAGGCAAACCGTTGCTGCGGTTGCCAGCAGCATCATCGGCCAGGACTGGGCCATCGAGAGAAGCACTGCCAGCGTCATTGAATGGGCCGCCAGAATGCCTACACAACCCTGGCCCAGCTTGAAGGCGTAGGGATGGAGCTGGATGCTCGCACCGAACGTGCCAAATACGATGGCGACCAACATCGGCCCCAGGAACTGGCCGGCTGGCACCCCTAGGAACTTCAGCAACTGACCGGCTGCTCCGGCCACTAGCGCAAGCGCCAACCATTTGAATGGCGCGGGGTAGGCATGTAGAGAAAATCTGGCAGAAGAAGACAAGAGTCGTGCTCCAATCGCTGGTCGCCTTGAGGGCGTGGCATCGCTATCGATATGCTGATAATTATTGATAGCACCTTTGATAAAGTCTATTTTCTAATATCGATTGATTGATAACTTTGGTTGATAGATATGGACCTGCGTGACCTTGCCTATTTTGAAGTCATCGCCGAGCTGGGCCATCTGGGCCGGGCCGCACAAAAGCTCAACCGCAGTCAGCCGGCGCTGACTAAAAGCATCCAACGGCTTGAGGAGTCGCTAGGTGCCCGGCTGTTCGAACGCGACGGGCGTCGGATCAAGCTGACGGCAGTGGGGGAGTTGCTGAAGGTGCGTGGCAAACAGCTGCAGCAGAGCGTTGCCGAAACCCAGCGAGAGATACGTGATGTTGCCAACGGGGTGATGGGCAACATTCGCCTGGGCTGCGCTGCTTCCATGGCTGATCACCTGCTCCCGCACCTGACCGCGACTCTGCTTTCGCGTGCGCCGCAGATCACCTTGAACCTGGTGATTGGGCAGGACGATTTACTGCGCGAATCGCTTTTTTCCGGGCGGCTGGACATGGTGATCTGCCCGCAGTACGAAGCAGATCCTTTGTTGGAATTTCATGCGTTGTTTGACGATGAGGCGGTAGTGGTCGCCAGCCGTCACCATCCGCTGTTCAGCTTAGGTTATGAGTTGCGCGACTTGTGCCAGTACCGGTGGGTGCTGCCGGCCACCGCCGTGCCGGCCCGGCGCTGGATAGACAATGCGTTTCAGTCCAGAGACCTGCCTTTGCCTCAAGTACAGATCGAAACGACTTCGATCTCCTTACTGCCACGCCTGATTGGTGAAACCAACCTGCTCAGCTTTCTGGCCCGGGAGACCCTCGAAGACGTAAAGGGCGTGACGCACCTTCGGGAGATCAAGCTCAAGGAAACGACAATGAAACGCACGATAGTCGTCTTCGTGCGCACCGGCGCCTATTTGTCGCCGGCAGCGCAAGTACTGCTGAATGTGCTTAAAGACGATGCACCGCTGTTATTGGGGTAGCGGATGCATAAGCATCCGCTAGGCTCGCAAAGGTCTATCAGACGGGTGTGGGCTGGGTAAGCCGCCCACCATTGCCAACGACCAGCGCTGCCAGGATGAGCAATGCGCTGCCGCCAATCAGCGGGGCTGTCACCGATACATGGTCCAGCAAGCTGCCACCGAAAGCGCCTCCGACCATGATCGCCATCTGGATAGCTGCAACCATTAGCCCACCGCCGGTTTCGGGCTCATCGCTAACCTCTTTGGCCAGCCAGGTCGACCAGCATACTGGGATGGCCGAGTACAACATCCCCCAGCCAAACATCATGATGGCTGCGGCTGCGAAAACGTGGCCCAGTTCGGCCAGAGCCACTGTCATGGCAGCCAACGCCACCGGAAGCCAGCGCAACAATTGGAAGAGGAATTGTTTTTCCAGCAGTCGGCTGACGATGTACGTACCACCGAAACCGGCTATGCCCAGGCTCAACAACAAAACCGACAATTGAGTGGAGTCGACGCCAGTAACCTGTTCGAGAAATGGCCGCAAATAAGTGAAAGCGGTGAACGTACCTCCAAATGTCAGCATGGCGGCCAGCAGACCGAACATGACGTTCCGACGTTTCAGCACCCCGAACAGCCTGGAAAGGGGAATGGTTTTTTCTGGCTGCATTGCGGGCAAGCTTTTGTATTGCCAGATCACGTTAATGATGACAATCGGTACAAGCGCCGCGAACACAAAGCGCCACCCCAGATGGCCTCCCACATAAGCCCCAATCGGCGCGGCAAACGCAGCGGCCACTGAGTGGCCCATATAGATCATGCCCAAGGCTTTGGGCACAGCCTCCTCCGGGACTATCCGAAGAACTGTGGCGGTGGACAATGCCCAGAAACCACCGATTGCGACGCCTAAAAAAGCTCGGGCAATCATTAACCAGGTAAATCCCGGAGCCAAAGCGATGACCACCAGCGAAATGAGCATCAGCAGGGTCATCGAGACCAGGACATGACGTCGATCGAAGCGTCCGGCGATAGAGGCAATGCAAAGGCTTGCCATCACCGCAAAGAAGCCGGAAATGGAAATGGCCTGGCCTGCCATGCCTTGTGAGGTGTGAAGGTCATTGGCGATGGGCGTCAGAAGGCTCACCGGCATGAATTCTGCGGCGATCAGCAGAGCGACGCAGAGTGTCAAAGACCCCACGGCGCTCCAGATCCGGCTGTCAATCCGGACTGAAGTGAGAGTTGAGGTAGTCATCGTTATTCCTATGAAATAGCCAACACACGACGCCCTCGACAACTAGGACATCGTGCGAATGGACGAATAATGAAAGGAAAAAAGAACCTGGGATCGACCCCAGGGGGCGATGGGACACTGCCTCATCGCGACTTGCTTGAGACGAAATGATAGGGGGCTAAGGATGATCTGTAATGATCTGAAATCCGAAAGCGCCTATGAATGATGGCGAATAATTCAGATGCGAAAAAAGAAGAGGCTCAGAGCGTCGGTGACTATCCGGGGTACCGTAATTCATCGATTAGAACCTGCATCGCCCGAGACTTCTCGCGCTCGCTGGAGTAGTAAAGGTGCAGCCCCGGAAATGTTCTCCACCAGGCTTCCATGACAGGAACCAGAGTGCCGTCAACCAGATGGGGGTGGGCGATGTCCTCGGGAACATAGGCCAGTCCGAAACCCGATACAGCGGCATCCAAAATCTGATTGATGCCGTTGAATACGAGTCTGCCTTTGACTCTCGTATTGATTTCCTGGCCGTCCTTTTCCAGCTCCCACGCGTACAGGCCGCCACGTGTTGGCAGGCGCATGTTTATACATTCATGTTCCATGAGGTCCTGAGGTCTGGTCGGCATGGCACGAGACTCCATGTAGGACGGAGCGCCCACCATTACAAAGCGCATGTCGGGAGCGATACGAACGGCTTCGGTCCCGTTTGCCAACCCGTCCCCGAGCCGGATGCCAAAGTCGAAATGGTCGGCCACAATGTCCGTCAAGCCATAGTCGATAACCACTTCTACACTGATTTGTGGGTATTTCGGCAGGGCTTGCGCCAATTTCGGCCAAAGCACCGTTTCGATGACATGGTCGGTTGCCGTGATACGAATGTTACCGGCGGGGGTGTCGCCAAGTTCAGCCACGGCGATCAGTTCGGTCTCGATTTCCCTCAACCGAGGTTCAACGGTATTGAGCAGACGTTCACCGGCCTCGGTGACGGATACGCTGCGGGTCGTTCGCGTGAGAAGACGTACGCCGACCCGAGCTTCCAATCTCTGGATGCTATGACTGAGCATCGATTGAGAGATTCCCAACTGGGAGGCCGCTCGCGTGAAACTTTGCTCTCGTGCAACTGCAATGAGCGCGAGCAGGTCGCTGTAGTGTTCCTTTGCCATTCATCATTCTCTGCGTGGGGGCGAATACTGTATCAGCTCAAGCGCCCGCTCCAAGGATCTATGTTCATGAGCCGGCCATGACAATCGTGGAGGGGATTAATCAATTTTGATCATACCTCTATTCGCCGTCGAGCCTTTCACCCGAACGCCATCCGTGTTTTTAATCGAAAAAATAACAAGAGGCCTTTCATGAAAATCGGAATTCTTGGCTCCGGCCGAATGGGCAGTCATCTGGGCACCATGTTCGCCCGGGTTGGCCATGAGGTCTCCTTCAGTTACTCGCGTAATCAGCAGAAACTTGCCGATCTGGCTGCGTCGGCAGGCAAGAATGCACAGGCCAGCACGCCTGCAGAGGCGGTATTCAACGCTGACTTGGTCCTCTTGGCCGTGCATTGGTTTCAAGTGCCTGACGTCCTCAGCCAGGTGGATGACTTGAGCGGCAAAATCGTCATGACCTGCTGCAATCCTTTAAACGCAGAGGACACCGAGCTTGTCATCGGCCACACGATTTCCGGAGCGGAAACGCTCGCACAAATGCTTCCTGGGGCGCATGTCGTTGCGGCCTTCCAGTCGACGCCCAGCGAGGTTCTGTTCGATGTATTCGCGGCCAGAGGCGAGGCGCTACGTCCCAGTTTGATCTTCTGTGGCGAGGACGGAGCCAGCAAAGCCACAGTTTCGGATCTTATCAGGCAGGTGGGGTTTGATCCGGTGGACGCTGGTGCTCTGAAGGTTGCCCGTTATATAGAGCCTTTCGCGATGCTCTCCGCAGTGTTGGCTTACGAAACGGACCAGGGGCCCGAATGGGCTTATCGCTTCGAGCGTTTTGACAGGTTGTTCAAAGGCACTTCCCGCGTCGGGAAATAGCGGGAGGAGCGGGTGCATGCAGATTTATGATTACATCGTTGTCGGTGCCGGTTCTTCGGGCTGTCCGGTTGCGCGCGGTTTGTCTGACGATCCCCGGAACAACGTCCTGCTCATCGAGGCGGGTCCGGCTTCAGATCGTTTCTGGGTCAACACGCCTGCGGGAATGGGTAAGCTCTATTTCAACAAATCACTGAACTGGAATTTCCGCACCTCGCCAATGGACAAGCTTCAAGGGCGTCAGATGTACTGGCCTAGGGGCAAATTGCTCGGTGGATCCAGCTCCATCAACGGCATGGTATTCATCCGCGGTCACCAAAAGGATTTTGACGGCTGGCGTGCCTTGGGCAACCCAGGCTGGGGGTATGAAGATGTCTTGCCGTATTTCAAAAAGATGGAGCACTTTGAGCGGGGCGGCGATGAATACCGCGGAGCGAATGGTCCGCTGTGGATCAGTGATCCGGTCGTCAAAGAAAAGAGTAGCTACGATTTTATAGAGGCCGCTAACCGTATCGGTATCCCCGTGACCGAGGACATGAACGGCGCCTTGCACGATGGCGTAGGTTTCATGCAGCACAACATCCAGGACGGGCAACGGATGTCGACTTACCGGGCATTTATTGAGCCGGTCATTGAACGGCCGAACCTGACGGTTCGAACCGGGTGCGAGCTGCAGCGCGTTTTATTCGAGGGGCGCACCGCTGTCGGTATAGAGGTTTTGAAGAGTGGCCGTTTGGAGCGTATCTATGCGGCGCGCGAAGTGATTCTGTCAGCAGGCTCGCTGAAGACCCCGCAGATGCTGATGCTGTCGGGCATCGGCCCAAGGGCTGAACTGGAAAAGCACGCAATTCCCGAAGTTCTGAATTCCCCGGGAGTAGGGCAAAACTTGCAGGATCATTTTTATATTCACACAGCGTTCCGTTGCACCCCAGACAGCTCGTACAACGCCAACCTCGTAGGCCTGCGCAAGTATTGGGAAGGCTTTCGTTACCTGATGACCCGCAAAGGTTATCTTGCCCTTGGCTCTTCCCAGGTCGCGGCGTTCGTTAAAAGTAGCCCGGACGAGGACTATGCTGATCTCCAAATCAGCTTTCGACCCATGACCTTTCAATATTTTCCCGACGGCACGGTTGACGTTGAAAAGCATCCTGGGCTCGGGGTGTCGGTCTATCAGTTGCGTCCCAGCACCACGGGAACAGTGACGCTGCGCTCGACCAACCCGTCGGACCCGGCCGATTACACACCAAATTTCCTGAGCAGCGATTACGACATCAATGCCGTGATCAGTGGTGTGCGCTGGATACGCAAAATCATGAACAGCGAGCCCATCAAGTCCCGCGTGGTTTCGGAACAATTGCCGGGTCCGCACATTCGTACCGATGAAGATATCTACAACTATCTGGTCGAAACCGGTAATTCGGCCCACCACCAGGGCGGCACCTGCAAGATGGGGGACGACGCCATGGCGGTGGTGGACGAACGACTGCGTGTCCGCGGTATCGAGCGACTGCGGGTGGTGGATGCTTCGATCATGCCATTCATCACGTCGGGCAACACCAATGCGCCGTCCATCATGATCGGTGTGAAAGCCGCCGACCTGATTCGTGAAGATGCAATGGCTCGCCGGGCAAGCAGTTCGCCGGTCGAAACTGTTGGTTGAATCGGCGGGTACCGTGTTGCCACCTGTCACGAAAATCCTCACCGAATAACAACAACTGGAGGCACCAGCAAGATGCACGATTACGCGAAGTTTTATATCGACGGTGAATGGGTAGAGTCCGCGACATCCCAGCGCCAGGAACTGATTAACCCAACTACTGAAGAAGCGTTTGCCACAGTCGCCATGGCGACCGTTGAAGAAGTGGACACTGCGGTGGCCGCAGCTCGGCGTGCATTCAAAAGCTATTCGCAGACTTCCCTCGATGAACGTTACGACCTGATCAACCGTATCATCGAAGCCTACGAACTGCGCGTCGATGATTTTGTACAGGCCATTGCGCAAGAGGTGGGTATTCCCTGCAGCGCCCGTGCTCAGGTCATGGGGCCAATCGAACATATGAAGGTCGCTCGCGACCTATTGAAGACGTACGAGTTCGAGGCTCGAATTGGCAATACGATCGTTCGCCGCGAACCCCTGGGTGTCTGCGCACTGATCTCGCCTTGGAACTGGCCGATCCAGACAACCGTCATCAAGCTGATCTATGCGCTGGCCGCCGGTTGTACAATCGTGTCCAAGTCCAGCATCAACTCGCCGGTCAGCGCTATTTTGCTGACAGAGGTGCTGGATGCCGCGGGCGTACCCAAAGGCGTTTTCAACATGCTCAACGGCTCGGGGCGAGTGATTGGCGAGGCGATGTCGAGGCATCCCGATGTCGACATGATTTCCTTCACGGGCTCGACCGGTGCCGGTGCGCAGGTAGGCGAGGCAGCGGCACGCACCATCAAGCGCGTGTGCCTGGAGTTGGGCGGGAAGTCGGCGAATATCGTGCTGCGAGACGCCGATCTGGAAAAGGCCGCGCGCTGGAATATTCAGCGCGGCTTCTTCAATACCGGACAATCCTGCCACGCGCCGAGTCGCATGCTGGTGCATGAAAGCCAAGTGGAGCAGATCATTCCGTTTCTGGTCGACGAAGCAAACCGATTCCGTCTTGGGGACCCGCGAGATCCTGCCACGACCATGGGCCCGATTGTCAGCCAAGCACAATTCAACAGCATCCAGCGTCACATACAGTCGGGCATCGATGAGGGTGCACGGCTGATTGTTGGCGGACTGGGGCGCCCCGAAGGCTTCGAGCGTGGCTTTTTCACCCGTCCGACCGTGTTCGTCGATGTGACGCCGGAGATGACCATTTTCCGCGAAGAGATTTTCGGGCCGGTCTTGGTGGTGGTGCCTTATTCCACCGAGGCGCAGGCATTGGAAATCGCCAACGACTCGCCTTATGGGTTGGGTGGCTATGTATTCGGTGGGGACCGGCGCAAAGCGTATGAGTTCGCCAGCGGCCTGCGTGCCGGGCGTGTTTGTTTTAACGGCGCGCCGACTAACTCCTTGACGCCTATGGGTGGCTACAAGGAATCCGGCATTGGCCGCTCGATGGGTGTTTTCGGATTGCAAGAGTATCTGGAAATCAAATCGGTCTATGGCTTTGACGAGGAAGCCGCAGCACTGCCGTCGTTGAAGGTCTGATACGACTCCATCCAAGACCAAACGCTGCCGCGCCGATGATTGGCGCGGCACGCCTGCTGTTTGAAGAGAATATTTATTCATCTGATTAATAGCACCTTGCGAGCTGACTCACGTGGTTCGCTTGCTGTACCACGGACGAGCCCAGTAGGGTAAGGCTCGTCTAAAAAGACGAAGTTGCAGTTGTTGTTAGTGCGAATGGTCAGTTGCCAGAGATTATCCGCAGGTCGTGCTCGGCCAGGTTTTTCACACTGTTTTCAATCGAGGCATTCTTACAATGGAACTCAACGTAAATGGCACTGTGTATGAGGTTGAGGTGGATGCGGATACACCGTTGTTATGGGTGATTCGCGACGATATCGGCCTGACCGGAACCAAGTACGGGTGCGGTTTGGCGCAATGCGGCGCCTGTTCGGTCATGGTGGACGGCGTGCTGGTTCGCTCATGCGTTACACCGGTTGAAGGTGTAAAGGGCAAACAGATCCGCACAATCGAAGCCATTGAAGGCGACGAGTTGGGCAAGCGCGTAGTGACGGCCTGGGTCAAGCATCAAGTCGCCCAGTGCGGCTATTGCCAGTCTGGCCAGGTCATGGCCGCCACTGCGCTGTTGCAGCGCATTCCTAAACCTTCCCAAGCCGATATTGCTGCCGCTATGACGAATCTCTGCCGTTGCGGCACTTATAACGCGATCAAGACTGCTGTCGATGAGCTTGCTGGTGCTTGAGCACGCGCAATCCGACTGAGCTGCGACGTGCCTGGTGACAATGCCGACGGCTAATCCTGACGACCTTTAATGGAGCAGGGATTGGTCTGCTGTCAGGCCGAGCATTGAATGCAAACAGAGGGGAACACTATGTCAAAACTGGATGATTCAATCGCCGAGCGCGGCGTACTCTCCGACGCGCAACCTGTGAACGTCTCTCGCCGCCGTTTTTTGCAGGCATCGGCTGGTGTCACGGCGGGGGCGCTTGTTATCAGTTTCGGAATTCCCCTTGGCCCGTTGCGTGCCGCCGAGCGTGCCCAAGCATTGCCGCCGGGCGCTCGTGTACCGGCTTTCCTGGAAATTCGCCCGGATAACACCGTTCGCCTGCAGAGCCCCTTTATTGAGGGCGGGCAGGGCATTTTTACGGGCATGGCACAGGTCGTGGGTGAGGAACTCGATGTAGATCCAGCCAGTTTTCTGGTGGAGAACGCACCGCCCGGGAATGACTTCAAAGTCATGGAAGGTGGCATGCGCTTCACGGGCGGTAGCCGGTCGATGCGCGCGAGCTACATGACCATGCGCCGACTGGGCGCATCGGCGCGCCTGATGCTATTGCAGGCCGCGTCATCCCACTGGAAGGTGCCTCTGGCGCAGTTGACTACTGAACCAGGGCGGGTCATTCATGCCGCTTCCAATCGATCAATCAGTTACGGTGAGCTCGCGCCGCTAACGCTCGATTTGCCCATTCCCGATCCGCAAACCGTTACTCTGCGCGACCCTGCCAAATTCCGCTGGATCGGTAAGCCGGTCCAGCGAATAGACGTCTACGACAAATCCACTGGCAAGGCGCAATACACCATCGATACTCGTGTCGAAGGCATGCTCCATGCTGCGGTACAGCATGCGCCACGCCTGGGTCTGCAAGTGGGCCTGGTGCGCAACGAGGATCAGATCAGAAACCTCAAGGGGGTGCATTCCGTGCACCGTCTTGAAGGGGCAGTGGCGGTGGTTGCGCAACGCTGGTGGGTGGCCAAGCGTGCCGTCGAGGCTCTGCAAGTGGAGTGGACGGAGCCGGGTGGTGATTCAACCGTGCGCTACATGCCGGCTAATTTCGACACCCAGGCCTATGTGGAGCAATTGAGTAAAACCACCGACGCTGGGGATGAGGCCGAACGTGAGGGCGACCTGCAGCAAGGGCTGGCCGGCGCCAAGAAAATCGTCAGTGCGACTTACCATACCCAATATCTCAACCACGCCCAGTTGGAGCCGCCCTCGGCCCTGGCGCGCTTCGACACTGAAGGCAATCTCGATCTGTGGCTGCCGAACCAGGCCCCAGATTTGTTTTTGGGCGACGTCGCCAAACGCACCGGCCTGGACCCTTCCAAAATCACTCTCCACTCACCGTTGCTGGGCGGTTTTTTCGGCCGGCATTTTTTATACCCGAATGCATCACCTTACCCTCAGGCCATCCAGCTGGCTCAATCCACAGGGCGACCGATCAAGGTGATCTGGAGTCGCGAGGAAGAGTTTTTGCGTGATGTGCTTCGTCCCTCAGCCGTGGTGCGCTTTCGCGCCGGCCTGGATGAACAGGGCATGCCGGTGGCCTTTGAAGCAATCAGTGCCACGGAAGGGCCAACCGAGGGTATCGCTAACAAACAAGGGGAAAAAATCGACCCAACCGCCGTCGAGGGCCTGGCCGGTAAAAAATATGCCATTGCCCATCGTCGGATCGCTCAATTGTACTCGAAGACCCCGGTGATGCTGGGCTACTGGCGTTCAGTCGGGAACTCCATCAACGACTTCATGTATGAAGCTTTCCTGGATGAAGTGGCAGATGCCGGGGGGCTGGACCCCTATGAGCTGCGGGCCAAGCTACTGCAGGGCAACGAGCGGCTAAGCAACTTGCTCAAAGCAGTGGCCGACCTGTCCGGGGGATGGAAACGAGGGCCGTTCACGGCGCAAGACGGCACCAAGCGAGCAAGAGGCGTTGCGATGGCATCGCCATTTGGTACCGAAACGGCTGTGATCGCAGAGGTTTCCATCAGCAACGGAGGCGTGAAAGTTCACGACATCTGGCAGGCCATTGATCCGGGTAGCATCGTCAATCCCGCCATCATCGAGGCTCAGGTCAACTCTGCCGTGGCCCTTGGCTTGTCTCAGACCCTGATCGAACAAGCCATCTACAAAGGTGGCTCGCCGGTGGCGCGCAATTACGACCTCTACCGCATCCTCACACCGGAAATGATGGCCAGGGTCCATGTCCGCGTGGTGGAAAGTGGTGCGCCAATGGGCGGAATCGGTGAACCACCTTTGCCTGCGGTGGCACCGGCGGTTGCCAACGCCGTCTCGCGACTGACCGGTCAACGAATTCGCAGCATGCCTCTATCGCAGTACCGCTTCGACACCTGATGAGGAATGGCTCGTGAATAAAACTATAAAGTATCTGCTGCCTGCAGGCATTGTCGTGGCGGCTGGCTTGGGCTGGTTCGTCAATCGCACGCCATCTTCGCCTTTTTCTGATGAGACAGCTGCACCATCGACAGATGCACAGCTTGTCCAGCGCGGTGAATATGTTGCCAGGCTGAGCGATTGCGTGGCCTGCCACAGCACGCCCAAAAGTGCGCCGTTTGCCGGCGGGTTGGAGATGGCGACCCCGATGGGGTCGATCTATGCCACCAACATTACCTCGGACAAACAAACCGGCATCGGCAACTACAGCCTGGCCGATTTTGATCGCGCAGTGCGCAGCGGAGTCGCGGCCGATGGTCACCGGCTATACCCCGCTATGCCATACCCATCATATGCCAAGCTCAGCGACGACGATGTGCGGGCTCTTTATGCGTTCTTCATGGCCGGCGTCAAGCCGGCGCAGCAGCAGAACAAGCAAAGCGACATCCCCTGGCCGCTCAACATGCGTTGGCCGTTGGCTTTATGGAATGCGACGTTTGCCGATGGTGGTGCCTATCAGGCCAAGTCGTCAGAGGATGCGCTGTGGAACCGCGGCGCGTACATCGTCCAAGGCGCGGGGCATTGTGGTAGTTGCCACACCCCACGCAGTTTGACGATGAACGAAAAATCGCTGGATGAAAGCAGTCCCACTTTCCTCAGCGGTTCGCTGCTGGACGGGTGGTACGCGCCGAGCCTGCGCCAGGATCCGAACACTGGGTTGGGTCGCTGGAGTGAGCAGGAGATCGTCGACTACCTGAAAACCGGACGTAACGCTCACAGCGTGGTCGTGGGCACCATGGCGGAAGTCTTCAACAACTCGACGCAATACATGTCCGACCCGGACCTGAAAGCCATCGCGCATTACCTGGTGTCGTTGCCGGGCGATCCAAAGCGTGACGGGCCGCCATGGAAGCCAGCGGCCAAACTGACGGCTGAACAACCTCCATTGTCGACACCTGGTGCAGCCAACTATATGGCCAAGTGCAGCAGTTGCCACGGCAGTGACGGCAGCGGGCAGGCGCCATGGATACCTCCTTTGGCAGGCGCATCTTCATCGATGGTGAAGGAAAGTGCTACTAGCATCAATGCCACCTTGAACGGTTCGGAACGTGTCGTTGCCAACGGCATTCCGGATTCGTATCGCATGCCTCCGTACCGCAACCAACTCTCTGATCAGGAAGTCGCCGACGTACTGACATTCGTCCGCACGTCTTGGGGTAATCAGGGAGGGGCAGTGAAGGCTGAAGAGGTGAAGGAACTGCGTGAGCGAACCAATCCGGCCAGCAGCAACCCGATCATTTTGCAGATGCGCTGAGAGAGTCGGGCGAGGGTCCCGCCAAGACCGTGGCTATAGAAACGGAGTGAGTCGTCTATGAGTTACGAGTTTGTGTTTGTTCGTTCGATTGTGTTGACGATCATCATAGGCTTGTTTCTCCTAGTCACTGGTCGCGCGCGCAGCGGGGTTGCATCTTGGCGTTCTGGGTGTTCGCTGCCGTGGTACACCTTATTTGGTGGTGTCTACCCGAACTCAAAGGCGGATGGAGCGAAGCCGGTCGCTGGCTGGTCAGTGCGTGGGTCGGTGCAGTGTTGACGGCATTGTTCCTGATTCTGCCCGTCGGGCTGTTTCTTGTTGCGCGTCGCCTGCTTGGACGACGCTCGACCACCGGCATACACGTGTCTCTGATTTTCGTCGCAACCTCAATGATCGTTGGGGTTGTTGTGAGCTTCGGCACTGTTGGGGGGCCAGTGGTTCGTGAAGAAGTGGTCCATGTGGATGGTCTGCCCGAAGGCTTGGACGGACTGCGAATTGCTAACATAGGTGATGTCCACATCGGACATTTCGTTGTGCCCGAGGACTTTGCCCAGGCGATCGACATCGTCAATATGCGTAAGGTCGACTTGCTAGCAATTACTGGCGATCTTATCGACGATCTCAGTCAGCTAGAGCCAACGCTGGACGCTCTGGAGAGAAGTAACGCACTGCCAGTGCTCTCCATCCTCGGCAATCATGACAAGTACCCCAACGAAGCCGCCGTAGTCGCCGGCTTGCGTGCGCGCAATCCTCGTATCCAGGTGCTTATCAACAACAGCGTTGTCGTGCACCCGCGCGGCGTACCGTTGCGCATCGTCGGCGTAGATTACCCGCTCGCCTCGGATGGACGCCACATGCTTCCACGGGGCGAGCAGGATGCTGCCATGCGCAGGTTCGCATACCTGACGTTCGCCGAGGCGTCGCCTGGCGATACGCTTATTGCACTGTCACACCATCCCGAGTTCTTCCCCATCGCTGCCTCGCGTGGTGCTGTATTGACCCTGTCCAGCCATACGCACGGTGGACAGGTACGATTCTTCGGGCGGCCAGTGATCGTCGCTTACGACTATATGCATGGAATCTATCGCGACGGGGTGGCGTCCCTCGACGTCACTTCCGGACTGGGCCACTGGCTACCCTTGCGTATCGGTGTGCCACGGGAAATTTCGATCATTACGCTTCGGCGTGCATGATCCAAGCAGAACTCGAGTGTTAGCGCAGCTGTGTGGCGAGCAAGGGAGTTTGCCAGCCTTCAGGGAGGTGGGCGCCACTTTCGACGCCCGGGCACGTTCAGGGAACGTTGTGACCAGCCGCTCGGATAAGCCCGTACCATTCGGGGCGGGAGAGCGGGATATTTGAGCCTGCGGCTGCCTCGACGAGGCGCTCGGGTCTCGTGGTACCCAGCACTACTTGGATGCCGGCGGGATGACGGGTGATCCAGGCTGTAGCGATCGTGGTCGGAGTGACGTCGTACTTCGCAGCGAGTCGTTTGAGTTCGGCATTAAGCTGCGGGTAGTCGGGAGAGTTGAAGAACACTCCATCCTGAAAGGCTTTCTGGAACGGAGACCACGCCTGCAGCGTGACCTTGTTAATCCGCGCGTAGTCGACGATGCCGCCACCGTCACGAGTGATTGAGTCGTCGAATCCGGTCATGTTCGACGACAGGCCCTGGGCGACGATCGTCGAATGCGTCACCGAAAGCTGGACCTGGTTGGCCAGGATCGGCTGGGTCACGGCGGTCTTGAGCAAATCGATCTGACGGGGAGTATGGTTGGAAACCCCGAACGCGCGAACCTTTCCGGTGGACTCCAGATGGTCGAAGGCGCGGGCGACTTCTTCCGGTTCCACGAGTGCGTCTGGCCGGTGCAGCAGTAGCACATCCAGATAGTCGGTACCCAGAGCTTTCAGCGACCTCTCGGCCGATTCCACGATGTGCTCGTAGGACTGATCGTAGTGCCACGGGTCGGACACAATACTGGTCTTGGACTGGAGGAAGATCTGATCGCGCTCGGCGCTGCTGAGTCGCAGCGCCTCGGCGAACCGGAGTTCACACAGATGCGGGCCACCGCCGGGATGGTTGAAACCGTAGAGGTCGGCGTGATCGAAAAAATTGATGCCCGATTCGCGCGCCGCGGTGTAGAGCGCGCGGACCTGGTCATCGGTGCTGCCGGCGATGCGCATCATGCCCGCGACGACGTTGGGAACCCGAGTGTCGGTTGATCCTAGTGGCACGGTCTTCATGAGAGCTCCTTATCAGGGCAGTGGTGGGCTGAATAGGCTCGGATTGGGTGTCGGATGCCTTATGTGACTGCAATGAACTCACCAAGGCTGGTTCGCTGGGCCAACGGTGAACTCGTTGATAGTCGTGTCATCGGGCTGGTCGATCGCGAAGGTGACGACGTTGGCAATCCGGTCTGGAGAAATGCCGTACTTGGCGTAGATGCCCTGCATCTGGTCAAGCGACTCCTTATCGCTGATCGTCGCCAGTAGTTCGGTGTTAACCGCGGCCGGGTAGATCGTCGCGGTGCGGATGTTGGTGCCCTCCATGGCGGACTCCATGCGCAGGACTTCCATGAAGTCGCGCACGAACCACTTCGTCCCGCCGTAGACAGCACCGCCCGGATAGGCCTTGAGCCCCGCCACCGACGAGGTGGTGATGACGTGCCCGGACTTCTGTGCCAGGAACTCGGGCAGCACGGCCGCTACGCCATTCAAAACGCCCTTCACGTTGACATCGATCATCTGGTGCCAGTCTTCGGTCTTCAGGGCGGACAGCGGCGAGTTCGGCATCAGCCCTGCATTCAGGAAAATGACGTCCACGCGACCGAATTTCTCTTTTGCCAGTTGGACGATGCAGTCGTTTTCCTCCTGCTTTGTCACGTCCAGCACCTGATAGACCACTTGGCCTCCGCTCAGGAGAATCTCCTCCGCGATTTGCTTGAGCTTGTCTTCGCGACGCGCGCCGAGCACGATTTTGGCGCCTTTGCTCGCGAGCAGCTTGGCGGTTGCCTCGCCGATTCCGGACGATGCGCCGGTGATGATGACTACTTTGTCTTTGATCATGATCTCTCTCTCTGGATTCGGGCTGCGAAGGAAGTGCAGCAGATGATGAGGCGGTATTTCAGGTCGGTGTTGAGCGCGTGGGAACTACTTTGTCAGCGCACGCTGCTCTTGGGAGAACACCACCCGAACATCGCCACGGCCGAGCGCTTGGGCCAGGCCAGTCAGATCGTCCACGCGGCCCAGACGGGTGTATGAGTAAGCTGAGTCGAAGGTCTTATAAAAGATGACCACGGTGCGCGATCCCCAAAGCATAAGGTCTCCGTTGCGGATTGTGCCGGGCCGGCTCTCACTGGTGGGCAGCGCGTCAGGCAGTTCTTTCTTCTTCTCGTTTCCGTGGAGGTCCTCCATGTCCAGTGTCAGCGGCAGCGTGGCGGCGAATGCGCGAGTGGCCTCGTTGTCGGCCAGGGTGATGGCGAAGCGACGTTCCCCGATGGTCATCCACAGGCGTGATTCATCCGATTTCTTGGGTGTTTGAGTGACATCCTGCTCAGCGGCCACGGGCAGCGCAGTGCTGGCGGCGTGGGCGGGATGGCCGCTGCACAGTGCAAGGAGAAGCAGCGGCATTCCAAGCTGTTGCATGGCCCGCCGGTGCCAGGAATGCCTGCGGCTTGCAGCGCCAAGAGAGGAGAGAGGACCGCCTGCACCGACGTCAACGTTTTCGCTCTTCATGTTGTTCTCCTAGCAATGCGGAAAATGGGCCAGACGCGTTGCCGCGCCTGCACGTGAATTCGGAGGTATCGAGCGCGGATTCGCACAACAATATGGCGAAGACGCTCCTCAGCGAGCGGTCTATTGCCAGTTCTGGTTGCGGTCTCCACTGGGAAGTCAGAAGTGTTGAGTGGCATGAATCCATACCGTAGGGCGCGCCATCCAGTTCAGCCGCATCCTGGCGTTTTGCTCGCCAGGATGCGGCCGCCTCAAGGCGTCAAGCGGCGCGTGCCGCCGTGGCCAGGTGCTGCGTGAAGAAGGTCGTCAGCTTGTCGAAAGGAATCACGTTAACGCGGTCGTACAGATCGGTGTGGCTGGCCTCTGGAATGATCATCAGCTCCTTCGGCTGCGCCGCGGCCGCGTAAGCGGTTTCGCTGAAGTAGCGCGAGTGGGCGTTTTCACCATGGATGAACAGGACCGGGCGTGGAGAAATTTCTGCAATATAGGTCAGGATCGGCATGTTCATGAACGACAGCGGTGTGGCGATCGTCCAGGAGTTGCCCGAGTTGACCGCGCGCGGATGGTATCCGCGGGACGTGCTGTAGTAATCGTGGTAATCGACCAGGAACTGCGCTTCACCACCCTTCAGTTCGTTGTAGGGCGGCTGGTAGGCAGGGGCATCATTTTTTGCGTCCAGCCAACGCTGTTCGCCCAGTTGCTCGAGCATTTGCGTGCGCTGCTCGAGGGTCACGCTGTCGTTGTAGCCCTTGGACATGACGCGGGTCATGTCGTACATGGTGCTGGCGACAACCGCCTTGACGCGCTTGTCCAAGGCCACGGCATTCAGCGCCATGCCGCCCCAACCGCAAATGCCAATGACGCCAATCCGTTCGCGATCAACGGAAGGTTGCAGACCAAGAGCATCAACTGCCGCACTTACGTCCTCGGTGTTGATGTCTGGCGAGGCGACATTGCGCGGCTCACCGCTGCTTTCCCCTGTGTAGGATGCATCGAAGGCCAGCGTGACAAAGCCGCGCTCGGCCATGGTTTGCGCATAGAGCCCGGAGGACTGCTCCTTCACCGCGCCGAACGGGCCACAGACGACAATAGCGGCCAGTTTTCCGCTGGCGTTCTTCGGTTGGTACAGGTCTCCCGCCAGGGTGATGCCATAGCGGTTCGTGAAGGTGATCTTCTTATGCTCCACCTTGTCGCTCTTGGCGAAGGTCTTGTCCCATTCCTGTGTCAGTTGCATGTGCTTGCCTTACATGTAGTTGAGATTGTTCCTGCCAGCCTGAATACCCGCCGAGCAGCACGGCTTGTCGTCGGCGTAGGCGTCATAGACTTTTACAACCATGGGAATATTCGTTTCGCAAATGGCGTCGCCCGTCGGGATTGGCTTTGCCAACTAATGTATGCCTGTCACTGCCCCAAAACATCCCATGAAATTGCAAGCATCTATGCACGCTATTGGATAATCACGCTCCCACGTCCCAGGCGGTTCGAAATGGAAACCTACCCCCGATGAGTTCATGCTTGTTCGAATGACATATCACCACGCTGCGATGACCATTGATCATCGAGTCCCGTACATGGAAGCATTCGGTCCGCCTGCATCAGCTCAGCCTCGCTATATGACCGGCGGCAAACCCGCCGCAGGCTGCGTTGGTCGCCGATTCGAGTGACTCGGTCTGGGACAGGCGATGGACGAGACCTTGTAGAGGACATCCGCCAAGTGCTTAACGGACGTGAAAGCTTGTTTGGTCAAGGCTTGTTGGGCTGCGTCGAAAGAGAGATCACAACCTCTGTTTCCGTTCCGGCGCTTCCTGCGGAAGCTGCTTCTAAACCCGTTCTTCAGGTCTGTAGGGGCAAGAGACCATTTGAAAAATTAGCCGCTGGTCGAAAAGCAATACTTCATCCAGGTTGCGGGCTGAAGTGTGGGCTGGTAGGTTTTTCCAAAAGAAAAAACGAAAAGCCCTGAATAATCAGAGCGTTGTCGTATAAAGATGGAGGAGGCGATATTGCGCAAATATGACCCATATCTGCGGGATCTTCTGCAACACTCTCGAGCCTAAACTCTGAACGCATCGCCAAGGTGATAATTGGGCGCTATGAAGTGACGGCAGAGCGCCTGACCAACTGTGCGCAAATCACAGCGGAACCTAACGCAAGCACTGCACTGATGAGGAACACCGACCCCAAACTATTCCAACTTGCAATCAACCCCAATACGGGAGTGGTTACTCCCAGTGCCAAATCGAGGAACGCGGTATAGGTACCCATGGCGAGGGCCCTGTTTTGCGCCGACACCCGTCGTACAGCCTCTACGCCCAGCCCTGGAAAGACTAGTGAATAACCAGCGCCAGTGAGCAGAGCTCCTGTAAGTGCGAGCTCTACCACCGGAGCCCACCAGATCAGTGCTAGTCCAGCAGACTCGATCAGTGCGAACACGAGTGCGACCTTGGCACCACCGAGCTTGTCTGGAAGATGGCCGAAAAAAATCCTTGCCAAGATGAATGCTGCTGCGAAAGCAGTGAAGGCTAGCCAAAGGGGCGTCCAGCCTTTCTCGGTGAACAGTAAGGCGATGAATGCTGTGATAGCACCGAAGCCAATACTGCTAAACGCTAAGCCCATACCGGGAATCCAGACTGCCCCGATGACCTGAGACACTCGTTGATGATTTTTAGGCTGAATGTTGACCGCACGTATGGGCACTATGACCAGTAGTGCAATTAACGGAGTTACCGTAGTGGCCACAGCAATGGATATGAAACCGAATCGGTCGAACAGAAGGGTGCCAGCTGGAGCGCCGAGGGCGAAGGCGGCGAACATAGCCATTCCAACCCACGCTATAACCTTTCCTGCGTGGCGGTGCTCCACAAGTGCCAGTCCCCAACCTAGGGCACCTGTAATAATGAAACTCTCAGCTGCTCCTAACAGAGCTCTCCCCATGATGAGCACCGAAACTGAAAACCTCGGGGAGTTGTATAAGTAAAGGGACAGGAGATAAAGCATTCCGGATGCGACTGCCGTAACCAAACCTATAGTAACTGCTCGCTTAGCGCCGTGAGCGTCTGCATAGCGTCCGGCCCATACACGAGATATGAGCGATGCCGCGAATTGGCTGCCCGTGACGATGCCTACAATAAACGTCCCCAAGCCTAGATCATGATGCACGTGCAGAGGCAGCACCGGTAACGCAAGACCTATGATTGAGAATGCGATGAGCACAACTGCCATGATGGGCAGCAGTGTTGCAACGACCCCATACGTGGTTTGAGTACTTGATTGAACGTTAGACATTACTAAAACCTTTTTGAGGCAACTGTCAGGGGGGAGAGTTGTTGGCCCTGCTCGAAGGGGCGATTCTTATTGACGGGCAAGTATCGTACTCAGCGGCCGTGCCAGTGATGTCGATTGAAGGCCGTTTTGGCGCACTTCTCGGCTATTGTTGTCACTGTCGTAACTCGCGCCGAATGTGAAGGACTCAGTCATCTATCGAGTTCACCCGGTTGGTTCTACCGCCGTCATCTGTCAGACAAAACGCCCCTGATGTCGGGTGCGGTACCTCAGCTTGCCGCTGGAAGACCGAGGCGACGCCGCATCTCTGGTGCCGTCAGGTGAGCACGCCACCCCGGGCCGCCAGGTTGGAACGCGACGGACGACGCCATGTTGCCGGTGATGATCGGGTCGCATCCCGCAGCGCGCACGAGCTCCGCTGCGGTTGCGACGGCTTGCGCATCATCGCTCGCGATCGGCATCCCGATCCTGCCACCGGCTCTTGTTCCCGAGGTCTCCACGACGGTGGCATCCACGCAGCTGAAGGCACGCACCAGCCGGGCATCCGGCAAGTACTTCGCCACCGTCTGCGTGACGCCATTTTCCCGGGCCTCGCGATACACGTCGCTTTCGCTCGCGCCCCAAGGATTGGTGGAGTCCAGTACGATCTTGCCCTGGTACGCGCGGTGCAGATCACGCCCGACCTGCGGTAGCGCCACGAAAGGCACCGCAAGCAGCAAGACGGCCCCGAACTCTGCAGCCTGCAACGGCAAGCCGGCGGTAGCGCGAGACCCCAATTCGCGAGCCATGGACTCAAGTTCTTCAGGATGACGCGACGAGAACATGACCTCATGGCCGGCTTTGACCCAGAGCTGGCCCACGGTCGCGCCTAACGAACCGGCGCCAATCACGCCAATGCGCATGGACGGTGCCGCGCGTGCAACGTGAGGAAATATCCAAGGCAGCGTAGCCGCAGCGCCGAGCGATTTCAGAATGGATCGACGAGAGAATGTCATTGAGGACTCCTTCTTCTCAGTAAAAGCATCATGTTCGGTCTGCTTGCAATGGTTGTGCAGTCACTACGGGCGGCACCTGCAGCGCTTGCTGCCGCTGATGCGAGCGCCCCAGCCAAACGCTCAACGCAAGCCAGATGACCGACAGGGGCACGGCGATCACGGCCATCTGCGTCAGCCCAAACCCCAGGCCCATGAGACCGGCGTAGCCCCAACTGGCGACTTGGTCACCACCGCGATAGATCACCGTGTCGATAAAGTTCTTCGCCTTGTAGCGATCCTCGCGAGCGATGGACGTGAACAGGATCTCCCGCACCGGCCTGGCCAGCGCGAAGTTTGCAGCCCTGCGCCAGACCTGAGCCATCACCAACACAGCCGTACTTGGGCTTGCTGCCAGGGCTGCAAAGCCAGTCACGCTGATAAAGGGCAGAATGCACAGCGTCATCACAATACCCAGAGAGCTGATCAGCCGACCGGTCACGAACAACTGCAGGACCAGGGTGATGGCGTTGACCAACAGATCAATATTGGCGAAAAACGCTGTTCTGGCTGCGCGCTCGGGGAAGTACTCCTGCGCGATGTTCGCTTGCTGGAAGTACAGAAACGTCGAGGTCAGCGAGTACAGCAGGATGAACAGTGCAAGGCCTGCCAGGTAAGGCGAGCGAATGGTGTGAACGAAGCCGGCAAAAACGCCCCCCCCCAGCGGCTTGCCAGGATCGCCGTCACCTGCCGGATGTTCGAACGACTTCGCCACAAACGACAGCCTGCGAGAGGCGAGCACAGCCGCCTCCAGCAGCACGATGGCGATGGCGACCAGCCAAGAACGACCAATGTTTTCGATGAGCAAGGAGGTGAGCGCCGAACCCAGGAGACCGCCTACCGTGGAACCAGCGGCCAGCAGGCCGAAGAGCCGTTTACCTTGTTCGCTGTCGAAGATATCAACGATGAACGACCAGAAGACAGAAACAACGAAGAGGTTGAAGACAGATACCCAGATGAAGAAGGCCCGCCCGACCCACACTTGCCATTCCGGCGACGCAAAGTGCAACAGGAGCGCGAACACGATCAGGTTTGCCGCGAAGAAGCGGTAGGACAAGGCAACGAACTGCTTGCGGGGCAGGTTGCGCACTGCCAGCGCGAAAAGTGGGCTGACCAGCAGCATCACAATCAACGTGCCAGTGAATAGCCAGGGCAGATTGGCGACACCGCTGGCGACACCCAACTCGTCCCGGATCGGGCGTAGCACGTAGTAGGCGAGGAAAAGCGCGATGACGTACAGTAGCGACCACATGACCGCAGGCGCTTCTTCCGGTCGCACCCCTGTCAGGCGTTGCAGTCGGATCGACAGTTGCTCGTTTCCTTTGGACTGCGTCATACGGGAAACGCCTTGTCCAGCAGCGCCAGGTCCTGCGCGTCCAGCGAGATCGACATGGCCCGCGCGTTCTCGCGGACATGGTCCATCTTGAGTGCCTCGAAGGTGCCTACGACTAGGCCCTGGTCTCTCACCTGACCGCGCCGGTGCAGCAGATACAGGTCCAGATAGTCGGTGCCTCGGTTTCGTAGGCTGCGCGCACGGGTCTCAACAACGCCCGCACATGTGGTGGCGTTGGAAGGCAGCACCTTGGAGACCAGGAACACGTCTGCGCGTCGACCCGCAATGACCCGACAGATCATCTGCTCCGACACGCCGTTTCCATACATCTTGGCGGTGTCGATCAGCGTCATGCCCGGCGAAAGCCCCAGCCTCATGGTTTCCTTTTCCTGCACGACAGGACGCCGACCCTGGGCGAGTCGCCACGACCCCATGCCCGATGCTGGAGCCGTGCTGCCGTCGGGTAGACGAACGACACGTCTCATCGGCAGAGGTTCATTGGCCCGTCCTGACTGGGCCATGACCATCGGATCTACCAGCAGTGCGGAGGCTCCCAGAAGCGAGAATTGTCGACGCGTCATCGAACTAGGGTTCATTGCCTGCAACCTTCTGTGATCTGTCTGAATGGACGGCTTTCCACCACGGGGTGAACGACTGTGCGCGACCATCCAGGTAGGCGAGCTCTCCGATTTCCGGTGTCCAGAGGCTGTAGCGCCGCCCTTGACTGGCCGCTGTGATGCGCTTGAAAGGGTCGTCCCAGTTGTGGGGTGCAATGGAAAACCGGCCGATATGACCAGGCATCAGCACGCGTGCGCGGAGATCCTCGGCCGCCTGGGCGGCCTGCTCGGGGTTCATGTGAACGTTCGCCCAGCGTGGGTCGTACTGGCCGGTATCGAGAGCCACCCAGTCGAACGGTCCATAGCGCGTGCCGATCTCGGCAAAGTGCGGCGCATAGCCAGAGTCGCCGCTGAAGAAGAGGCGGCGCTCAGGGGAACTCAGCGCGAATCCTACCCACAGTGACTGGTCGCGAGTGAACGTGCGGCCTGAAAAGTGGCGAGCTGGCGTGACATGGATCTGAAGGTCCGGTGCCTGGCCGATGGTCTCGTACCAGTCGGCCTCGTTCACGATGTCCGTGTCATAGCCCCAGGCTTCCAAATGCGCGCCAACACCCAGACCCACCACCACCCGCTTGACCTTGGGCTTGAGGGCGCGAATGCTCGGGTAGTCCAGATGATCGTAGTGGTCGTGGCTGATCAGCAGGAAGTCGATCGGCGGCATGTCGTCTGCCATATAGATACTGGTGCCATCGAACGCTGTGTTCGTCAGTGGTATCGGCGAGGCATTCGTACTGAAGACCGGGTCGATCAGTATTCGATGCCCGCCCAGTTGTACGAAGTAGGAGGAGTGGCCGAGCCACACGACCAGGTCCTGTGCCGGGTCGAGCGCCTTCAGGTCAGTCTTGATGGCGGGCACGGCGCCAGGCGGGCGGGGCTGACCCTTCTCGCCGAAGAGGGTCTCCATCCACATCGACCATTCGGACTGCTCCGTCGTGAGCATGGGCGTGTCGATCTGGTTGAGGAATGCGCCCTCGACATAGTTGGGTGAGCGCGCCATGTGCTCAAGCCGTTCGCTGCTGGGCAACGCGCCAAACAGCGGCTGCCGCAGATAGATGACGACGCTGAAAGCGCCCAGGAGAACGACACCGGTTAGGACCATGAGGAGGCGAGACCAGGTTCTTTTTATGCGGTACTTACCTGTCGATACCATCACGCCAGCACCGTTCCGGTGACGCGAGCGAGCTCGGCGAGCAACTGGTCTTGGAAGCGGGTGTCGTTGACGGCGGGATGCGGCTGTCGCCGGCGCTGGTGATGCCAGTAGCCGCCGCTGGTCAGTGCTTCGGGGGAGTCGCTGGTGACCAGCCACTCCTGGGTCAGATGCCCCAGACGCAGGTCGTCAGGCGCGTTCGCGCCGCCCATCTTCGTGGGCACCCAGCCTGGGTCGACGGCGTTGCTCAGCACGTCCGGCCACCGTCGTGCAACGGCTGCGGCCAGTGCGGTGACGAACAGCTTGCTGTCTGAGTAGCTAGCCGAGGAAGAGCGCCCGGACCAATCCATGCCAGCCAGGTCCGGGCTTCCACCTGCATGCATGCTGCTGCTCAGATAGATCAGGCGTTTGGGGCGCTCGATCAAGGTCGTGAGCAGGTAGGGTGCGACGACATTGACGACCAGCAGCTGCGCGCCGGAGAGGATGCCTGCGTTGTGGATGACGGCATCCATGTGGCCGATCGCGTTGACCTGGTTGGCAAGGTCACGGACTCGCGAGAGATCCGACAGGTCTCCCACCGTGGCAATGGCGCCCCGGTCCACAAGTTCGTTCACCGCAACCAGCCGGGCCTTGGAGCGGACATGCACGACGACGTCGTGGCCCTGGTCGAGCAATGTCTTGGCCACGGCATAACCCAGCCCATCAGCCGAGCCGGTGATGAACACGCGGGCTTTGTGGGCAGTGCCTGGTGAAATAGGCATGCTGGACTCCTTTCGAGGTTGTGTTGGTGTCTGTGCATGAACAGCCGTGGCGATGAGCGATCCGGCGATTAGGCCTGCACCCAGTTCGATTCCTGCAGTGATAAATCTGCGACGAAGCATGGACATCTCCTCGGACCTGGCGGCGCCAGTTACTTGTACTGAAGCGTCGCCGAATCGAACTCGGGCAGTTCGATGTTATGAATCCTTCCATCCATTGACGTGAGGGTGTGGATGATGACGTAGGGCTGCAAGGTAGGTACCTGCCTCGTTTGAATGTCTGGCTCTGGGAGAACGTGACGCGCTCCATTCGGTGGATTTAGGCCGCTTGCAGGTCGTGTCGGTGCGAGGCACGGGAGGTCAGGAGCGCCACGTAGGCGGACAGCAACAGCACAAGTGCGCTTGCCAAGAAGGTGGCCCGATAGCCTGTGGAGTCGAACAGCAGCCCACCAACGGTCGACCCCAAAGCGATGGACAGTTGGATCACTGCGACCATCAGACCACCGCCGGCCTCAGCGTTGTGAGGCATGGCCTGGGCGATCCAGCTCCACCAGCCGACTGGGGCCGCGGTCGCCAGCAAGCCCCACAGCCCCAAAAGCGCGATAACAGCGGCAAGCCAAGCGCCGAAGGGGATCAGCGCCAGGGCGATGCCCGCCATCAGAATGGGGATCACGACTAGCGTTCCGTACAAGCTGCGTTTGAGCACATCGCCGATCAACGTGGTGCCGACGAAGCCCGCTACGCCAATGACGAGTAGAACGAGCGACAACATTGATATGTCGACACGGGTTACCGCCTCGAGAAACGGGCGGACGTAGGTGAAAAGAACAAACTGCCCCATGAAGAAGGCACCACACGCGGCCATGCCCAAGGCAACAGAGCGGCTCTTGAGGACCCTGAAAACATTGCCTGAACCCTTCGGCCGCTCAACGGTCTTCATGGCCGGCAGGCTGATCCACTGCCAGATCAGTGCAATTGCCGCCACCGGCAGGAGAAACATAAAGGCGCCGCGCCAGCCAATGATCGAGCCCAGATAGCTGCCTAGGGGGGCCGCAATGACAGTGGCCAACGCATTGCCGCCGTTGAAGATGGCCAGGGCGCGGGGAACCTGCGCGAGCGGAACCAGCCGTATGGCGACGGCCGCCGCCATGGACCAGAAGCCGCCAATGACCACGCCGATGAGCGCACGTCCGATCATGTAGACCGGGTAGTTCGGCGCAAGCGCGACCACCGCGCCGGACAAGGCCATCAGCGCGGTCAAGCCCAACAGTAATGTCTTGCGGTTCATGTTGCCGGCCAGGGCCGAGATGGACAGGCTGGTTAGCACGGCAAAGACACCCGAGATTGCGATGCCTTGCCCAGCCATCCCCTCTGTGACGTGCAGATCGGCCGCAATCGGCGACAGCAGGCTGACGGGCAGGAATTCGGAGGCGATCAGCGCGAAGACGCACAGCGACATCGCAAAGACGCCACTCCAGTTCGCGGGACTACCTGCCAAATTGTCTTGGTTGCTTGTGTTGCCTCCAGAGGCATTGGTTGTACTGGGGGGCATGGGATTCTCTTTGGTTTCTGATGTTTTTAAGTTGTCGCTAGGCGGACCGTTGCTGGGCCAGTGACGGCAAGCCATGAGCGCCGAACGCGGCGAAGGCATCGTCAGTGACCGGAAGGCGCGTCCTGGCCGGAGCAGCACTAGCGCGAGAAACTGCTGTCGCAACGAGAGAACACCATCCACACCGGCCAAATCTCCTTCGGATGGCGTCAACCGAAGGGAGCTTTTGCAGTCGAAAGCTTGCGAGGGAAATAGGCAATCTTCTCGACGTTGTTGTAGTCGCTGAACTTCAATGTCAGCGGCAACATGGACGCCAACTTCCGGCTCGTAGGATGGTTGTAAAGCTCGGCAATGGCGTGGCCCGTGTCGACGGTTAGTTTAGACTTGGGTCGGCATGTCAATTTGTTTGACATGGCCGTAGCTCCGTTTTCTGGTGCGACGTGAAGGCGGTTTGCGTTCGCCATGCCACTCTTTTCTATTTCCGCCGCATGGCTGCCCAAGGGAATGGCGAATACAGCCAATGAGGCCAGCAAGTTTATTGCTCGATTGGTTCTGCATTTTGCCATACCAACCCCCAATTTGAGACAGCCGTCCCAACTGTGTTCGAAGGCATGGATGTGTTTGGTGATGTACTTAATACCGCGAAGGTCTGAACGATTAAACTGTAATAATCGCATACAGGTATGAACTGAATTGATGAATAGGTACACACTCGTACTGTTTCATTGTTTGGTGTCGGCTTTGCGCTGCTGTCAGGGGAGACAAGGCACAAGTTTCAGTCTCGATCTAGTGCGCGGGGATTCCGTTTACTTTTTTACAGGACTGATGCGACGTTCGGTCTCGTCGAAAAAGCGCTTCTCCAATCGGAACGCGCCCTTCAACACGGGCGTGGACAATGTCGCCGTGCGCAACTCCATCTACGTCCTCGACGTCTCTATCGCGAGTCCGATTTGTGGGCCGAGTACGGTACACCGACACAGCCAGCTCCAACGATCAACTCTAAGCCCTGATGCTTCTACTGGGCTTCTGCCGAGTCGCGCGTCTGCGACGTCGGCGAACCATATTGTCCGTGCCGCAGGTGTGCAGACCCACGCGAAAGGAAGCCCGCTGATCGGCGTTCCTTGAAAGTCAGGCGAATCCCCTCCCAATTAGATGACACCCTGCGTTTGGTTCGTTCGATCAATCAGGGCGCCGCATGAGAATGGGTTGACCGCGGCCTGTGCGAGATGGACCGAATCGAGCGCACGCTGTTCATCCTGGACTGGCTGCAAAGCGTCGAGCTACGCCGTAGTGTTCATGCTTACCTGAGGTCTCTCTGATGCTTAGGGGTTTCCCTCGCTGGTACGTTCGGGAAAAGCGAATCCAAGTCATTATTTGCGTTGTAATATCCCGCGATTTGGGATAAATTAAATTCAATAGGTTGTGAGTGTGGATATGGAGTCGCGTGAAAAAAACATTAACCACATGATTAACAACATTTTTATTTGTCTGTACGCATTGGGTAGATTGGTTTTTGTGCTTCCAGGATGCGTTTTTGTGAAAATGATGAAATCCCATACCTTCCGATGATGCTACGTCTATCGGTAGGTAGAAGAGGCTCTGTAGAGCACAGACGGCTGTTCCGGGGGTAGGCGACCTGTAGCCTGCCTTCTCCCGAACGATCCGGAAGGCCGAGACTGTGCAAAACCAACAAAAACTATGAGTCAGGATGGAGAGAACGATTTGAAAACTTATTCACATTGGATTGACGGCGCTTTTCAAGAGCCAGCAAGCGGCCAATGGATGCATACCATCGATCCTTACCAGGGTGAACCTTGGGCGAATATTCCTTGCGGCAATTCGGAAGACGCATCCATTGCAGTCGCGGCAGCCAAACGTGCAATGACTACAGGGCCATGGGCCGGTATGAGCGCAACCGAGCGTGGCAAGATCATGCGCCGCATTGGCGATATTACTCTCGAGAACTTAGATCGCCTTGCTGAGATCGAAGTTCGAGATAATGGGAAGCTCCTCGCCGAAATGAACGGCGTCATCAAAAATGTGGCAGAAATTTGGTACTACTACGCCGGGCTAGCCGACAAGATCGAAGGTTCGGTGATGCCAATGGAGAAAGCGGGGGTCGTGGGATTTACTACCCGAGAGCCCATTGGGGTAGTGCTCGCATTGACGGCCTGGAATGCACCGCTCAATTTCTTAGCACTCAAATGTGCGCCAGCCTTGGCTGCTGGATGCTCGGCAGTAGTCAAACCTTCCGAGTTTTCATCGGCTAGTTCGTTGGAGTTCGTTGCGCTTACTAAGCAGGCTGGATTACCTGATGGAGTTCTAAACGTAGTTACCGGGCTTGGAAAGGATATTGGCGCACCTTTGGTGGAGCATCGTGATGTCGCCATGATTACTTTTACAGGTTCCGACATAACCGGGGCCAAAGTATACGAGGCTGCCGCACGCCAGATGAAGCGTGTCGCGATGGAATTAGGTGGTAAATCGCCAAATATCGTGTTCGAAGATGCGGACCTGGAGCAAGCGGTTGCCGGGGCCATTTCAGGTATTTTCGGAGGCGGTGGGCAAATGTGTACTGCAGGTTCTCGTCTGTTAGTACAGAACTCTATCAAGGAGAAGTTTACTCAATTGGTCGTTGCCGCCGCCCACGCAGTAAAGGTGGGTAATCCGATGGAGGCTGCGACACAAATGGGACCAATGTCGACAGCGCCACAGTTTCAAAAAGTCATGGAGTATATTGATATCGCTAGTGCGGAAGGAGCGAAATGTATAGCAGGTGGAAAGCCCGCGGTCGGTCCCGGCATAAAGGGTGGCCAGTTCATCGAGCCGACGATTTTCACCGATGTGACTAATAATATGCGTATTGCGCAGGAAGAAGTTTTTGGACCAGTTTTGTGCATCATTGGTTTCGAAAATGAGGCAGAGGCAATCGAAATCGCCAATGATACATTGTACGGATTGGCTGCGGGTATCTGGACGAGCAATATTGGACGACTCTTCCGCATGTCAAAAGCGCTGCAAGTGGGCACTGTGTGGGGAAATACCTACCGTACTTACAGTTACTTGATGCCGTTCGGTGGTATGAAGCAGTCGGGGGTAGGGCGAGAGCTGGGAATTGAGGCAGTGAACGAATTTCTTGAAACTAAGAGCATTATGATTTCCATAGCCGATGCGCAGCCGCAAAACAACTTTGTGCCACGTTGAGGCGTGCTGTTGTTAGGCGTAAGCTTTTGTTTCTGTAGTACAAAGCTGTTCATGTCTTTCCGCTAGGCGGGTGCTAAGTGAGATGCTGTTTGATATGACGTGAGATTCGCAGCGCTTGCACCGAATTATAGGCATTAAATTGCAGTGCGACCGAGTTCTTTCTCCAGGAGTTGCAGAGCAATCTCTGGATATGACGCTTGGCTAATCATTATCAAGAGTTTCTTAAGAATGCTTCGGGAAACATCGCTTGTTGATAAGCGTATCGTCAATCAGACTGTAATCATCTCGTCACAGCACCGGAGCGTGTAATTTTATACGAAACAGGAAGAGGGTGAAGGCGGCGATGCAATTCAAGAAGAAGGTTGCTTTCCAATGATAATGCCTCCCTAAATGGGGGCCGATCGTCGGAAAGAGTCTATGCAGAATAAAAATAAGGTGCAGATTATGACAACAACGACTGACTACGAGACAATGATTGAGGTCAAACGGCAGCCCGATCAAGCGAAGCGCGCAACTATTGCCTCCTTTATTGGCACTGCACTTGAGTATTATGAACTTTACATTTACGCCACGGCGTCAGCGCTCGTGTTCAGCACCGTATTCTTTCCTGACAGCGGGGCTGCAGGGCTTCTCCTTGCACTGAGCACCTACGGTGTCGCCTATTTGGCCCGACCGCTAGGTGGCTTACTCGCCGGGCATTTCGGCGACCGACTGGGGCGTCGCAAGGTCCTGCTGGTGATATTGTTGGTTATGGGGGGCGCTACTTTCGCGATCGGGTGCCTCCCAAGCTATGCTCAGATAGGCGGATGGGCACCCGTTTTGCTGGTGTTGTTTCGCATCGCTCAGGGTTTGTCAGCCGGCGGTGAACTCGCTAGTTCCTGTTCACTTACCGCCGAGCACGCTCCGCGTGGTCGAAGAGGTCTATACACCTCCATTTCGGCTACGGGCGCCATATTTGGCTATCTTTTGGCCACGCTCTCGTTTATGTGGGTTGCCGCCCTTCCTAGGGAAGACATGCTTTCCTGGGGATGGCGTATCCCCTTTTTGTCTAGCCTGTTACTTGTTTTTGTCGGTATTTACGTTCGATGGTGGGTAAAGGAACCTGAAGTTTTTCTTAAGCAGGAAAAGCAGTCGACTATCGTCAGCATTCCACTTTTCAATGTGTTGCGCGAACAACCGGTCGATTTTTGCCGGGTTATCTTCAGCGCTCTTCAAATCGTTGTTAGTGTGATTGTTCCCGTGTATGGCTTAACATACGCAACTAAAGTCGTCGGCATCGCCTCGTCAACGATGCTCGAAGTGGTGGCACTTACCTATTTTGCTGCACTGGTGTTCCTTCCCTTAGGTGGGTTTCTAAGTGACAAGATTGGTCGTAAGCCTGTACTTATTCTAGGTAACATTATCGCTGCACTGTCGGTCTGGTTGTTTTTCTGGGCTGTTGCAACGGCGAATATGCCAATGGTCTATCTTGGGATGTTCCTGAGTTTCTCGGTCGGCTGGGGGCTAATAAATGGAGTGTATCCGATTTTCTATAGTGAGCTTTTCAGCACGCGCTTTCGCGTCACAGGTTTCGCAGTCGGCCTGCAGATTGGATTGATACTTACCGGCTTTTCACCTTTAATTGCCCAGATGTTGTCTACGGCTAACAATGATGCTTGGTGGCCGGTTGCGCTGGTGTCGTCTGTTTGTTCGGTCATCGCGGCCCTTACCATCGGAGTAACCCGCGAAACTTACAAGGCGCCTCTCAAGGATTAAGGCTGAGTTTTCGAGGGGCGGTAGGTGTTTATTTTCTCGGTTCCGAGTTTCCTCAGCTATCTCTTGACGAGCGCCCCCCCTGCTGAAAAGGCAGGGGAGGGCGCTCGTTAAGGTTCGGCGCTGCCGTTTATCGAAAAAAGCGGCGCTAGAATATGCAGTACAAAGTGTGTATCCGTCGCGAGTAAGCCCCTTGCATTTAATTAAAACAGCAACTCACGGCCCTAGTGATTATAAAAATTAGCTTCAGGTAGCTGGTTCATCGCCTCTCGTGCGCGCTGGATCTTACGCAAGATATCCTCGCCTTTTACGTTTCAAACGTATTGACTTGGCTGCGAATGCTGATTTCGTAATAGAGCTACTCAACCTTCCGGGCAGCCAGCCCGATTCCTGATCCGAATCTTCTAAGGCATTCTGGCCGCTCACACGGTGGGCTTTTTCGCATGCTCTTTTATGACCTCTTCCAAGTTGAATCAATCAGCTCTGATGCCCTCGATGGTCGAGCGCTGACTATAGCTCAGACCAGATGTTAATTTACGATAGATGTAAACGTCGCTAAGAAAATCCCGCGGACTTTTGGCGTCAGTTTGACTGCGTCGAACTTGTGCGTCTGCTAGGGGTGTGATTGAGTCTGTAACCATAATAAGTTACGATTCAAAGTTTAACAATTTGCTCACTGTCCTAGATTGTCTTTTCCTTGAAGCCAGCCGGTCAGATGCTTCCGAAAATCTTGTGCGGCCGGTGTCAGTGCGCGAGCGCAAGAGTGATAGAGACAAACTTTGCGCATCACGGCGGGTTGAACAATCGGTCGCGCGACCAAATTAAATCGGTGCCCGAGCAGGCCGACGTAAGCGGGAGCAATTAGTAACCCAAGTCCTTCCGCAGCCATACCAAAGGCTGTGCTGATGTTCTCGACGGTATGTACCGGTTTGATTTGATCGTCTTCGTTGTATTCGCTGTAAGTCAATGAAATCGTGCGCTCATAATCCCTACCCGCAACAACAAGAGGGTGATGCCTTAGCTCGGACCAGGAGATCTCTTTACGCTCGATGAAAGGGTGGTCGGATGCGAACCAGACAACCCATTGACTTTCGAAGAGATCAAAGCGTTCGACGTCGTCGCTCACAGGCCAATCAGGGCCAACAGCCAAGTCCACGGAGCCGCTGCGAACGCTCTCTACAAGGTCTGCTACAGACGCATCACGAATGCGAACGAGAACATCTGGTTTGTCCAACGTATAGGCTTTTACTGCTGCGGGCAAAACGGAACTTGCCAGTATGAGAGGCGCTGCAACGCGAACGATCCCGGCGGCACAATCGCGGACGTTATCTGCTACAGCCTGTGCTAGCTCCATGTGTGTTAACACGCTCTTCGCGGAGGCGTAAAACTCTCCGCCAGCGAGGGTTATCGACACGCTGCGGGTCGTTCGGTCGAATAGACGTAAACCTAATGAAGACTCCAAGTCGCTGACGAGTTGACTTACTGCGGATGACGACAGGTTCAATCGCTGCCCGGCCCGGGCAAAGCTTCCAACGTCTGCGACGGCAATGAAAGCGGACAACTGTCTTGTTGTAAATCGAGGTCGAGGCATAGTGAAATCAGACTTCTCATTGTCAAGCTTTTCTTAAGAATGCTTCAGAAACCATCGCTTGTCGATCGGTGTGTCCCCTATCAGACTTGTTTGTAGCTCGCTGCCGCACCGGAAGACAGCCAGCGATTGGACTCGGATCCGTCAGTAATGGGTTTGGAGAAAGTCGCTTGATTAACGCTCTGCTGCTGGAAGCCGCTTCATGGCGTGCACGGCCACAGCAAGGTTGTTTAAAAGAGGCTTTTGCGGCGGGCATTATTTTTATCTTCATTAAAATAAGGAACATAATCATGAGACGTTTTGAAGGGAAAGCCGTTCTGGTCACGGGCGCTGCGAGTGGTATTGGAGCAGCTTGCGTACGTCGTCTTTGGGAGGAGGGTGCATCGATCGCCCTGGCTGACCGTGATCAGGCCGGTATCGAGAAGCTGATTACGGAACTCAACGATGACACTCGTCTGTTCAGCTCGACTCTGGACGTTTCAGACGAGAAGCAGACAGAAGCATTTGTCGTCAAAGCCAAAAGCAAGTTTGGCAATCTGCATGGCCTAATCAACTGTGCCGGAATCAAAGGCGTAGGAAATGTCTTGGATTGCGACTCTGAAAACTGGAAGAACGTGATGTCCGTAAACTTGGACGGCACGTTCCTTATGTGTCAGGCATTTGCACGAGCAGTACAGCACGACAACACATCGCGCGCCATCGTAAATATCTCCTCCGGCGCGGGCGTCATGGGTGTTCCAAACCGTCTCCCGTATGTAGCTTCGAAGTTTGCTGTGTCGGGGATCACTCGCACTATGGGCGCGGAGCTCGGCCCTTATGGCATCCGGGTGAACGCCATCGCTCCTGGGATGATTCGGACGCCCTTCACCGCGTATATGCTCGACGATCCTGAAAAAGCTAAACGCATCCGCGCAGCTCATGCAGTCGGCCGAGAAGGCCAGCCCGAGGAAGTCGCAGCTGTGGCAGCGTTTCTGCTGACTGAGGACGCAAGTTTTATGACGGGCGCGGTCGTAGCGGTGGATGGTGGCCAGACGGCATGTCTGCCATCCGTTTGATTTCTTGACGACAGTCTGAAGTTTGAGCGCGGCTTTTCTGGGTTGTCACCGCGCCATCCATCCATCGATCATGGCGATCCTATTCGCACAGTGCGATTTTGCTGTTCATCGACGATGTCGCGGGACCCCAGGGAATATTAACCATCATGAATGGTCGAAGAGAGTACTCCTTCGACGATTATTTTCAGCTGTACGACTTAAGAGGCGAACATGCCCTACGTTATTAAGTTTCACGATGACCCAGATGTCACCGAAAGAAAAAAAGATCTGCGTGCTGTTCACCTTGAGTACGTGAACAAGAATGCGCCTCGTATAATCGCAAGTGGGGGGCTCTTCCCCGATGACGATGACTTTCCTGTAGGTGGACTGATTATCCTCGACACCGAGGAGCGACAGGAGGCGGTCGACTATATCGAAAACGATCCATTTTACCTAAATGGAATTTTTACGAACTACACGATCGATAAGTGGCGAAAATTTATTTTCGACCATCGTCGTGTCAATCCCTGAAGTCCTCATAACTTCGAATGCTGTAAATAAGCTGGCACAGGGCTGGTGGTGGCGGAGTGCAGCAACTAACCCTGTAATACCGAGCTAACTATGAACGATCAAGCGCAGCTTTCTGAGGCTACCCTGGTATGACGAGTTGTGTCGGCAGGCAGTATCGGAGTCGTGCTACGCAGTTGGGATACACCTGCGAAGATCAACAAGGTAATGCAGTCGCGCGATTGGACCATAACCTACAACAAAAATTAGGCAGGAAGGAGAGACGTTTTGAAAACTTATTCACATTGGATTGCCGGGCAGTTTCAAGAGCCAGCAAGCGGTGAGTGGCTGGACACCGTCGATCCGTACCAGGGAGAGCCTTGGGCGAAAATTCCTAAGGGCAATGCCATTGATGCCTCTGCTGCGGTATCAGCAGCCAAAACAGCCATGACCAACGGCCCTTGGGCAACGATGAGTGCAACGGCGCGCGGAAAAATCTTGCGCCGCATTGGTGATATTACGCTCGGAAATATCGACCAGCTTGCTCAAATGGAAGTGAGAGACAATGGCAAGCTGCTGGCTGAGATGAGTGGTGCCATCAAGAATGTCGCTGAGATCTGGTACTACTACGCGGGGCTCGCCGACAAGATCGAAGGCTCGGTCATGCCAATGGAAAAAGCCGGTATTGTCGGACTGACCTCTCGGGAGCCAATAGGCGTAGTGCTGGCACTGACCGCCTGGAATGCGCCACTGAATTTTCTGGCACTAAAATGTGCGCCTGCCTTGGCAGCGGGATGCTCAGTAGTGATCAAGCCTTCCGAATTTTCCTCTGTTAGCTCACTGGAGTTCGCGGCGCTCACGAAGATGGCCGGTTTGCCCGATGGTGTGCTCAACGTCGTCACAGGTCTGGGGCAGGATATCGGTGCTCCATTGGTGGAGCATCCTGACGTTTCTATGGTCACGTTCACCGGTTCTGACGCTACCGGAGCAAAAGTGTACGAGGCTGCCGCGCGGCACATGAAGCGCGTGACAATGGAACTGGGTGGAAAGTCCCCCAACATAATTTTCGAGGACGCTGATCTTGAGCTGGCGGTAGCTGGGGCTATTTCCGGTATTTTTGGCGGCGGAGGACAAATGTGTACTGCTGGCTCTCGTTTGCTGGTGCAGAACTCCATCAAAGATGAGTTTACGGATCTATTGTTAACCGCAGCACGCTCGGTAAAAGTCGGAAATCCGATGGATGCATCAACACAGATGGGCCCGATGTCAACGGCGCCCCAGTATCAAAAGGTGATTAATTATATCGACATCGCTCGTGCAGAAGGCGCCAAGTGCCTACTGGGCGGTAAGCCTGCAACAGGACCCGGAATCAAAGGTGGTCAGTTCATTGAGCCCACGATTTTCACGAATGTTTCAAACAGTATGCGCATTGCTCAGGAAGAAGTGTTCGGACCCGTACTGTCTGTCATAGGTTTCGAAGATGAAGCAGAAGCTATCGAAATCGCGAATAATACGCTTTATGGACTCGCTGCCGGTGTCTGGACAGGAAACATTGGCAGGCTTTTCAGGGTCTCAAAAGCACTGGAGGTAGGGACGGTATGGGGAAATACTTACCGTACTTATAGTTACATGATGCCTTTTGGTGGCATGAAGCAATCAGGTATAGGCCGGGAAAGCGGCATCGAGGCCGTGAACGAATACCTTGAAACAAAAAGCCTTATGATATCGATTGCCGAGACACGGCCAGAAAACAATTTTGTACCCCGCTGAGAGTTAGGAGTTGCTGATTGGCGCGCAAGGTCGGTACTCATTACCCTTTCAGTGAGGGTATTGGTGTAATTCGTTTGTAGCGCCTATACAGCTCTAACGAGATCAGCTGGTCACATCTTAAATTAAGAATAAGGGAGCACTGAGCGAATTGCCCGTCGATCAATGGCGCAGGCAAACCTAAGTCAATTTGATTGGCTGTAATATTGTTTCGCGTAGCTGTGACAACTTTTTGGGTATTACACAGTAATGACGGCTGTGCCGTCCTTGGGCTCCCTGTTGACTTCTTGATCTATCCAGCACAATAACAATTCCAAGGGTAACTGCCATGAGATTGAACCGTCGTGCCATTCTGGCTGCATTGTCCAACATCTTGCTCGTCGTACATGTTCAGGCTGCTGACCAGATCCCTTCGCTTAGCTATCAACGCGGTGGTCAGCAACTGAACGAGATACCCGTTGCGGAACTACATCTGCCCACAGTAACCGCGCAACGCTGGCTCAAAGTTTCAGATACCGAAATGCAAGCCGAATCGCCGGCTTTTGACCGTGAGGGAAACCTGCTGTTCGTGGAAGTCTTTGGAGGGCAGGTGTTGAAGGTCGACAAGCAGAAGCGCTTGAGCGTTTTAGTTCAGAAAAATGCGCTGGGCTCGGCGGGGTTGGCGATCCACAAAGATGGTCGGCTGTATGTCGCTGGGCTTGGAGATATTCGCGCGCCGGGTAATGTGACGATATACCAGCCGGATGGATCGGGTGCTCAAACCCTGATCGGCGTCGACAAGAATTTCGTGGTCGATGACCTGGTATTCGACAAAGCAGGGGGATTCTATTTCACCGACTTCAAAGGCACCTCGACTCAGCCAACCGGAGGTGTCTATTACGTAACGCCGGATGGCCAGTCTACCGTCCCAATCCTGCCCAAGTTGGCAATTCCCAACGGCATAGCATTGTCCCCTGATGGGAAGACACTCTGGGTAACCGAATTCGCCACCGGTCTGCTTCACCGAATCGAACTAAAGGATGCCCAGACTATTGCGCCCTTTGGCGAGGGCATAGTTTACAGGTTCAACGGCCCATCCCCAGACTCGATGCGCGTGGACGCGGACGGCAATCTCTACGTGGCAATGTACAGCCAGGGACGAGTGCTAGTGCTGAATCCCAATGGGCATCCTATTGGCCAAATCCTGATTCCAGGGCGAGAGAAGGGTCATTACCTGCGTTCAACGAGCCTCGCCATCAAGCCGGGTACAAATGAGCTCTATCTCGTCGCAAATGATGGTGATTTGGGAGGAGGGGCAGTGATCTTTCGCGCCAAAGGATTTGCTAGGTCACTGAGCCTCTACTCGCACCAATGACGCGGGCTCGAACTGGACTTTCCGGTTTCATTCCTGTTGGGAATGGTGAAAATAATCAGCGTCGCTCGGTGATCAAAGGGGGGTTGTCCAGATGATCGGCCTCACGGTTGTCACCGTTACGCGCAGGTACAAGCGTTTTCAAGAGTGGAGCCTTCAAGGCTAGGTGAATTTACCTGGCCAAGGCCACAAGACGACCTTGCCGAGCGGGGTGTTGAAGTGAGTCTCGGCGAGGTTCTCTCAGACGCCGTCTTTCTTGAGCGACCTAGGCATGACCTGAGCTGCCGGTATTCATTGGTCAGCGTTCATTGATCTGCCGACGAATAAATCCGCACATGACACTCGCCTTCTGGCTATTCAATGCCCCGAACATCGATGAGAAGTTCTGGGGCGTCATCGGGCTGTTTCTGGCGCCGCTTTAAAAGGCGCTGTTGCTCCGTTACGACAATAACAGCCAAGTTCAAGCCTTCCAGCCCGTGCAACCCAGTTTACCGTTGGGTATCGGACATATTCGCCAGCAGATCCATGATTATCCGTGTCACGGTACGCTGACTCTCATTGGAACGATGGAATATCTGCATGCCTGCTAATCAGTAACTTTGAGGCTGAGCACCGGCATCAGTAGTGATTCGGCTTTTTCAAAAGACACGCCGGGCAGCGCCCAAATTCCTTTAACTGCACCTGATCGTGGAGCAATCATACGCAGGTCAAGGAATGGCTCTCTTGGCATTCCCGATAAATCATATGGTTACGTAGGACTGTAAATGTAAGGTGGATGGCTGCGGGGAATAGCGAGCTCTACTTTAAAATCAAAGGTGCAATTCGCGAAAAACCGACATGACTCCTCAAACTTTGAGGCTTGGCGCGCATGCCAACCCGCGTCGTACAAGTAGTCTCGGAAGAGTGTGTAACCCCTCGAGAAATTTATTCTGCCTTGTTACGAGCAGATCGTACGGCGACGGCGTCGCTGGCTGCTCAGCCCCTAAAGTCAAAGGCTACCAGTGTGTCGACAAAAACAAGCGCATTGATGCTTTGAGGTTTTAGGATTTACATCAATAAATTATTTGATGCAGTTCCGATGGCGGAGGTCAACAAGTCGTAGCGGCCAATCCTTGACCACTACGTTGGAAGTGAGCAGGTAAAGATAATAACTACCAAAGTGTTAGGCTGTAGCTAACGATCAAGCGATTCTCGTCAATATCGCTTACATAGTTGCTTCGCGCAGTGGCATTGCGCAGTGCTAGACCAACATTTTTTAATGGACCGCTTTGAATAACATATGAAAGAACCGTGTTCCTCTCCCAGGTCTTGCCCTCGCTTTGGCCAGGCCCTCGATCGACATTATCTCCTGAAACATACCGGTTCATCAGACTCAATCCGGGAAAACCCAGTGCGGCAAAATCATAGTCATGGCGTAACTGCCAAGAGTGTTCATTTTGGTCGCCAAAGTCGTTTATCTGAATCGAATTGACTAACGTAGTGTCCGAGCCATTAACAAACGCAAAGCCGGTGTTACCGCTTAAATGTTGGTATCCGGCACTAAAGCTGTTGCCTTGGATCATATAAGTGAATAAAGCCCCGAACTCATTGTTATCTACATTGCTACCACCATCTCCCATGGAGTGGGCGAACCTCAAGTCCGACTTGAAACGTTGGCCTTCACTTAATGGTATGTTGTGAGTAAGATTTACCAGGTGTTGCCGGTAGATTCCGTCCAATTCCCCATAATAGTAGCTTGCCGCCAAATCCTGGTTGATTTGATATCGGGCTCCACCCAGCAGAAATTCTGAACTCGTTTTCTTTTCCCCCAGAACAATGTTCCGCTTGCTCGAATTGTTTACTGTCATCTCTTCATTATCGGACGAGTCACGATAGTTGACCCTGTCCATGCGGGCGACATCAAGGGTTAGATTTTCGATTTCTTTACTGTTCAACCATACCCCCCGGAATGTTTGAGGCAGCAATCGAGTATCATTACGTAATAGTGGGGGAAGGAGGGGCTCTTGGGTTCCGACCTTAAGCACAGTTTTAGACCATTTGGCTTTTGCTGTCAGACCCAGCTCGCCATATTCATCTTGTGCACGCTTAGACTCGCGGTCGACTTTTAATATGCCGGTGCCAGATCGGTCAGGACTGGAATCCAGCTTAACGCCCAATAGACCCACTGCGTCCAGGCCCAAACCAATAGGGCCTTCCGTATAGCCAGACTCCTCGCGAAAAATAAAACCTTGCGCCCATTCCTCAGCTTTGTTCTGTGCTGCGTTGTGTTGTCGGAAGTCACGATTCATATAAAAATTGCGGAGATCTACGCTGGCTTTGCTGTCATCCACAAAGCCGGCACTTGCTGAGTCTGCAATTGCTATTGTGTAGACGGTGCCTAGCAACTGAACGACCACTTTGGAATCAAATCGCATAGCGACGTACCTATTCTTGTTATTGTTTAGAGGGTTTCCAAAATGTCCTGTGCATCTTGGAGTTACTGATTAAGCGCATTTTTTTAGATATTCGAAATATTCTTTCTGAGCAGTAGGTGTCAGTGAATTATTTTATTGCGAATAAGCCACGGCTAGCCTCAATCTAATCGATTCATATGTAAGTAGATGACTGGTCTTAATTTCTCCTCTCGTAGTGCTTCTGATGGCTATAAGGCGTGAAGATCCTAAGTTACATGGGCACTGTTGTATAAAATCAGTCGCGCCCGTCATGGGTATAACTCTAAAGGTTGCTAAACGATTTTTTGTCGTATTGCTTCACCGAGTTCGCGTGTGTTCGCATTCCCGCCCATATCTCGCGTTAGCCATTCACCATCTCGCAGCACCGACTCCATTGCATTCAGTAAACAGTCATGTATGTCCTCATATCCCAAATGCTGCATCATCATCGCGCCGGCCCAAATGGTCCCTAGTGGGTTCGCTATGCCTTGTCCCGCAATATCTGGAGCGGAGCCATGTACTGGCTCAAACATGGAAGGATATTTTTTCTCAGGGTTTATGTTTGCGGACGGCGCAATGGCAATAGTGCCTGTGCACCCTGGACCCAAGTCAGAAAGAATGTCGCCAAACAAGTTAGAGCCGACCACTACGTCAAAATGCTCAGGCATACGGACAAAATTTGCCGTCAAGATATCGATATGGTATTGGTCGACGTTTATGTCTGGGTAGTTTTTAGCTATTTCCGCGACTCGACTGTCCCAATACGGCATGGAATGGTAAATGCCGTTAGACTTGGTGGCCGATGTAAGATGCTTCTTCGGACGCCGTTGGGCTAGGTCAAATGCGTATCGTAGAATGCGATCGGTCCCGCGGCGGGTGAATATGCTTTGCTGAAATACGACCTCATGCTCAGTGCCCTCATACTGGATACCTCCAATAGAGGAATACTCACCCTCAACGTTCTCGCGAACTACATAGAAATCAATATCACCAGGTTTTTTTCCAGCCAGAGGGCATGGAACACCTTCAAATAGCCGAACAGGTCGCAAGTTTACGTATTGATCAAACTCGCGGCGGATAGGTAAAAGCAGTCCCCAGAGAGAAATGTGATCAGGTACTCCGGGAAACCCAACAGCACCGAGATAGATTGCGTCAAATTCCTTGAGTCGCTCCAGACCATCGCTAGGCATCATTCGGCCAGTTTTGTGATAGGTTTCACAAGACCAATCAAACTCGGTCCAGTCAAATTCAACCCCAAATTTACGACCAGCGGCTTCAAGCGCTAAAATCCCTTCGGGAATTACCTCTTTCCCAATGCCATCGCCAGGTATAACTGCGATTTTTACCTTTGCCATTTTAATTCTCTCTATGCGTCATTAATATATTGAGTGTTTATGCCATCCTGGCGTTAGAGCTTATGGTAATTGTATACTTTTGTTTTTGCTCGACGTGCCATAGAAATAGAGAACCTAGACCCGGAATTATTTCAGCCTCTTAAAAAATATTTCGTGTCGCTCAAACTTGCGCGAAAGCTTTACAGGTTATGTATGCGTGCGCGGAAAAAATAATCACTTTGCCAGTTGCAGATAAAACATCCGTGTGGATCGAGACCTCTGATTGTCACTGGTAGTGCCTGAAGTTCTGAAAGTAAACGATGGTTTTCGTTTAAATCCAAACATTTTCATTAGTACTTTATAGTTCGATATAAATGTTCTTGGTGTAAAACTCAGTATAAAGGTGAGGTGCACTGCCTTTTAGCACCATCATCGCTCGTTTTGGTACCTGCACTCGATGGACTTATCCGCGCCTTCAAAGTTGCGGGTCAAGGCTCGAACGGCCGAAAAGGGTTCTTTTTCAGGAGAGCTTATGATGTGACCCGCGCCGAATTTTCTGGTCATTTCCAGGCGGGACGGCTCCAGGTCAATTCCTCGTGCACCGAAGGCTTTGGCCGCCATGGTGAAACTAAAGCCGACCGGCCTTTGTTCGTAGATTGCCGCGATATTGTCGATGCAAAGCCCGATATCTTTGATTGCGTCGAGCGCTTTGCCACTGCCGCAGAAAATAGTTGTGCCGGCCTCGAAAGTTAATTGGTTGGAGAGCTTGATCAAGGTGTGGGTGGAAACCTTCATGTACTCGGCATGCTCGCTGTCAGAATCCGGGCCGCCGAATACGGTTCGGTCAGGGGGGTAAAATGGCGTCCAGCCCGAGTCCAAATATTGGTAGGTGCGGCAACGGTCATAATGGTCCACGATGAACCGGTCGCCGATCTTTACTTCTATAGGAGAGGCGGCGCTGCCAATCATTTCCACCACATCACAGGGTTCGTGGCCTTCAACTAAAGTTTGCGACTTGCTGTGCTTGGGGTCATGGAGGAGGTGCAGGTCGCTGCGGCAAATGCCCGAGGCTTTCATACGGGCACCCTCTGACCAGGCCCTCGCGCTGGGTGTTCAGAGATATCCGGCTTACCCTCACCCAGAAACACAAATGCTTTCATCGCGTTTTCCTTCAGGCAGAATCATTTTTATTGCAGCCTCTGCTACGGGAGCAGGGGGTGCATGTGCCTATCCAGTGTTTTTTGATAATACCCACCATTTGGGATTTATCAAATGTTTTTTTGATGTGATTTCTCCGAAGCGCTCTCGCAGTTACAGCGAGATCGTGGGATTGATTCTTGCCCCGTGAAGCCAAATTTGTGCGATCCAATCGACAAAGGCAGGTGTAGACGCTTCGAGACGCACGCGTTGACACCTTTTGAGCTGAATCCTATATTGCAACATTATCAGCAAAAATACGGCCAATAGGCTGGCCAATCGGCCAGTGGCTGAAACAACTTGGCGGCTACCATTCGGTACGAGTTTGATTGCTCGGCCCGCTTGAGTCCCGACCAGTGGGTGGGTGGCAATGGAGATAGTAGAGTTGCAAATAGAAAAAACAGAGGCGGACGTGGAGGCGGGCGAGCACGGTCGCGACGGTGGCAGTAGTCTGACCAAGATGTTGAGCATCCTTGACCTGTTCACAGAGCGGAAACCCATCTGGTCAATGGTCGACATTATTGAAGCGCTTGAGTCTTCTCGCTCCACCAGCTACCGCTACATCAAGGCATTGCACTCCGCCGGGCTGCTTGGCGCGGTGGGCAACGGTTGCTACGTTCTAGGGCCGCGGATCATTGAGTTGGACCTGCAAATTCGCAACACCGACCCTATGCTCCAGGCCAGCAAAGGTGTCTTGGAGGAGCTGGTTGATACTATTGGCCATTCTTCGTTGCTCTGTACGGTGTTTCGTGACTCAGTGCTCTGCATCCGTGAGTACCGGGCGCCGCTAAGCCCCGAGAACCGCTTCTGCCGTGGTCAGAGCCGACCGCTGTTCAAGGGAGCGGTATCCAAGGTCATTCTGGCGCACTTTCCCCATCACCGTTTGAAAAGCATCTTCAGCCGTAGTCAGCCGGAAATCTTGGCGGCAGGACTTGGGGGTAGCTGGGACGAGTTTCGCAGTGGGTTGAGCAAAATCAAAAAAGATGGCCACCTGATTACTAAAGGTGAGTTCAATCCAGGGGTCTATGGCGTTGCAGCACCCATCTTCAACGACAATAACGTCGTACTGGGGAGCGTGGGCGTTGCCTGGGATGAGCAAGAGCGCCGGGATGTGGATTTCAAGCGGGCCGTGTTGTCAGTCAAGCGCGCCGCTCGCGAAATTTCCAATCGTCTGGCCCAGGCGAATCCACAGATGGCTTCTGCGCTTTAAGGTCATTGCTTACCAGTTGGTCCGCCCAGTTCGGCAAAAATTTGAATCGCCCCCCCCTTGCCAATGGTGAGGCGGGCTTCTTTGTTTGACCATCCCTCCAGCGCCCGCCTGAGCCAACTTCATCCTGCTATCTCGGCGGCGATGGGTCGTTGATCCCGCCTGCCGGGTTCCCTCCGCCTCGAAACCCGGATTGCCTTGCAGGTAGGGTCGCTGGCACTCCTTTTGATTGAGCTAATTCCACAATGAGAGACAATTTTGGAATTAATACAATCATTCTTTCTGGCTCGATCCTCGGAAAAATAGGCGCGGTATAAGCCGTATATGCTTGGTTTTTCTTCATTTCGCACGACGGAAGGCTAATTTAACTGGCTCCGTAAAATTGACTAAGTCCCACAATGCGAGATAATATCGATTCGTGGTGGGTCTCTTGTGCATGCAGCCTCACTGCCTTGAATGCTCAGGCTGAGAAGTGCCGCGCTATCAATGCCCTGCCACCGGCGGCGGGAAATCCGCCTCCGGCGTTCGAGGTTCTTACCTTCGTTGCTGACGGGAACAAAATAATGAATTCAACACACAACCGCCTTCGCAACCCACTCAAAGAAAAACTGGCCAGGGGCGAGCCAGTGTATTCAATGACTGTTCGTCTGGTGCGAACGGTGGATATTGCCAGCATTGCTTACACCGCTGGCTTCGACTCGATCTATATCGATATGGAACACAGCAGCTTTCCACTTGATGCTGCCGGGCACATTTGTATGGCTTGCATTGGTTTGGGTGTGACGCCGTTTGTTCGAGTGCCGAGTCTTGACGCGCATTTCATTGCCCGCGTTCTTGATGCGGGCGCCTTGGGCATCGTGGCTCCCAGCGTGCAATCCGCTGCGGATGCGCGGGCTGTCGTTCGCGCGGCGAAACATCCGCCACTGGGTATGCGATCGGTGGCTGGTGCCGCTCCTCAGATGAATTATCGACCATTACCCTCCGAGGAAACTACCCGCCAACTCGACGATGCCACCATGATCATTGCAATGATCGAATCCCCAGAAGGACTTGCTGCAGTCGACGAGATTGCAGCAGTCGAGGGTGTCGACATTTTGCTGGTCGGGGCCAGCGACCTGAGTACCTCGCTGGGTTTTCCAGGCCAGGTTGATCACCCCTTGGTGCTAGACGCCTACCTGCGCACTCTCGAGGCGTGCCGGGCGCACAACAAGGTGCTCGGAGTCGGTGGGCTTGGTGGAAAACCAGAGTTCATGAAAAAGCTTCTGTCCCTTGGAGCTCAGTACGTATCGACAGGGAATGACGTTTCCTTCCTTGTTGCCGCAGCGACACAGAAACGTATGCAGTTTGAGTGACGCGATGCTGCCTGGTGAGTCACTGATCGCCGCTCGACCTCGGCAATTCGACTCCCTGGATTTCGGTATGACTTTTGAGCCCAAGGTAAACAACGTTCTTTAGGAGGCGATAAGTATGAAAGTTTGTATCTATGGAGCAGGAGCTGTTGGTGGCCACCTCGCGGCCAGATTGGCCAAGGGCGGCGCACAGGTTTCCGTGGTCGCCCGTGGTGAGCATTTGAGTGCCATTCGCGGCGACGGGTTGCGGGTGGAAACGCCGGAAGGCTTGCTTCACATTCATCCGGTGGCCACCGAGTCGCCTGCCGAACTCGGCCAGCAGGATATCGTGATCGTGGCAGTAAAAGCGCCTGCGCTTGGGCAGATTGTTAAGGGTATCGGCCCCTTGCTTGGTGATCACACTCTGGTGCTATTCGCCATGAATGGCATTCCCTGGTGGTATTTCCACGGCAGCGGCGGGCCGTTGGACGGAACTCAGTTGCCACGGATCGATCCAGGCGCCGCGCTGTGGAGTTCGGTTGGGCCTGATCGGGCTGTGGGCGCGGTAGCCTACACCGCTTGTACGGTCACGGCCCCGGGGGTGATTAAGGTGGAAAACCCGCGCAACCGGCTGATCCTGGGGCGCCCGGATGGCGAAGCAGACGAACGGCTAGATGCATTGGCCGCCATGCTGCGCGACGGTGGCCTGGAAGTTGAAGTAACGGCAAAGATTCGCGATGCCGTCTGGGCCAAGCTGCTGATGAACCTCATCGGTGGCTCTTTGGGTATTCTGACTGGCTCGGCGATGAAAGATGCGCTGTGCAATGAGGCGGTGGCCGAGTTCGCCCATGGCATGGCAACCGAAGGCGCGGCCATTGCCAAGGGGCTAGGGTGTGATCCGGGTGATCCATACATTGGGCTGCCAAAGCTTGCGGTGTCCAAGCATAAACAGAGCATCCTGCAGGACTTGGAACTTGGCCGCTCCATGGAAGTGGACGCAATGCTGCAAATGCCTTTGGAACTCGCCCGCTTGGCGGGCGTAGCAACTCCGAAGTTGAACTTTGTATTAGGCCTGGCTGTACAGAGGGCAAGGGCGGCAGGGTTATATTCGGACTAAGGCATTAGACTTTCCGGGCCTGAGGGCCCGGTTTAGAAGTTCCAACTGTGTCCATCCAGCTTCGGCCGGGTAAACAGTAAAAGTACAAACCCTATCAACAGAGGTTGCAAGTGATCTAACGCTCAGTGTGTTGGCGGTCGACGCTGCACCTGTAAAAACGCAGTACGGACTCGAACAACAATTACAAAAAAACTTGGAGAGGCCCATGGCAAGATATTGTCAGTTACATCTACCAGCTACACGGGAACGCTTGCGCTGCATGTCCGCTGCCCCGAAGTGCAACCAGATGTTGGACGTTTTTTCGGTTGACTTGGGTCATGCCCGCTCTAGGCATGTTTGTTGCGATCAGTACATTGAGTACAGCGCAATCGTAAACTCAGGAGGCCACCTATCATGACCACCTCTGTCAATGCTGGAGCGCGACTGGATAACCTTCCAATTGGCCGCTTCCATCTCCGCGTCATCTGGCTGGTTGGTCTTGGCATGTTTTTCGACGCTTTCGACAACTCGCTGGCCGGCTCAGTCCTGGCTTCGTTACTTCACAGTGGTTACTCGACCCTTGAGCTCAATTCGATGTTTCTCTCGGCAACCTTCATCGGGCTCGCCACCGGTGCCGCGCTGGCCGGCTGGATGAGTGACCGGTTTGGGCGCGGGTTTGCCTTCCAATTCAACCTGGCACTGTTCGGCATCTTGGCGCTGTGCTGCTCCCTTGCGCCTTCCATGCACTGGTTGATCGGCATACGTGGTCTGCAGGGCGTAGGTATGGGGGCCGAGTATGTCATATGCTACGGGTTCATCACCGAGTTCATGCCGCCGGCCAAGCGCGGTCGTTACCTGGGTATACTGGGTATCTTCGCAGGGGCCGGGGTATCTATAACCTCGCTTGTCAGCATGTGGATAATCCCGGCCTTCAGCTGGCGCGCAATGTTCATCATCGCTGGGGTGGGCGCACTGATCGTCTGGTGGCTGCGCCGCACGCTTCCTGAGTCACCGCGGTGGCTGGAAGCGCGGGGCCGCTACGCAGAAGCCGAGGCGGTGATGCAGCGCATTGAAAAAGAAGCGGGAGGAACCGCCCAGACCTCCGTATCGCTGCAGTCTTCGCCCAGCTCCACTTCAGCTCATGGGGCGCCTCCGAAATGGGTGCCGATCACTGTGCTGTTCACGCGCCCCGTAATTCCGCGCACTCTGCTGGCGATCATCCTGGCGATAACGTGCATGTTCGGCTCGTACAGTGTCACTGGCTGGATGCCGACCTTCTTCGTCAGTCAGGGCATGACCATTTCCAAGTCCCTAGGCTTCAACGCGGCGATGATGGCCGGCTATGTGGCAGGACCGCTGCTGTGTATGTTCATCGGCAACCGGATTGAGCGGCGCTGGGGCATCGTAATGTTCGGGACGCTCTGCGCCATTATCGCAGGCATTTACCCCTTCATTACCACGCCTGCCTTCATCCTTATTTGCGGCTTCCTTTTAGTGGCAATGGTTGCGTCCTTCCTGGTGCTTAGCCTTGGCACTACGCCGGAGTTTTTCCCTACCGAGTACCGCTTCCGTGGCGGTGGTGTGGCGCAAACCTGCGGGCGCCTGGCGCTAATCGTCTCGCCCTTTGTGGTGTTGGCGTTGTTCAACCGGTTCGGCATTGCTGGCGTCATCGGTGCTATCTCGGGCATGTATATCATGGTGACGCTGTTAATGGCGCTGGCAGGTGGGCTGACTCGGCCAGTGCCAATTGCCAACCCAAGGGTCGACATTGCTGAGCCGCAAGGCAGCGTAAAGCGACATCCACAACCGCAGTCATGATTAGCGATTGCAACTAAGGTGGTCGGCATCGGCGGCGCTAGGATGCGTCCGATGCCGGACAGACATAAATCACCCAACAGGCCTCCGGGCCTGTAGTCGTTTTTGTGAGGAAAGGATTGCAGGATCCTGAGTTGGTTATGCGCTCATCAAGCCTCTGCTACGCATCCGTGCATGTTGTGCCTGCGCCAAAAACCAGCGCAGCTGATGAAGGATTGCAAGGAAGAGAGGGCAATGGATTGCCAGGGTAGATGCAGTGGTCGAGGGGTGACTAGTTGTGGCCTATTACCGCAAGGTTCGCCTAACTGGCCTTTGCTACCCCCGGTCTTCATCGGGGTACTATCTTCGATTGCCGTCAACGACAAGGCTCAGGGACTTACAAATGGATTCCACATTCGTAACGCCCTGAGCCGTGTTTGTTGCGTTAGTGCTATCGGTCCGTTAGCTGGCAGGATTAACCCTAGATGCCGCCAATCGCCATGTACTTCATCTCGAGATACTCATCGATGCCATGCCGACTGCCTTCTCGCCCAAGCCCGCTTTCTTTCACACCTCCAAAGGGCACTTCGGGCGTAGAAATCAAACCTTCGTTGATGCCGATAATGCCGTACTCCAGTGCTTCGGAGACACGGAAGATACGACCTACATCGCGTGTGTAGAAGTAGCTTGCGAGGCCAAAGGGGGTGTCATTGGCCAACCGTATCGCTTCCTCTTCCGTGGAAAAGCGGAACAGCGGCGCGACAGGGCCGAAGGTTTCCTCTTGGAATATCAGTGCGTTCATCGGCACATCGGCCAGTACCGTTGGTTGGAAGAAATTGCCGCCCAAGCTATGGCGTGAACCACCGATGACAACGAATGCGCCCTTACCCAGAGCATCGCTGATGTGCTCCTCGACCTTGATCACAGCATCTTCGTTGATCAGTGGGCCTTGGGTTGCCCCCGGCTCCATTCCGTCAGCCACTTTAAGTGCAGCGACAGCGACTTTGAGCTTTTCCATGAAAGTGTCATACACCCCCTGCTGCACTAGGATTCGGTTGGCGCATACGCATGTTTGCCCGGTATTGCGGAACTTCGAAGCCAGTACACCTTTAATTGCCGAATCCAGGTCGGCATCATCAAACACAATGAAGGGAGCATTGCCGCCCAATTCCATCGATGTTTTCTTGATGGTCTTGGCGCATTGAGCCAGCAGGGTGCGGCCCACCTCCGTTGAGCCGGTGAACGAAAGCTTACGTACTACCGGGTTGTCCGTAAGCTCCTTACCCGTTGCGCTTGAGGGGCCGGTGATAACGTTGCAAACGCCCTTGGGCATACCGGCGCGCTCAGCCAGCACGGCAATTGCCAGAGCGGAAAGCGGGGTCTGGCTTGCTGGACGAATCACCCCGGTGCAACCTGCCGCCCAGCCAGGGCCAGCTTTGCGGGTAATCATCGCCGAAGGGAAGTTCCACGGGGTGATGGCGGCAAATACCCCGATCGGCTCTTTGGTCACCAATATACGGCGCCCTGGGGTATGGGGAGGCATTGTTTCGCCGTACACCCGGCGGCCCTCTTCGGCAAACCATTCCAGAAAGCCTGCAGCGTAGTCGATCTCGCCCTTTGCTTCGGCCAGGGGCTTGCCTTGTTCAGCCGTCATGATCGCGGCCAGGTCGTCTCTGTTTTCCAGCATCAATTGGCCAATCCGGCGAATGATTGCGCCACGCTCCTTGGCCACCATTGACCGCCACTGAGGCAACGCCGCTTCGGCGGCTTCGATGGCGCGACGGGTCTCTACGGTGCCCATGGCGGGAACTGTAGCAACCAAAGCACCATTCGCAGGGTTGCGTACCTGGATAACGGCACCGTCATCGGCGTCAACCCATTCGCCGTTGATGTAGTTGCGGTTGCGTAGAAGGGAGGGGTCTTTCAGTGTGATTATTTTTGTCATTTCAGGCATTGGAATGATCCTTCGGGAATAGATGCTGCGAGAGGTTCAAGCGGAGGAGGAAGTCGCGGGGGAGGGGGGAGCGGCAATTGGCCGCACCACCGCTCGACCTCAAAACTTTGGCAGAACCATGCAAAAAAACTCGGTCGGCTCCACGGCGCGCATGGCAACTGGGCCCTCGTTCGCGAGGAATTCAAAGGCTGTTTCCGGACCGTATTCCTGATCGCCCACAGCAACGCGACCCTTGGCCAGAAACAGGATTTCGATGGAGGGATGCTCGCCACCGCCGTAGACCGCGTTCGCATCTAGGCGAATGAAGCCGATGCGGGCATTGCGCTCAGTGAAGGCTCCAATCCATTTCACATAGACACCCTCCGAGTCTTGGGCAATCCAGTCATAGGCAGCGGGGTTCATGGCCACTACGTCTTCATAGCGCGGGGTGGCAAACTCCAGCTTGCGGCCAGTGGCATGCTCAAAGCAGGCATCAGAACCATCCATGCTTTGCTGTTTTCCGTTCTCGTCGGTGTAGGTGTAAAGGCCTTTGTGGAACTGCCCTCTCTCATTGAGGATTGCATTGGTTGCTTCGCGCTGAGCGACGCTCAGGTAACCGAAGCCGCTAGCTCCACCGAACTGCAACACCAGCGTTTCAAGCCCTTCTACCCGATCCTGCGGGCCATAGTGGACGCTTTCTGGGAAGTACCCCACCCAACCTTCCTGCAGTACTTTGTTTTCGCCGTAGGGCAGGGAGCCTTTGATGATGTAGCGAATCTGGTCGAAGTTGTGGCGATGCCGCGGGGTTCGCCAGCCACCTTCACCGGCGCGGCCCATGTTCAGGTCGTAATTGTTTGGCGAGCCATCCTGGCCGAACAGCAAGTGCCTCTGGGCCAGAACCCCTTCACGCATAGTGCCTACCAACTCGCTGTCGGTCTCTGAAGCTTTGCATACCCGCATTTTTACTTCCTCTTAGGTGTGATCGCAGTGGGGTCCGCTATGCAATGTTTGGCTGCGGCCTGTCGGCTGCCCACCCAGCTCGACAGAGGGACAGAAGGCGCCCTAATGCCGTATTCATTAAAAATATCCCGTAATGTGGGAATGTGTCAACATATCAGTAATCCACTTTCAGGCTGGTTTTGAGCGTCCAAAGGTTCAAGTGGTGGCAGCCATACTGCGTTTATATGGAGCGTTTATTGCTTATGGGGGGCGGGGTCAGTAGTCGGCGGGCAGCGGTAAGGTGAAAGGTAAATATTAATTAAATCCTACCAGTTGACATTAGATGTTGTGGTGGCTAATAATTTTCACAAGGGCCATCGCTGGCCAAGCGATTTGAGATCCTCCAATAACAAAACCCAGGAACCAAAATGACTGAACAATCCGTAACCCATGCTCCGATGGATTCGGGCGTACCGCTCTCCGCTCGTGATTTCAGTGTTGACGGGCAGGTTGTACTCATTACCGGAGCAGCCCAGGGCATTGGCCGTGAGTTGGCTCGGCAGTTCGCTGCGGCTGGTGCTATTGCCGTGGTTGCAGACCTGAATATCGACAAGGCCGAATCCGTCGTCGGTGAAATCGAGGCAGCGGGAGGTACAGGATTGGCAGTGCGGGTGGACGTTGGCGACAAAGCCTCCGTCGATGCGATGGTAGCCACGGTGGTCGAGAGCTATGGCCATGTAGATGTGTTGATCAACAACGCTTCGATCTTTGCGACCATCGATAAGCGCCCTTTTGACCAGATTCCCCTGACGCAATGGGAGGCGGTCTTGCGAGTTAACGTGACTGGCACCTACCTTTGTGTATGTGCTGTGGCCCAGGCGATGCGAGATGCGAACTTCGGTCGCATTATCAATATTTCTTCAGACACTGTGCCCCGCGGCACGGTCAATTACCTGCACTATGTAACCTCCAAGTCAGCCGTCATCGGCATGACCAACTCTCTGGCGCGGGAGCTTGGGCCGCATGGCATCACCGTCAACTGCATTCGCCCGGGAATGGTAGCCACCGAGGTCGAGCGAACGGTCAACCCGACAGTCGAACTGCGTGAGCGCGCCGCCAGCCTGCAGTGTATCCCCCGCGGCATGATGCCCACGGACCTGGTGGGTATCCTGATGTTCCTGGCAACCCCAGCCGCAGCCTTCATCACCGGCCAGACTATCGCCTGCGATGGCGGCTACACCCACAGCAGTTGATGCCAGTGCCGTACCAACCAGTCCGAGGGTAGACGAATGCAGCGTTACGAAAAATTTTACATAGACGGTGAGTGGGTGGAACCGCTGACACCTAGTTACAGCGAGCTTATTAATCCGACCACCGAGGCGGTGTTCGCCAGCGTGGCGATGGGTGGGGTGGAGGACGTCAATAGGGCAGTTGCCGCAGCCCGCAGGGCGTTTGAAACCTACTCCAACACAACGCTCGACGAACGCATTGCGCTTATCGACCGCATCATCGGCGCTTATGAAGAGCGCCTCGAAGATTTCGCCGTTGCGATTGCGCAAGAGGTAGGTATTCCCGTCAGTGCACGGGCTCAAGTCATGGGCCCGATCAGCCATATGAAAGTGGCTCGTGATCTTCTCAAGACTTACCCGTTCGAATCGCGCATTGGCGACACTATTGTTCGCCGTGAACCGATCGGTGTGTGTGCATTGATTTCACCTTGGAACTGGCCAATCCAGACCAAAGTGATCAAAGTGATCTATGCCTTAGCTGCTGGCTGTACGGTGGTTTCCAAGCCCAGCGTCAATTCGCCGATCAGTGCGATTTTGCTCGCTGAAGTGTTACACAAGGCCGGCGTACCCAAGGGAGTGTTCAACCTGGTCAACGGTTCGGGGCGGGTGATTGGCGAGGCCATGTCCAGCCATCCGGATGTGGACATGGTGTCATTCACCGGCTCCACCGGGGCAGGTAGCCAGGTGGGCCAGGCGGCGGCGCGGACCATCAAGCGCGTGTGCCTTGAGCTGGGCGGCAAATCCGCCAACCTCGTGTTGCGTGATGCCGACCTGGAGAAGGCAGCTCGCTGGAATATCCAACGTTGCTTCTTCAATGCTGGCCAGTCTTGCCATGCACCAAGCAGGATGCTGGTGCATGAGTCCCAGATCGAACAGGTCATTCCCTATTTGATTGATGAAGTGAGCAAGTATCGACTCGGTGACCCTCATGACCCGCAAACCACCATGGGACCGATCGTCAGCAAAGCACAATTCGACAGCATCCAGCGCCATATCCAGTCCGGCATCGATGAAGGCGCACGTCTTATTGCCGGCGGTTTAGGCAGGCCGAAAGGTATCCAGCGTGGGTTTTTCACCCAGCCCAGTGTCTTTGTGGGCGTGACGCCTGAGATGACCATTGGCCGAGAGGAGATTTTCGGACCAGTGTTAGCTGTGTTGCCCTATACCTGCGAAGAGCAGGCCCTGGAAATCGCCAATGATTCGCCCTATGGACTGGGCGGTTATGTGTTCAGTGGTGATCCTGAGCGCGGCTACAAGTTCGCCAGCGGTTTGCGCGCCGGGCGTATAAGTTTCAATGGCGCTGAAACCAATTCTCTGACACCGATGGGTGGCTACAAGCAATCGGGTATCGGTCGATCCATGGGTGTGTTTGGATTGGAGGAGTATCTGGAAATCAAATCCGTATATGGGTTTGCCGAAAGAGAACGCCAGATTGCTGGGCAGTAAGGACTTGTGTGGGCGGTTGCCGGCAGAATGAAGCCCTTCAGTAAATATGCTTACTGCACTCATGCTGCTATCGCATTGCGGAGGTTGTGACCAGGCCTTGGTCTGCGAGTCACGACCTTTCGATCTGGCTGTATGCAGAAGAGCGCGGCTGCAAAGTAGTTGCAGCTCTTCAAATCCTCGCCGGCGAGATTCAAGAAAGCCAGGAGGCTCTCTGATGGGGGCTAATGTCATTGAGCGCCTGGCTTGCGATTTCAAAGGATTACCCGTTGCGCAGAATGAAAAATAATTGGGGACCGCCGACAAGTAGCATCTAGTCGGGTTAACCATCTCTTAATCCAGCGGTCCGAAACTTCACTGGACCGCACACCCTCAGGTTTTGCTGATGTCTGGTGCGGCAGGTTCGACAATAGGTCGAACTGACTTTCGCCTGCACCGGAGATCCATCATGAACAATCGCGCAGTGTTTGTGACAACCGCTCTCGCCACTGTGGTATATGCGGGTCTTACCCAAGCAAATGACACGACATCATCCAACGCAGTGACTTACGACTACGGAGTGCCGCTGCACGTGGCCAAGGTTGTTTCGCTGAGCGAGCCCATGACCCTCACCTGCAAAGTCATTACTTCTGAAATGAAGTACATCGATACCTCAGGCAATCCTGCAGCCATGACGTATCGGAAACTGTCCGAAGCTTGCAATATGCAAGGCTGAGCGGCATTGCTGAACTTAGGCCAATGCTTCAAATACGATGCCATAGAGGAACCTCATCGGTGGTGGTAGAGCGGCCACCGGGCCCGGTTTTTATCCAGGCACGTTGCGTCTCGGTAATTTCCGAAGCTTGGGGGCACAAGCCTTTTGTTTCTGCGGAGAAGGAGTTTTCCAATCTCGGCAACATTGATGAAATCCACGGGATTGCCAGCTCGTGCCTTCCGTTTTGGTGTAATGCATAAAACCAGATTGGGGGGAAGCAGGAGGTTTCGTTATCAGTGCTCGCACTGCGGCTGAAGCTCACGATCTCTGCTGCAGTGCTTGCCTGAAGGTTGCGCTAGAGTATTCACTCGCTAGAAATGCACAATTCGACGAAGAGAAAACCGATACTTGAATCTGAGTAAAGAGTCTGTCACCACCACGGATGACCTTAGTTTCTTTAATCGCGTCGCCACCCATGGAAGTTTGACCGCTGTCGCGCGCGAATTGGGACTGTCATTGCCCGCTGTGAGCAAGAGGTTGAAATTGCTTGAACAGCGCCTCGGTGTGCATTTGATACGGCGGACGACGCGCAGATTGGATCTGACGCCTGAAGGGTTGCTTTATCTAGAAGGTGCTCGGCCAATCCTGCGCCAATTGGAAGAGCTGGAGAGTGCGCTGGGTAACCGACAACCGATGCTGCGGGGGAAATTGAATATCAATGCGTCGTTTGGTTTTGGTCGCCGTCATGTTGCACCGCTACTTTCGGTTTTCGCCGCCGGACATCCCGATTTAGAATTGTCATTGCAGCTGTCCAGTCAGCCGGTAAATTTGCAGGACGCTGATATCGATATAGACATCCGTATTGGCGAGCCGCCGGACTCACGTCTGATTGCCCATCGCCTAGTAAATAACCCGCGAATTCTTTGTGCGTCACCGTCTTACCTGGAGCGTTCGGGGATACCGCACTCGGTAGCCGATCTCGCGCAACACAATTGCATTGTACTCAAGCAATACGAGAGCGATTACGCGATCTGGCGATTCTCGCGTGCCGGGCGTGAATACAGCCAGAAGGTACATGGCACCCTTTCGAGCAATGACGGTGAGGTGGCTATGCGACTAGCACTGGACGGGCATGGACTGATCCTGCGTTCGCGCTGGGATGCCCTGGAGCATCTAGCCAGTGGCGAGTTGGTTGCATTGTTGCCCGAGTACCACGCACCCCATGCGGACATTTATGCCGTATACCAGCAGCGTCGACACGTGCCCCAGCGTATCTCGGAATTTACCCGTTTCCTCGCCCAAGCGCTAACCGAGCGCCTCTCCTGATTCGATCCGTGGGTGTTGAACAAGTTGATAATTCAGGAGGTGCAATTGCCGCCCCTTGGCAACGCTGAGCTTTTGGGGTTTGCCCAGAGTTGCGGACTTGAATCAGTCGAATGTTGAGCCTTTAGCTTGGATAAGTTGGTTGCTCTTCACCGCACAATACAGACAGAGCATCTGCACCACAGTCGTGAAGCTGCCCCGGCTCGCAACCCGAGTAAAGGTATTGAGATCGTCAATTCGGGCGGACACTATTTACTTAGATTCAAGAATGGATTTCTTTTTAGGCTAATTACGAAATTTAATCCATTGAATAAACTGAGGAAACTTTAACGCAACCGCTAGGTGCATCAATGAATACTACGACCCGCCAAATTGCAGTAAGCCTTGACGACGTAACTGGGGCTCAAGCTAGGCCAGAGGTCGGGCGTACCTTTGATCTCAACAGACTTCTGGCGTTTCGCGAGAAGCTTTCCTCGCTGACCACCGCCGAGATCCACTTCGATGCTGCAACTCGTGCAGTATACGCTTCTGAAGCCTCGAACTATCGTCAGCTACCCATCGGCGTAGTGATTCCTCGGACAATCGATGACCTAGTCAAGACTGTAGCTCTATGTGAAGACGCTGACCTTCCGATTTTGCCGCGGGGAGCTGGCACGTCCATGTGCGGGCAAGCTGTCAATGCCGCAGTAATCATCGATGCTTCGAAGTATTTAACAAGCATCCATGAAATCGATGAAGTGCGCAGAACTGCCCTTGTAGAGCCGGGTGTGATTTGCGACCAACTCAAGACAGCAGCTTCTGCTTTCGGTCTGACCTTTGGACCCGATCCAGCTACCCACAGCCGTTGCACGCTGGGGGGAATGATCGGCAACAATTCTTGTGGTGCACACTCGGTCATGGCAGGAAAGACCGTGGAAAATGTCGAGAGGTTGGAGATTCTGACTTACGACGGTGAACGATTTTGGGTGGGCCCCACCGATGAGACGGCTTATGAGGAGCATCTGAATGCTGGAGGTCGGCGAGCAGAAATCGTGCGAGCACTAAAGAATCTGGTCGACGAAAATGCCGAGGCAATTCGATCTGGTTTTCCGACATTGAAGCGTCGAGTCTCAGGCTACAACCTGGATCAACTGCTTCCAGAAAACGGTTTCAATATCGCACGTGCCCTGGTGGGTGTGGAAGGTACCTGTGTCACTGTCCTTCGGGCAGAAACGACTTTAGTGAAGAATCCCGCCAAGCGGATTCTTGTGGTGTTCGGATTCACAGATATTGTTCTCGCAGCTGACTCTGTGCCTCAGTTGTTGCCTCTCACACCTATTGCGATGGAAGGGCTCGACGAGGGGATTATCGGCGGACTTCGTCAGCGGGGTATGAAACTGGATGACATCGCCGAGCTACCTGAGGGCAAGGCATGGCTCATGGTCGAGTTCGGAGCTGATTCCTATGAGGATGCGGTACGTGCAGGACAGAAGGCCGTTGATATATCCCCAGCTTTGCCTGGAGCACCCAGTGTTCTTCTGATTACCGACAGCACACTGATGAGCCGCATATGGACTATCCGCGAAACCGGTGCTTCGGCCACATCGCTTGGGCTTGATCCCAATGAACCGGATCCTGTAGTGGGCTGGGAAGATGCCGCAGTCGAACCTGAGCAATTGGGGGCCTACCTGCGCGAGTTTTCAGCGCTGGTCGAACGCTATGGCTACAAGACCAATCTTTATGGCCATTTCGGTGACGGATGCGTACATTCCAGGATCACCTTCGACCTCAAATCCCAGCGAGGTCTGGATAATTGGCGCGCCTTCCTAGATGAGGCTGCACACCTGGTAGTCAAATACGGTGGTTCTCTCTCTGGAGAGCACGGCGACGGCCAAGCCAAGGGTGAATATCTGCACATCATGTATTCGCCGGATGTGATGAAAGCCTTTGGCCAATTCAAGCGAATTTGGGATCCGCGCAACCGGATGAACCCAGGCAAGTTAATTGACGCCATGCCGGTTGATGCCAACTTACGCTTAGGGAAAGACTACGTTCGACGCGAAGTGGCAAGTCCCTTCACCTATCACAAGGGCTTGGGTGACAAAGGATTCGCCAGGGAAACTGAGCGCTGCATTGGTATGGGCAAGTGCCGCTCCCTTGAGGGGGGGACTATGTGCCCAAGCTTCCGAGCAACGCGTGATGAGCGTTACTCCACTCGAGGGCGGGCACGCTTGTTTTTCGAGATGTTGAAAGGTGAGGTAATACAGGACGACTGGGACAATACCGAGATAAAGGACTCCCTGGATCTGTGTTTAGGCTGCAAGGGTTGTAAAACGGACTGCCCTACCAACGTTGATATCGCGCGGTATAAGGCTGAATTCTTATACCGACATTATGCTAATCGCCGACGTCCTTTGATGGATGCCATGATTGGCCGGATCGGTGAGTGGTTGCCGCTGGCTACACGAGTGGCTCCCCTGATAAATCTAGCCATGCAAGCTCGCCCGGTTCGGGCCTTAGGTGGCCTCATGGGGCTGGCGCCGGATGTGCGCTTTCCTACTGTGGCTTCGCGTAGTTTCCGGGCAGACGACACCGCCCGACGGTTGCTGCGCAGTGAAGAAGTACCGGCTGGTCGCGAAGTGCTGCTTTGGGTGGATAGTTTTAACAATGGCTTCACACCCAGGGTTCTGGAGGCTGGTGTAGACGTCCTGGAAAAGCTAGGCTTCACCGTCAGGTTGCTTAAGCGCCATATCTGTTGCGGACGTCCCTACTATGACGTTGGACTGGTGGATCAAGCCAAAGCCAATCTTGAAGCGATCCTCGACCAACTAGAACCGGCTTTGGCTGAAAGCATGCCCATAGTAGTTCTAGAGCCCAGTTGCCTCTCGGTTTTCCGAGACGAGATGCCGGGTCTATTTCCCGATGACCCCAGAGCCGCAAAGCTGAAAGTACTTATTCAGACCCTTAGTGAGTTTATTAAGAACCAAGACATCACATTGCCTTCGTCTGCCCAAGACGTACGCATCCACGGCCACTGTCATCAGAAATCATGTGGAGGAATGGGGGCGGAGCAGACTCTGCTTCAACAATTGGGTGGCACCGGGCAGGTAATTCAAGCCGGTTGCTGTGGGGTAGCAGGGGCGTATGGTTACCACAGCAAGAGTGCCCCAGTAGCAAAAACTATCGGTATTCAGGAGTTCAAGCCTCATCTGGACGCCGTTCCAACTGATGCACAGGTAGTGGCAGATGGATTTAGCTGCCGTGGGCAGATTCGAAACGTCAGCGAGCATGAACCACTGCATCTCGCAGAGTTTCTGGCCAAGATCATAAATTGACAGGTGCCGTTTATCAAAAAATGGCGCGTAAAGGCCGATCTACTGACTGGAAACCCTAATTGTCTCATTCACGGTTGGCCATGTATGCAGTGGAGCGCTTGCTCAAGGGGCATGAAGGGGGGGGCGCGTTAAATCCTGGAAAGCGCAGCGATCTCGTTGCAAGCGATGGAGGTTTGCAGAGGTCAATCACGACCGCAACCGGGGCCCCTGGCTTGTGGGCTATGTAATGGTCGCGCAGGTTATTGCTATCTCGCGCCACAAGCGGCGCCCTTGACGAAATGCCATCAATGCTTCCATGGCTGCGGATTCCACACGCACTTGGACACCCATTCCACGAACACTTGGACAGCGATTCCACGCTGACTTGGACACTCATTCCACGGCCACTTGGACACTGATTCCACGAGCACTTGGACAGTGATTTTCC